>JAQVBP010000060.1 GCA_028690255.1 Methanosarcinaceae archaeon
TTTGTCGAAGCGTTCACTGTGAGCAAGGGAAATGGTAATGTACCAGCCTCCCCCCATCTTGATTTCCGCATATCCTTCGCCACTTTTGTCTTCGCCACTTTTATCTTCGACACTTTTATCTTCGACATTTTTATCTTCGACATTTTTATCTTTGACACTTTTGTCTTTGACACTTTTGTCTTTGACACTTTTGTCTTTGACAATTTTGTCTTTGACACTTATATCTTCAGTTGTGTTTTCTTCTGGCATATTAAACCCTCATCATTTTTAAGTTGTCATCTGTCCTAATAATTGAACTCCGATAATAAAATATAAAGATTCCTGAAATTCAGCTAAGAATTATGATTATAAAGGGAGCTGTTCTTTCCCCCCATCCTGAACTTAAGCTTTTTTCAGGCCTTACCCGGACCTTCCCGGAGCATGGCCGGAGGAATTGATCCGGAATGGACGGCGGTTGCGACCAGGGCCCCTTTAAGGCCTAATTTTTCAAGAATTAAAAGGTCTTTCGAATTTTTGACCCCGCCTCCGAGGAGCAGACCATGCTTCGAGGCTTTAGCAAGTTTTTCGAGAAACTCCGGGTCAAAGCCCGTAGAGGTCCCCACCCTGTCCAGGTCCAGGAAAATTAGATCCTTCAGGGGCAGTTCATTTAAGAGCGCAACTATTTTAAAGGGGTCGGCAGGGATTTCAGGGTCTTTTTTAAGGAGTTTCCCGTGCTTCAGGTCCAGACTAACACAGAGCCGGCCGGGGTGCTCAAAAGCCGCTTCCCGAATCCCCTCAAGAGTCCCGGTCTCCGTACCTATTACCACGGTGGTCGCAAGGGAAAGAGCCCTTTCGACATCTTTAGCGCCCGAAACCCCGAAATCAAGCAGGGTAGAGGTCTCTTCCGATACCTTTCGTATAAGGTCAGTGTTCGTGTCTCCGGGGCCTGAACCCTGAAGGACGTTCAGGTCTGCAATATAGACTTCCGCAGGCTTCAGGCCTTTGACGATTTCCACCGGGTCCGAACTGCTGCATACAGTGCTTGATTCCGAAACAGGCCGGTATTCACCCCGGTTTCCTCCTTTTGCATGTACCACACTTCGGTCAAAGAGGTCCATCACAAAGATTACTCGAAACATATTTAACTGATAGTTATATCATCCTATAAAAAGCATAAAAAATAAGGTAGATTGTATAAAATTATTATTATTCCTCGATAAAGAAAGTACATATTCAAAAAAAATAAATCAGAAGGTCTTTTTCATGAAACTGCTTGTAAGTCCGATTAACAGAGAAGAGGCAATTGTCGCATCCATGGGAGGCGCCGACATTGTGGATGTCAAAAACCCGAAAGAAGGCTCTCTTGGTGCGAACTTTCCCTGGGTAATCCGGGATGTAAAAGAAAGTGTAAATGGAAAGCAGCCCATAAGCGCAACCATCGGGGACTTTAACTTCAAACCCGGAACAGCTTCTCTCGCTGCCTTTGGAGCCGCGGTTGCCGGGGCAGACTATGTGAAAGTGGGGCTGTTTGACATCCAGACCGAAGAACAGGCCCTTGAGCTGCTCACAGGGATCGTAAGAGCCGTAAAGGACTTCGACTCCGGGAAAAAGGTAGTTGCCTCCGGGTATTCGGACTACGAACGCATTAACTCGATTTCTCCCATGCTCCTCCCCCCCATTGCCGCAGAAGCGGGGGCTGATGTCGTGATGGTTGACACGGGCATCAAGGACGGAAAGTCCACCTTCGAATTCATGAACGAAGAGGAACTGAAAAAGTTCACGGAACTCGCCCATGAAAACGGGCTTGAAAACGCCATTGCCGGATCTCTGAAGTTCGAAGACCTGCCAGTACTCGAAAGAATAGGGCCCGATATCATAGGGGTCCGGGGTATGGTCTGCGGAGGAGACCGAAATGACACCATCCGGCAGGAACTAGTTGAGAAACTTGTCAGTGAATGTCAGGCCTGAAAAGACTATCCCGAAGGAAACGCCCCAAAAGGCGATCCGGAGGGAAAAATCATCATTTTTTTTAACTGAAAGCCGTTTTAAGGTGAGGGCCCTTCATAATTCCCATGTTCATTTTCGGACACATTGGGATTACACTGGGGACCTTTTATCTGTTAAGTCGCCTGTTTCCTAAAACCGAACAGACTTTTGATTACCGCTACGTTGCTTTCGGAGCTCTGCTCCCGGACCTTATTGACAAACCCCTGGGCAGGATTATTCTCGCAGAAGCAATTGGAGGAGGACGAATTTTTGCCCATACTCTTTTATTCGGGTGCCTGCTCCTCCTTGCAGGGTACTGGCTATACAGGGAAAAAAGGAGTTCGACCCCCCTGCTTATCCCGGGGGCGGCCTTCTGCCACCTGCTTGAAGACCGGATGTGGAATAGTCCCAACGTGTTTCTCTGGCCCCTCTTCGGCCGGGAATTTCCGAAAGACCGGATCGGTGGAAACTTTTTTGAATATTTTATGATAATCCTTGACCGGGCTTACGACCCTGCGTTTACCACTGTTTTTGTGTCCGAGTTTATCGGATTTGTCATTATACTGGCCTTTTCCATTAATTACTTCAGGATACAAAGGAAAAACATTAACAGGAAAACAGTGTAAAAATATGTAAGCGAAGGTACAAATAATTTTAAAACAAACTGGTTTTCAATGCTCCTCTTCGGGCATCTGGGGATCACACTGGGAGTTTTTTTAATAGTCGGCCGCCTCCTCCCCTCCGTTGCGTCCAAAACGGAGCTTCGATACCTCGCCCTCGGGGCCCTGCTCCCCGACATCATCGACAAACCAATCGGAAAACTGATTTTTGCATCCACCCTTGCAAACGGACGCATTATAGGCCATACCCTTTTATTCAGCCTTTTTCTTGCCCTGCCGGGTCTTGCCAGGTATAAAACCCGTAAGGATGCCAGGATCATTTCCCTTGCAGCGGGATCCTTTTGCCACCTTCTGGAAGACCGGATGTGGGCCAATCCTTACACCTTTTTCTGGCCCCTTTTCGGACTGAAATTTCCCAGAGGATCTCCGGACTACACAGGCATGGAGTACTTTCTGGCGATGTTTGTAAAATCTTTCGAATTCGAGTTTTATGATTCCCTGATTTTTGAAACCATAGGCGCAGGAATAGTTATCATCCTTATAATAAGCTCTCTGAGAAAAACGGAAAAAAATAAAGGGCGGAAATAAAAAAATAATGGAAGAAAAACGGGAGAAAATAAAAATGTAACTAAAGAAAGCTGAAATGTTCATCAAAAATACCAATAGTAGTTCACTTTTTTATTCTCCTGCTCCGGTCAGCCTGCATGTCAAAGAACATGCCGAAAAGTAACATCTGGACCCCCATAAACATGGCAAAAAGGTCAAGCACCGTATAATATGCCGGAAACGGGTTGCTAAAAACCGCCACAAGAAGGAGAAAAACCCCGAAAAACACGGATGCCGGGAGTAAAACCATACCTGTAATGTAGAAAAGGGCCAGAGGGTGGAAGTCAAGGACCATATACTTGACCCTGAGTCTCCAGAGAAAGCCCCTGAAAAGCATGGGAGACACTTTCAGGATATATTTGCCGTACCTGATTGAAGACTTCTCATCCCCGTACCTGGCAGGCATCACCACATCCTCAACTTTCATCCCGAAAGCATTCAGTTTGATAAGCAAATCATTGCAGTAACCATAATAGGGATAAACGGAATCCAGATCCATAGCTTCAAGAGCCCGCCTGGAAATGACCGTGTACCCGTTCTGGGGGTCCAGAAGCTGCCAGTACCCGCTTCCGACCTTGGTCAGAAGGGAAAGCAGGAAATTTCCAAAAGCCCTCCACCGGCTCATCCCTTTCATAAACTTTGCAGTAAGCAGCCTGTTCCCCTTGCTATAGTCGGCTCTACCTTCAATAACAGGAATTAGCAATCTCGGGAGCTGGGCAGGGTCCATCTGGTTGTCCCCGGCCATTACGGCAACCACATCCATTTCATCCTTCAGCGCCAGCTTATACCCGTCAATAATGCTGCACCCGACCCCTTTATTCACCTCATGCCGGATATGGACGATTCTCGGGTCGGAAACCCCGTCAATAAGCTCGGACGTGCGGTCCGAGCTTCCGTCTTCAACCACATAGATCCTGTCCACATAGGCAGGGATCCCACGGAGGGTATCCCTGATCAGAGCCTCCTCATTATATGCCGGGACCACAACCCCTATGCGGCAAGAATAAAATTTGTTAAAAAAAAGCTCGGAATCGTAGCTTGTCTTTTTTACCCGGAGTCCCTGAGCCTCCGCATAGGAAAGAAACTCCCTGACAGACAGGTGCTGCGGGCCGGGCCCAAGTTTGCTCAGACTTTCCGAAAAAATGGCCAGAAAACCGATCTTTTCATTTACAGGTGCCTTTCCATTGAACAGATAAATATTTTCCAGAGCATCTGAAAACCTTTGAGGCCAGGAACCCACCGAGATGTCACATTCCCCGCTTTTCAAAAAAGATAATTCCTGAGATAGGATATCGAAGTCCCTGAGACATGCCGGATGAACAAGCACAACAATATCCGAATCTTTCGAGGCTCTGAATAGGGCTTTTAACAGAGCGTCCTGCCCTTCTCCTGAAGGAAGCACCCCGGCACCCGCCATAGAGGCCAGATCAAAGGTCCTGTCAGTAGACCCCCCATCAAGAACCAGCACACGGTCAGCATACTCGGAAGCCAGAAGCACCTTGCTTGCGATTGATAATTCTTCGTTTTTTGCAGGAATTATCACCGTAACCTCGTGCCGGAGCAGGCCCTCGGAATAAGAAATGAAAGGATTGAGAGTTACCGGTTCAGAAATCAATGAATATATACCCAGAGTCGATGCCACGGACAAGCTCTATACCCCCAAGTACCAGTGCATGTGAAATATACCCCTGATATATATATATAAATCAAAAATATTAATAGCCATCAGAATAAAAGAACAGGATGAAAATACAATATAAAGGAAAACAAGCAAAAGATTCAGATAATGCCAGATAAAATTCCGGAAAGAACCGACAAAAAAAGGAAAGTAAACGGCATTTTCATGCCAGACATTAAAATTGAAGGCTGTAAGGTCCATTTTTCAAACCCATCGGCCAAATATTGCAAATATTTTGAAAGCCTGCCGACCCCGTGAAACTCCGCAAGCGTTGTGCAGTCCCTCAAAAAGAGCCCTTGTCTTTTATCATATTTCGCAAGAAGTTGTGCAAAATCCCTCCGTTCCTGTAATACCCCAGTTCCACGGCAGAGTCCAGCCGGACTTTAACCCTGAAATCGGTTTCTCCTCCCTTTTCGTCTCTCGCCCGTACGAGCAGTTCCCCCCCGGGCTCAAGCATTTCAAGCCCCAGTATGTCATACTCCTCTTTTCCCGTCAGGCCCAGGGTATCGATGTTCTCATCTTCCAAAAACTGCAGGGGCAACACCCCCATCCCTACAAGGTTACCCCTGTGAATCCGCTCAAAGGACTCTGCGAGAACCGCTTTTACCCCAAGGAGGAAAGTCCCTTTCGCGGCCCAGTCCCTGGAACTGCCGGTTCCGTATTCTTGCCCCGCAAGTATTATAAGAGGGACTTTATTTTCCGCATAGAGCATTGCAGCATCATAAATTGCCATTTCCTCCGGAAGCTCGGGAGGGACTGCACCCTCGTGGAGATGGTAGACGGTCCGGTTCCCTTCCTTTTCCACCAGCCGGTTCCGGAGTCTTATGTTTCCGAAGGTCCCCCGCATCATCACCTCGTGATTACCCCTGCGGGCCCCGAAAGAATTGAAGTCTGAAGGGTCAACCCCCCAGGAAATCAGGTACTTTCCGGCAGGGCTGTCTTCGGGAATCGCACCCGCAGGAGAGATATGATCCGTTGTGATGCCGTCCCCGAAAAGCCCAAGGACACGGGCCCCTTTAAGAGCTTCGGGCTCAGGGGCTTCCCGGGAAAAGGCAATGAAGAAAGGGGGTTCCTGGACATAGGTGGAGTTCCGGTCCCAGGAATAAAGAAGCCCTTCGGAAACCGGAAGAGCCTGCCAGAACTCCGAGCCTGTCAGAACGTCCGCATACTGCTGCTTGAAAAGTTCGGGGCCGAGCGTGTCTTTAATCAGTTTCCGCAGCTCCTCTTCCGTTGGCCAGAGCTCTTTCAGGTAGACGGAAACACCGTTCGGGTCATAACCCAGGGCCTCGGTATCCAGATCAATTGCCACCGTGCCTGCGAGGGCATAGGCCAGCACAAGGGGGGGAGACGCCAGGTAGTTGGCCCGGACGAGAGGGGAAATCCTGCCCTCGAAGTTCCGGTTTCCGCTGAGCACGGCCGCAACTGTCAGGTCCCTCTCCCCCACTTCCCGCACCACGTGCCCGGGCAGAGGCCCGCTGTTTCCTATACAGGTGGTGCAGCCGTACCCCACAGGGTGAAAGCCCAGGGCTTCAAGGTAGGGCAAAAGGCCTGCCTCGCGCAGGTAGTCCGTAACCACCCGGGAGCCCGGGGAGAGGCTGGTCTTGACATAGGGCTTCACCCGAAGGCCTCTTTCCACGGCTTTCTTTGCAAGAAGCCCCGCCGCAAAGAGCCCGGCCGGGTTTGAGGTGTTGGTGCAGGAGGTGATGGAGGCTATCACCACCGAGCCGTGAGTTACCCTGAAAGTCTTTTCCAGGTAACGCCTGGTGGCCCCCCTTTCTTCAACAGGGCTGGCCTTTCCTTCCTGCAGGCCGCCTCCCTCTTCCAGCCAGCGCTGGAAAGCGGAATCCCTGGTAAGCTCCCCTCCGGCCCCGGCCTTCCGGGCAAAGGCCTGCCGCAGGGTCTCATGGAAACTTTCTTTAAGTTCTCCGAGGAAAAGATGGTCCTGGGGACGTTTCGGGCCGGCAAGGCAGGGCCTGACCGTGCTCATGTCAAGCTCAAGGGTAGTGCTGAAGCCGGGCTCGGGGTTGTGGCTGGAATACAAAAAGTCCTGGGCTTCCAGGTACTTCTGCACAAGGTCTACCTGCTCCTCGCTCCTGCCGGTCCTCCTCAGGTAGTCCAGGGTCTCGGCGTCCGGCGGAAAGATCCCGAGAGTTGCCCCGTATTCGGGAGCCATGTTGGAAATCGTCGCCCTGTCCGGAAGGCTCAGGCTTGCAAGGCCCGGCCCGTAGAACTCGACGAATTTGCCAACAACCCCGTATTTTCTCAGGACTTGCGTGATTGTCAGCACGAGGTCCGTGGCCGTGACTCCGGGTTCAAGCTGTCCGTAAAGTTTGAAGCCCACGACCTCCGGGACAGGCATATAATAAGGCTGCCCGAGCATGACGGCTTCCGCCTCGATGCCCCCCACACCCCAGCCGAGTACCCCGAGCCCGTTTATCATGGTGGTATGGGAATCGGTCCCGACCAGGGTGTCCGGATAGGCAAAGAGTTCTCCATCCTTTTCTTTGAGGGATACGAGGGGAGACAGGTACTCCAGATTGACCTGGTGGATAATGCCTTTTCCGGGAGGCACGACCCTGAAATTATCAAAAGCCTCCTGAGCCCAGCGGAGGAGAGAATAACGTTCTCGATTGCGTTCAAACTCCTTTTCTTCGTTCTTTGCCAGGGCGTAGGCCGTTCCGTAGTAGTCCACCTGAATCGAGTGATCGATTACCAGATCTACCGGGATGACAGGGTTGATCCGGGCAGGGTCCCCTCCGAGCCGCTGCATGGCTGAGCGAAGGGCCGCAAGGTCCACAACCGCAGGCACTCCGGTAAAGTCCTGCATCAGGACCCTGGACGGGAGAAAGGGAAGCTCACGCACCCCCGGATTTTCCGGGTTCCAGCGGGCAAGGGCTTCCACATCTTCTTCGTAAATTACATGCCTGTCAGTGTCAGCGTGCCGGAGCAGGGCCTCAAGCAGGATTTTTATGGAATAGGGGAGCAGGGATATGTTTTCATAGCCTTGCTCTTCCAGCCTGTTCAGGCGGTAGATTGTAACTTCTCCGGCAGCGGTTTCGATTCTGTCTCTGGTTCCGAAGGGGTCCGGCCCGTTTCTCATGATCTTATCCTCCTGCTAAAAAGCAAATATCCGGCCACCGGAGGGAGGAGTCTGCATCCTGTTCCTCGTAGAGAGGGGGTAGCAGGGTCCTGCCATCGAAATCCCTGTATTTTAAAGGCCCTGAACCCTTCTATGAAACAGGTCCCCGTTTCAAAGGCAATAATATTTTCAAGCCCTTTCTTTAGATCTTCCAACTCATGCGACCCCCCGGAAGCACATTAAAGAAAAAATGCTGTAATGAATTGAAATAGATGTCGTAATGGATTGCAATAGATGCTGTAATAGATATTGATATACAATTATAGTAGAGGATATAATAATATTGGGGTTTTGGGGGAATCATAGCGTTTGTCGCTTAATCCGGACAGGCAAAAAAAGGCATATTGGGAACAGGAAAAAGAAAAGAATTATCATTCACGGAAAAAAGTGATGCCGGACAATATGGAGCCCGGCACCGTGTGGGTGGTGTATATAGTTTTATCTTGAATATTATTCTTCAGCCGGTTCGATTTCAATGGAGTACACAAAGCTTTCCATGTTTATCGGAAGGATTGAAAGCGTCCATTCCCCGACAGTTCCGGGCACGGTATAGGTCTCCGAGTAGGTTGTGGCCTCGCTCTGGTAAGAGTCACTTTCACTCCGGCTACTGACTGCCAGGCTGCAATCTGCCATCATAAAGGGCATGGAATACGAAACCGGGTATGGGTTCATGTTTGAGTCCGCGTCTATGCGGACCGAGCTACTGTATTTGTTGCCTGCAAGAACGGGCTCGATTGTTTTACCCGAGGGGTCTTTAAGACTCACGGTGAAGGAGGGATTGAGAGGTGATTGCTTCCCGGCTCTGTAGAGCCCGTAGTCATAGAGGGTGGACTGCAGGTCAATTGTGATAAAGCCGTTCGTGCTTGTATAAAAAGTGCTAACGTAAGGCTCTTCCGGAGAGGGCAGGATACGGAAATTCAGATAGACATTTCCTTCGTACTCCCTGATTCCGGGGTCCTCGATGTTCAGGTCAAACATTCCGTTATAGTTGCCCTTTGCCCCGGCAGGCACTTTCAGTTTCAGCTTTACAACGGCGGTTTCTCCGGCTTTTACCTTATCCGGAGCCTCGATGCTGAAAGCTTCGGGTCCCAAAACCTCTTCTTCTCCTTCGAAGTCATATGCATATGTGGGACCGTAGTCATCTTCAGAAAATTCGGGAGAGATTGCGATGTCTTCCTTACCGGTGTTTTTGAGTTCGATTTCGTATTCGTAGCTTTTGCCGGCTTCGACCATGTCCGTGATATGGGAAGTCATGATCTTCACACTGGCAGGGACGTAAACTTCAAAGTTCAGTTTCGTGGTCCCCGGGATATTATAGAAAGCTTCAAAATTTTCTTCCGGGACTTTTTCAGAAAAGGCAAGTATAAGTGCATAACTTCCGAGGTCCGTATTTTCCGGAACTCTGACTTTAACTTCAAATTCGACCTTTTCTCCGGGGGCCAGGGCCTTTTCGGAAGGAGTGATGCTGATCCAGTTTTCGTCCACGAAGTTTTCGGTGTGGGGGATTAGGATGGATTTCGGTTTCAGGTTGATTATTTTATTATCTTTGTTTTCAAGGCTCACAGTAAAGTTTTTTTCTGTTCCGGGCTGTAGCCAGAGGTACTGGTGAGAGGGGTTTATTTTGAGCTTTTCAAATTCGGGTCCGGACCACGCATAGCCTCCCCCGACCTCCGAAGCCGATACGGGCATGTAATTTACCGTATCCTTTGTCAAAACAGAAGCTTCCGCAACAGAGGTTGCAGCGGACTCCGTAGAATTATTACCGGCCAGGGCCGGAGCACAGGCAAAGAAGAGCAGGCAGAGAGCGAGCAGCCCGCCTGAAGCATTTATTAAAATTTTAGTTGACCGTGATCTCATTTTAGTTCACCTTTATTATTATTCCATTTCCATCTGAAAGAGCAAACCCTTTCTATGTAATCGGACTTATAATAGAATTGCTTAAGCTACAAACGAATTCGTAGTTATTTTCAAAAAATAAAGGCTTAAAAAGGTTAAAATGAAAATTAAAAGAGTAAAAGTGATTAAAATTATAATAAAATGGAATATAATGGTTTTAATTTAAAATAAGCTGCTAAAATTGCCAGTAATAAATATAAAAAAAGATATTATTAAAAGTTATTAAAGTATGCCTGAGAAATACTCAAGCAGCACTATTTCTGAAGAAAATACGCAGGACCGTGGACCTTTTGTTGAAGAGAGAGGATATACTTAACAGGGTTTCCAGTAGAAAACGCAGGCAGAAAACCCCGGATTTTTTCACTGGCTCCGGGCCTGTGATTGAGGCCGATTTTGTGGAAATTCCCGGAAATTTTGAAGAAACCGACCGCAATTTCCCTCCAGAACTTGCTTGCCCTGCCGCCACACCAGGGGAAAAAACAATAGAAAAACTCAGGGAATACCTTAAAACCAGCTCTCAGGAGGATCTTATCCGAATTTTAGAAGAACTTGGAAAGCTGCTTGAGAGCGAAAATTGCAATTTTGAAAATCAGCCCGGAAAAGAGCAGGGGCCTGCCAGAGAGAAAGGGACAGGCGAAACGGCAGGGAAAAAAGAAAAAATCAGGGAAATTTCAAGAGAGACTTTCAAGACTCTTTCAGGACTTGCCTGCCAGGAAGCAAAACGGATGAAGGGATTTTCAAAAACCGCATATGAGAAAGCTTCCGGGTTTGCGGCTGAAAACAAAGTCCCTGCAAGGGAAATTTCCGAAAAGATATACCTGAGGTTGAAAAACTCCGGCCCCGAAGAGCGCAAACTTATTCTGATGATCCTGCTTCAGGCTGCGGTACTCAAAAAGCCCGGGCTGAAAAAAAATCCTGCGTTCTCGGTTTTGCTCCGGGGCCTCGGCACCCCCTCTCTGAACAGAAAAGAAGTCGAGGAACTTATAGCCGGTTTCGCCGGACTTTTCAGGCGCAGAGCCTGAGCCGGGTTTTGAAAAGTCAACTACCCCCGAGCTAAAGACTCAGGGATTTCCTGCTGCGTTCTTATGAATTTTTTTGCTGCGTACTTATAAGTACTAAGTTTACCAAAAATGTAGAAAGAAAGTTGAAAAAGCTCCAACTGTCGCACCCCGGAGGGGGAATTAAAAGATAAGCCGTAAACTTACTGCATGTAAGATTTTGTCTTTCGGGGGAAAGACAGGCTTTTACGGTTTGGGGGGGAAAGTTTGTTTATGGGGAGTTCGGAGAAGCACGATAGTAAATCCTATGCGGGAAATTCCGGGGCGGTTTCGGGAGTAGTGGCCCAGGTGCTTATGACCTGTATTTTAGTTATCATGTGCAGCTTGATAGCTGCATTTGTGTTCGCAAATAGCAGCCCGTCCGAGACATTTCACATTAAACCCGAGGACTGGGTGGACCTGACCTCGGATACTATTTATATCAAACATACCGGAGGGGAGAAACTTGCCACCGGGGATATGGAAATTGCGGTTTACATCAACGGGACGAGGTATGAGTACTCCCCGACCGAGATTTCCACAAATCTGGGAGAAAAAAGGGCCTGGGAACTTGCGGATGTTATAGAAATCAACACAAGTGAGGCGTGGGGGCGGGAACTTACAGAAAACGACAGTATTGAGGTCCTGCTAATAAATCACAGGACAAGAGAAGTCCTCCAGGGAATAAGGGTCAATCCGACCCGGGAAAATTAACCTCTGTTCATAATCGACCTAGCGGTCAACATAAAGAACCGCAGATGGATATGGGGGGACATGGGTGGATATGGGGGAACACGGATTTAAGCCATCCATATTCATTTGTGTTAATCCGGGGTTTAGTCTCAAATTTTGGAATCGGTACACTGGAACTTAAATATAATTATTTTTTGAAAGGAAATGCAGAGGGGGCATCTGCCTGAATGCCTTATTTAAAAGAAACAGAGATTTAAGAAACAGAGATTTAAGAAACAGAGATTTAAGAAACAGAGATTTAAGAAACAGAGATTTAAAAAGGAATTGTGATGCGGTTTCGGAAGTAATGGGGGAAGCGCTTCTGACAGGCATTGTAGTTCTCATGCTTGGGGCGATGGGCCTTTTTATATTTTCGAATTTCGAAAGCCCTCCGAAATCTTCTAATTCCGACCTGGACTGCTGGATTAACACGTCTTCCGAGACCCTCTACATCCGACACTGCGGGGGAGAAAACCTTGATGTGAGGGATATGGATATCGTAGTCAATATAAGGGGAGATAAGAGAACGTATATTTCGGAAAATATAAGCGCTGTTCTGGGGGACAGCCACTGGGAACTGGGAGACATTATCGAAATAAATACTACCGGGACATGGGGAAGCCAGATCAGTGAAGGGGATAGTGTTGAAGTATATATTGTGGATAAGCTTTCAAAGCATGTAATCCAGAAAATAAGCCTTTCCCCCGCACTCTAAGACCCCCATCTCCACCCCTGCCTTATGGGCTCCGAATAATATCGGCAGCTTGAGCCCTGAAAAATCAGGAAAAAAGACAGAGGACACCTGCAAAAACAGAGATAATTTATTTAGTTTAAATGGATATAAAGAGTATAAAATATAATAATGGAAATTATAATATATATCTCCTGATTCCGGGCCAAAGCCTCAGCCCCCTTACACCATAAAGAAAAGGATTAATTATGAGCCAAAAGAGCCGAAAACCCGCAAAAACATTTTACAGATCGGAAGACGCGATCGCCACAGCAGTTGCCGCAGCTCTGCTGCTTGGAATTATAATAGCATTTATTACAAATATCCAGGTCAATTATGTCCCTGAGTGGAAAGAAGACGCCGAGTACGAGCACATGTCCGAGGTCTGGGAGGATATGGCCAGGCTCAAGTCCAACGCCGATATCCTGTCAGCGGGCCTGGTAATCAGTCCTGACTACAGGATATCCCTGAGTTCCCCTATCCGCATGGGAGGAGGAGACCTGCCCGTTGTCGGGAGAATGAAATCGGGGGGCACATTAACCATAAATACCCAGGGAAACTGGATGGAAGTGAACATAACAACCGATAACAGTTCATCAAATCCAGTGCCAAATCCAAATAAATTCAAATGCGGGTCCATTACCTATCACTCCAGCAACATCGAGTATATAGACCAGACCTATTGCTATGAAAACGGAGCCCTGATAGTTTCCCAGAACGACCGTTCCCTTATGAAGCTCTCCCCCTCGATATCCCTGGAGGCCCCGAACTCCTCTTACATAAATTTCACTGTGACCGCAATTTCCCTGGAAGGCAATTCAGGAGTGCTTTCAAGCAATTCGGTCGAAGAAATAAAATTTACCTCCGAAAGCCTGGAACCCATCTACACCACAGACCCTTCAATAAAGGTAAACTCGGTATCCATGACGATCTTTACGGAAAAACCCGAAGCCTGGGCAACATACCTTAACAATTCAATCGAGAACGCAAACCTCTATTCCGGCGACTACACAATGTCTAAAAATGAGTCTGATGTACTCTTAGAGCTCCACCCCATCGGAAAAACCCTGAACGTAAACATCCACAAAGCCGAACTAAAAACAGAGACCGGAATACAGTGAACTCCGGAAAATTCAGGCTCGCCGGGTGTATCAAAAATTCAGATTCGTATTGATACAGCTTGCTTTCAGATCATTATCCTGTCCAGTCTTTGAAAATTAAAAGAAAAAGAAGCAGGTTTCCGGCCCCCCGATAAAAAAGGAAAAAACAAAACAGGCAGGCCCAAAAACAGGAGCTTCTTACTTAAATTAGAACCTTACGTCCTGGTCACAGATCAACTGGCTGGTAGCAACATCGACGATCTTGAAGTTCACGGTATCGCCTGCGGCAACGGTGATTTGATTATTGCCACCAATACCATCATTTAAA
This sequence comes from Methanosarcinaceae archaeon, assembly GCA_028690255.1. Classification (GTDB taxonomy): domain Archaea; phylum Halobacteriota; class Methanosarcinia; order Methanosarcinales; family Methanosarcinaceae; genus JAQVBP01. Next base: position 13,832 of record JAQVBP010000060.1, read on the forward strand.
ATCAGAGCCTGGGTTTTCCCAACATCCAGTACGAAAGCATCAGTTAGTCCATCATTCACTCCAACAGGGCCAATATCAACAACCTGGGTTGCCGCATTTCCGATGGTTACCATCACTTTTGTGACGGAACTGTCAGCATCAAAATTTACCGGGTCTCCACCGAGGTGTTCAAGGGTTACTGTAGCAGTATCAGCACCTGGATTGACAGCTTTTATGTTAATGTCAGCCTGAGGGGCGGGCTCGGAAGTTCCCTGGCCGAAAACGGCCGAACCGATGGCGGCGGCTAGGATGACGGTGATAGCGACCATCAGGACCACGCCGATGACGGGGGAAACCGCTTTGTTGTTTTCAAATAGACGTCTGAAATTCATATTTATATCCTCCTATTTTTGAGAAATCTCATGTGCCCTGGAAAATGAACACATGGACCTGATATTTTACTGGAATTTTTTTGATAGTTAACAATAATTATAGTGTATTACACATATATATAATTTCTATTGTTTATAAGCGATTAAAGCTCAAATAATAGCTTATAGTCAAAAAGAGCCATTAAAAAAGCTTTAATTTTAAAATAACATAAATATATAAATAAGAGAAGAAATAAAAAGAGTTGGGGTGAAGGGTGGAGTGTTTAATTTAATCCGTTAATTAAAAGTTCTGAAAAATCCGGTATTTTCCCGGAGTAGACATACCTGATCAATTGGCCCATCTGACCCCGAAACCGGGGAAGAAGGTTTCCCGCCTGAGAAAATAAAAAAAGAGAGCACCTGAAAAAGGAGGTGCTGAGAAACGGATTAGAACCTTACGTCCTTATCCACAATAAGCTGGCTGGTTGCAACATCGATGAACTTGAAGTTCACAGTTGTGCCCGACGTGGCACTGGTAATTGCAGTAGTGCCATCTGTATTATTCAGGTTAAGTGAAGCCGTATCTCCGACATTCAGTATACCAAGACCTGTGGCATTAACTTCCGTGGACGTCGTACCGATGGCTACCATTACTTTGGTTGTCGAATTGCTGTCGAAATTAATCGGATCTCCACCAAGGTGTTCAAGTGTTACCACCGCAGAAGAACCGTCATAAGGACTGACTGCTTTAATGTTAAGGTGGGCCTGGGGAGCGGGCTCGGAGGTACCTTCTCCGAAAACGGATGACCCGATGGCAGCGGCGAGGATGACGGTGATGGCAACCATCAGGACCACGCCGATGACGGGGGAAACCGCTTTGTTATTTTCAAAGAGATGTCTAAAGTTCATTTTTTATACTCCTACTTTGGGATATATTTCATATACTATGGGGTTGCGAATGAACAAAATAATTGACCGGCGTTATATAAAAATACCGAATAATTATTTGTGCTTATACTTATAAATCATATTGAATTAATTATATATATAAACTTGTTTGAAGCCCAGGTCTTCAAGATAATAATTGATGAGTTTGGAGATCAAACCCGGTCCCGGAAATCGGCCAGGATTTCAAGAAAGGGAGACGAAACACTCACCGGTCGTGTAAGAGAGCGGCCTTTTCGTGAGGAAAAAAAGAAAAAACCTGACTTTACAGAAACCAGTTTTGTATTTTAGGAAAGAACATTCAAAATCGAATACAATAAGAAAATTTATTCAAAAATCGACTGTGCAAAAGTATGCGTCCGTTTTGTATCATTCCTGAAAAGCCCGGCCTTCTGCGTAGGCCGTTGAGAGCCCGGGTTTTCTGAACCGCATAAAATCAACCATATCCAGGCAAAAAAGGGATAAATAAATAAATAAATAAATAAATAAAATTTTAGATCCGGGCCAGGCAACTCCAAAAGCTTTTCACCACATATGAAGAAATATATTTTATTTGTTATTCCCATCCGGGCCCTAAAAATTAAAAAATAACCCAACCCGGGCTCTTTTCAGAACCTCAGCTTCTTGCTGGCGATAAACGTACTGCTGTCAACGTCAATAACCTTAAAAGCCACCGTGTCTCCTGCGGGAAAACTGATAGTTACGCCAGGATCGGAGACTTTTTCAAGCTTCAGGTATTGTATCCGGCCCACATCAAATAAACCCAGCCCGGTGAAATTAAGTTCAACACTTCCACTGATATTACCTGCAACAACCTTTGTTATAGAAAGCTCGGCAAAGTTTACCGGGTCCCCTCCAAGGTGCTCGATTTTTACATGAGTGCCGTTAACAGCTTCCATATCTATAATCGCCTGCGGTGCCGAACCGCCTGTCCCCGGCTCAAAAACGGATGAACCGATTGCAGCCGCAAGGACAACGGTAATTGCAATCATAAGGACCACCCCCATAACAGAAGAGATCCCCTTCTTATTCTCAAAAAAACACCCGAACTTCATATATTCCCCCCAAAACCTTTTTAAAAAACTGATTCACCTGAAAACTTACCCCGTTTAACTTTATGCACAATTTTAGCCCGATAAAGCCAGACTATTTCCTTCCGGGTCTTTAGGAAATTTTAATTCCTAAAAAAAGTAAAAATTGGAAAGCCGGAAAAATTCATTCCCCAAAAAAGAAAACGGCCCGGATAAAAACTAAAAGAGCCCCGAAAAGGGGGCTAAAAAATCTGTTTTAGAACCTGACATTTTTATCAAGGATCAGCTGCTGGGTTTCAACATCAATTATCTTTAAGTTAACAATTGCACCTTGTACTATATTACCAATTATACCAGCATCATAGTTCTCGGGACCATCATGATCGGCATTAAATATTTTCAGTTCCAGGGTCTTTGTATCTCCAATACTAATTGTATCAAGGCTGCCTGCTGCGACCTCCTCGGAATATCCATTAATAGTTACCAACACTTTTGTGCCTGCACCTTCGTCATCAAAATTGATAGGGTCTCCACCCATATGTTCAAAGATTACCGTTGCAGGAACCCCATCATCAGACTCATTGGTACCGCCATCAGCATTAAGATCACAAGTAACACCAGCCCTTAAATCAATATTCGCCTGCGGTGCAAATCCGGTTGTTTTCTGGCCTAGAACGGATGAACCGATGGCTGCTGCGAGAATGACGGTGATTGCCACCATCAGGGCCACCCCTATTACGGGG
>JAQVBP010000226.1:0-2177 GCA_028690255.1 Methanosarcinaceae archaeon
AGACGTAGGACGCGGGATTGCCAGACTCGATACCCGCCTCATGGAACATATGGGCCTCGTAAGCGGAGATGTCGTCGAACTTGAGGGTAAAGCCAGAGCCTATGCCCTTGTCTGGCCCAACCTGGAGCGTGGCCAGGAAAACATGATCCGAATGGACGGAAACCTGCGCAGTAACGCGAAGATCGGGATTGACGAGAGGGTAACGGTCCGGAAAGTCGAGGCAAAGCATGCCCAGAGGGTAACCCTTGCTCCCTCCCAGCCTGTCCGGCTTGTGGGGGGGGCCCATTACATTTTGAGGATTATTGAAGGCAGGCCCCTTTCCCGCGGACAGAAGATCAGGATAGAGACCGTAAACAATCCCCTAACTTTTGTGGTGGCCTCAACCCGGCCTTCCGGGCCTGTAGTGGTTACCAGGGATACCGAGATCATCATCAAGGAAAAGTCGATCGAGGAACTCCAGCCCGTGGAAGGGGTCTCCTATGAAGACATCGGGGGCCTGAAACGGGAGATCAAGCTTGTCAGGGAAATGATCGAGCTGCCTCTCCGGCACCCGGAACTTTTCCAGAAACTCGGAATCGAACCTCCCAGAGGTGTGCTCCTGCACGGCCCTCCGGGGACCGGAAAGACGATGATCGCAAGGGCCGTCGCAAGTGAAACCGATGCCAATTTCATCACAATCAGCGGGCCTGAAATCGTCTCCAAGTACTACGGGGAAAGCGAACAGAAGCTCCGCCAGATCTTTGAAGAGGCCGAACGGGACGCCCCCTCCATCATCTTCATTGACGAAATCGACTCCATCGCTCCCAAGCGCGGAGAAGTCACCGGGGAAATGGAGCGGCGTGTGGTTGCTCAGCTCCTCTCTCTTATGGACGGGCTCAGGTCAAGAGGGGAGGTAGTGGTGATTGCCGCAACCAACCGGCCCAACTCCATTGACGAGGCGCTTCGCCGGGGCGGAAGGTTTGACCGGGAAATCGAAATCGGCATTCCGGATCGAAACGGGAGGATGCAGATTTTGTTCATCCATACCCGGGGCATGCCCCTTGAAGGGGATGTGAACCCCGGGGAGATTGCCGACGTTACCCATGGCTTTGTGGGGGCGGACCTCTCTTCCCTCTGTAAGGAAGCGGCAATGCACGCCCTTCGCAGGATCACCCCGGAAATCGATATCGAAGAAGAAATCCCGGCTGAGGTTATGGATAAGCTGGTGATTGAAAAAGGGGACTTTCAGGAAGCCCTGAAAAACATCGAACCCTCCGCTATGCGGGAGGTCTTTGTGGAAGTTCCGCATGTGGCCTGGGAAGAGGTCGGAGGGCTTGAGGGGGCAAAGCAGGAACTGATCGAAGCCGTGGAATGGCCGCTGCGCTATCCCGAGCTTTTTGCGGCAGTTAATATAAAGCCCCCGAGAGGCATACTGCTCTTCGGGCCCCCGGGCACAGGTAAGACCATGCTTGCAAAGGCCATTGCAAGTGAAAGCGAGGCCAATTTCATAAGCATAAAAGGGCCCGAGCTGCTCAGCAAGTACGTTGGCGAGTCCGAGAGGGCTATCCGGGAGACCTTCCGGAAGGCCAGGCAGGCGGCTCCGACCGTTATCTTCTTTGACGAGATAGACTCCATTGCCCCTCAGAGATCCGGGGTTTCGGACACCCATGTCTCCGAGCGGGTGGTAAGCCAGCTCCTGACCGAACTTGACGGGGTTGAGGAACTTAAAGACGTGGTCATCGTGGCCGCGACCAACAGGCCGGATATGGTGGACCCCGCTCTCCTCAGGCCCGGGCGATTCGATAGGCTAATATACATCAGGCCTCCTGATAAGGCGAGCAGGGAAAAAATCTTTGAAATCCACCTTAAAGGAAAACCTCTCGCAGAGGACGTGAGTCTTTCCGGGCTTGCGGATAAAACCGAAGGCTACGTGGGTGCGGATATCGAAGGGATCTGCAGGGAGGCCGCAATGCTCGCTCTTCGGAAGGTCGTATCTCCTGGCCTCAGCCGGAAACAAATCGAAGAAAGGGCGAAGGACGTGAAGCTTGGCTCAAAACATTTTGAAAGGGCCATTTTGCGGGTAAGGCCCACAACTTCCGGAGAGGACCTGAAGGCCTACGAGAAAAGTGCGGAAATCTTTGCTAAATACTCCCGGGATTCCGACTATGAAGAGCAGGTTGAAGAGCTGGTTGAAGAGC
>JAQVBP010000226.1:2277-3561 GCA_028690255.1 Methanosarcinaceae archaeon
GGTTGAAACTCAGGCTGAAGAGCAGGTCGGAGAAAAGGCGCTCTCCGGTATGGAGGGGTGAAAACCATGGTTGACAGAAGGAAGACAAATTTCTTTGAGGGTATCTTCGGGCCTAATTCCTTTGAAAACACAGAGGAGATCTTCGAGCACCTCAGCAGGTCCCTGGGAATAAGCCTTGAAAATTTTGAAAATCAGCCTTTCGTATATGGTTTTTCCGTAACCCCTCGTCCCGGGACAGCCCCTGAAGTTCGGGAGTTCGGAAACCTTCCCGCTCTTGAATCCGCAGAGGGAAAAGTTTGCTATCCGGGCATAAGAAAGCCCCTTATCGACGTGCTGGAAACTGAGGACAGGGTACATGTAATTGCGGAAATGCCCGGTATAGAAAAAGAAAATATTCAACTGAACGCAACAGATTTAATACTTGAACTCGAAACATTAAAGGGGAATCCAAAATATTCCGAACGTGTGGAACTGCCCATAAAGGTGGACCCCCAGAGTGCGAAAGCCACGTATAAAAACGGTGTGCTCGAGGTAATTTTTAAACGACTTGGATCCAATTCCCGGACTTCGATTGATATCAAGTAAGCCGGCTTTCAATCCCATCTGAAGTTTTGGGTAATTTAAATGTAGAGGTAATAATTTTGGGCGCAAAAAAAAGAAAGGATTTTTTTGAAGATTTCGGTCCCGAGATTTTCGATAACATCGAGGAAATGATAAAGGACCTTATGGAAGATTTTGGTGAATCCGTACCTTTTGTCTACGGGTTTTCCATAGTCCACCGCCCAGGGGAGGATCCTGAAATTCGGGAATTTGGTAATTTTCCTGATTCCGAATATAACCCCTCCGAAGAGGCCGATCTTTCCTCTGAAGAAAATAAATCTTTAATCGACATCTTTGAAGACGATGAAACGGTTCATGTACTTGGGGAATTCCCCGAGGCCAGAAAGGAAGACCTTAAACTGTGTGCAACAGCTCAGGTCCTTGAAATAAAGGTTTTAGAACCCTTAAATAAGTATTCGGAAACCGTGAAACTGCCGGTTCTTGTGGAGCCAGGAAGTGCAAAGGCAAATTACAAGAACGGAGTACTTGAGGTCATTTTTAAAAAGCAGCTTGAAGAGCCTCCCACATCTATTGATATAAATTGAAACATAAATTGAAAAAACCCATAATTTGAAATACCTGCTGGACACCAGGCCCCCTTCTGGCCTGTATCCGTAGAGTTTTTCCCGGGCTATGAATGCAGGAAGCCCGCGGTTTCTTTCGTGAGGTATTTAATTTTCTTTA
>JAQVBP010000061.1:0-5966 GCA_028690255.1 Methanosarcinaceae archaeon
ATTTTTTATTTTTTTATTTTTCATTTTTTATTTTTTTATTTTTCATTTTTTATTTTTTTATTTTTGAAGTTGTTTCAAAGAACTCAGAAAAAAGCGTCCAGGGTGGTCTGGAAGCGGAAGTCCGAAAGCATCCGGGCTTTTTGCACCCATTCAGTCTTTGGAGTCCGGACCCTGCCGGCAAGCTTGCTTACTGCAACTTCGATTGAAGGGAAGGTTTCGGGCGGGTTTTGAAGGGCTTTTCTGACTCCTTCCCTGACCACCCAGACCCCGAGGGGGGCCCAGTATTCGGGGGTGATTTCCCTCAGGATAAAGACGGAGGCCTGCCTTTTTATTCCTGCAAGGTACTCAAGGACGGGCAGCCTTGCGGCATAGTAGCCTCCTGCAAGGGATGAGTACTGCTTTTTTCCGTCGGGGCCTTCCCTGTCTTCCCCTATCCAGCTCGAATCCCCGGACCAGACGGTCTTCGGGAGCCAGGTCTCGATTAATTCGAAAGCGTAGCTCCGGGGGAGGAGAAGGATCTCAAAATGGTTTCCGAAATGCGTCCCGGAAAAAAGGCTGATTTCCGATACCGGAGGGTAGTCCAATATTTTATCGGCAATGGCTTTTCCGGCCATGTCGTCAACCGCGGTTATGGACCAGCGGGTCGGGACAAGTTTACGTTTTTTTCCGAGGAGCCCGATTGAGAAGAGGCGGGAGATCTGCTCGGGCGCGACCTCGCTTCTGTAAAGTTCAAGCGCTGCGTCTTTTGCAAGGGCGTCGGTGTCATAGACGAGGTAGTCCACTTTTTTAGGAACTTTGGGATTTTCTGCGATTTCAAAGTTTTTGACGAGGCCTGCCGGCCCCATAGGGGTGAGGACGGAGTCGAACTTGAGTTCCTGCTTAGGGGCCTTAAAAAACCAGGCCTCGGTATCCACGGGTGTCTTCGAAAGAGCAAGCTCCTGGGCCTTTAAGAGGAGGGGATTTTCCTTTCCCGGGGCTTCTTTTACATTAAACGTCGTGTTTGCCCTGACAAGGCTGGAGCGCATTGAGATGATGTCCTCGATGATCAGGTTTCCCCAGCCGGAAGGTTCTTCCAAAAAAGCAGCCTCCTTGCTCTTTACGAACGGAGGGATAAGCGGGCCTGCCGAAACCTTCGGATAACCGTAACTGCCGACAAAAACCGCAGGTGGAGAAGCCCCGAAAATCGAATTTCCGGAAATTATCGGAAAGCTTGATTTTACGGATTTAAAATTTTCAAGGATAGGACAGCGAGGCCGCCCGCAAAGCCCCTTTCCCTTACATTTGATGCAGAGTTCTTCTTTCAACGTTATTCCAGGTCTCCACAAATGCTGCAAGATTTTGCTTCGGGGGCGTTTTTGTATAACCAGCCTGATTTCTGGACAAACTTACACACGTTGCACATGCCCTCCACTTTTACCTGGTAACTCAATTCATTCTCCAGGAGGAGAGCCGCAAACTTTTTTATTTCAGCCTGTGTCTCTTCTGAAAAACCGATTTCAGCACCCCGTTTTTCACTCACATACTGGGATACCGCAGCTCTTGAAAGCTCCAGGACTTCCGCAACGTCCTGCTGGGTACACCCATAATCAGAAATCATGACGCGCGAAAGTTCCGCTCTGATTGCAGGCAGTACCTTCTGAACCATTATCTCACATGTTGTTTTCATAAGGGACCACTTTGATTAGGTTTTTTAAGATTTTTGTTCTCTTTGAAAGGTGATTGAAAAACGATTACCAGGGTATTAAATGATGAAAAAGGCTAACAGTTCCTATGAAAAATCAAATAGTTTCCCTGATGTGATCTCTCCGGAAGGGCTTCAATAAGCCGACTTATCCTTAAATGCCGGTTTTTTGAATCTCCTTTACTGCGGTTCTGCATCTGTGCATAAATCTTGCCGCAGCTCAACACTTCCACAATACACAAGCAGGCATGCAAAACACAGGCAGGCATGCAAAAACTGATAAAAAGATATGTGCAACTCCGGAACCCGGAAACGTTGCCCCCATCACCAGAATGAGATGGCCGGAAGGCCACCTCGAATAAATCAATCGAACCTTTTATAGTATGTTTAATTCTTAATCTGCTCAGCTGTGAAACCTTTTTCCATGAGTACATCTTTCATGCGGGTCAGGTGGTTACCCTGAAGTTCTACCGTGTTCCCTTTCACGGTGCCCCCGCATGCAAACTTGGATTTCAGATAGGTGGACAGTTCGTGAAGGTCAATTTCACTGGCATCAAAGCCCTCTACGACTGTTACTTCCTTTCCATATCTCCGCCTATTAACTTTCACTGTGATCCGCTGTTGCTCCTTTGCCACTTCTTCGCATATGCAAAGTTCTTTAGGAAGCCCGCAGACCGGGCACATTCCGCTGCTCATTTGTTGGTATGTCCTCCAAATTTGTAATCATTGTATATGTAAGATACATCTAAAAATAACTGAGTAGATATAAAGTACTTATCGATGAAGATATTAAAGCCTAATGGTAATTTCGGATACTTCAATGAAATCCGGTACAGGAAATTAACACGCACTGAATCCTTAAATACGGAACCCAGGCTCCAATATCATTCTTTCCGGATTTCTTCTTCGTATTCTTTATTTACATTATATGCATTCTTTATATATTGTTTATAAATTCTTTGTTTTAAAACCTTCAGAGAAATCAAAAACCATATGTCATTTCGTATTCCGAAAACAAATATTGATATAGTTTGAACTCCATATTTATATATAGGCGATGTTATTAAAAATGATATCCTCTTTTATATATAAATATATTTGATAAATATTTTTATAGATCTATATATGATAAAGGTATTTAATAATAATGATGGCTGAATATAGTCAGCATTTATTCTAAAACCGGAGGCATTATCGTGAACGAGCTGATAGGTTTCGTAAACGGAAACAATTTAAGACAGAAAGTGCTGGCCCTGCTTGCTTCAAAAGGGGAAATGGACGGAAAACGTCTTGCAAAAACACTCCATATTGCATATCCATCCGTGGAGAAGACACTGGAAGAACTTCAGGAAAAAGAACTGGTCTCAGAGCAGGAGGGTAAATTCACCTTAACTGACACAGGAGAAAAGATACAAAAGATCGTTTTAAGTATCTGAGTTATTTCGTTTTTAAATCCAGTCTTTCTTAATTTATATTTCAAATGGCCGAAGTTTTCTCCTTTCTCGACAGTTCGGGCTTTGCCGGAGATGGCAGGGAAGGGGGTGATTACGTCACAACTCCTGCCTCTTATTTTCTATCTTTTTTAAGGAATAGTTGACCTTGCAGGATACATTCTATTTTTTAAATAGTGCAAAGAAATCTTTATCTAATCCCTGTTCCTTTATGTCGGCGTAGTTTGTTTTCTGGTTTATTTCCATTAATCTGAACCCTGGGAAACAGGGGTCAAATCATTATTATATATAAGCTCGGGGAAAACTCAGGGTCATCGAGAAACCGTCCCGGGGTCCCCGACAAAACAGGCTTTAAGAACCTGAGGCTAAGAACCAGAGGCTAAGAATCAGAGGCTAAGAATCAGAGGCTAAGAATCAGAGGCTAAGAATCAGAGGCAAGGCAATGTTACCTGAAGAAGACCTGAAGATCATCAAAGAAAAACTGGGCCGAGAGCCTAACCTTGTTGAACAGGGCTGTTTTTTAAATATGTGGAGTGAGCACTGTTCCTACCGCTCAAGCGCCCCTCTCCTGAAGACTTTTACCACTACCGGAGAAAACGTCCTTATAGGGCCAGGGGACGACGCCGCAATCCTGAAGTTCGAGGACGGGTACGTGCTCGCCTTCGCAATGGAAAGCCATAACCATCCTTCTTACGTAGACCCCTACAACGGGGCTGCTACGGGGGTTGGCGGGATTGTGAGGGATATTATTTCCATGGGTGCCCGTCCTATTGCCCTGATGGATCCCCTCTACTTCGGGACCCTTGACACCCCAAAAAATCTCTTCCTCTTTGAACAGATTATCAAAGGGATTGCAGGATACGGAAACTGTATCGGGGTACCCGTGCTTCGGGGCGAGACTTTTTTTGACAGGAGGTACAGCGGAAACCCCCTTGTAAACGTGGTCTGCGTGGGCCTCTGTAAAGAAGACGAGGTCGTCATATCCAATGCCCAGACTCCCGGAAACAGGCTCGTACTTGCAGGGTCGAGCACGGGGAAAGACGGGCTCGGAGGCGCCTCTTTTGCCTCAAGGGACCTATCCGAATCCGCCGAAGCCGAGGACCGGCCGAGCGTCCAGGTGGGCGATCCCTATACCGAAAAACTCACAATCGAAATGACCCTGGAAGCCATCAGAAAAGGCTATGTGAAAGCCTGCAGGGACCTCGGGGCCGCAGGGCTCGGAGGCGCAAGTTCCGAGATGGCTTTTAAAGGTGGCCTCGGGGCCCACATCATCGCGGACAACGTCCCGCAGCGGGAACCCAACATGAACGCCTATGAGATCCTGCTTGCAGAATCCCAGGAACGCATGTTATTCGAAGTCGCCCCTGAAGATGTGGATGCCGTACTCGCTCTTGTGGAAAAGTACGACCTGAACGGAGCCGACATTGGTTACCTGACAGAAGAAAAGACCTACGTCGTGGAATTCAGGGGAGAAATCGTTGCAGAGCTTCCAATTGATTTCCTCACAGCCGGAGTCCCCATCTTCGAGCGGCCTTCAAAAGCTCCCGGGTCCGGGGAAGAGGGGGACAAACCCGAAAAATCCGAAAAACCCGAAATTCCGGCAGACCTGAAACAGGCCGTCCTGAATGTTCTATCCTCCCACAATCTTGCCTCCAAAGAGTGGATTTACAGGCAGTACGACCATGAGGTCCAGCTCAGGACCGTGGTAAAACCCGGAGAAGATGCAGGTGTCCTCAAGATAACCGACAGTCACGGCCTTGCCCTTTCCTGTGGCTGCCAGCCAAGGGCTACCCTGCTTGACCCCTATGAGGGTGCAAAGGCCACGGTTTACGAAAACGCAATGAACCTCGCCGTAAAAGGAGCGGAACCTCTTGCCCTCGTAAACTGCCTGAACTTCGGAAACCCGGAACGCCCGGAAATCTACTGGCAGATCAAACAGGCCGTCCTGGGCCTGGGGGACGGGGCAAGGGAACTCTCCATCCCGGTAGTCGGAGGAAACGTGTCTCTCTACAATGAAAGCGACGAGCACAAAACCGCAATTCCCCCAACTCCCTCGATAGGCGTGATCGGAAAGGTGGAACTCAATATACCCATTCCCTCCAGCTCCTTTACCAGGCCGGGAGAAAGCATCATCCTTGTCGGGGAAACAAAGCCCGAAATGGGAGGCTCGGAGTACTATACAATCCTCGGAAAAACCGAAGCCGGAGCCGCCCCGAAGGTCCCCGAAAACGCCCAAAAAATCATAAAAGCCATAAGAGACGCCGTAAAAAGCGGCAAAGTTTCCTCGGCCCACGACCTTTCCCTGGGAGGGCTTGCCGCAGGCCTTGCCGGGATGTGCGGGACAGTAGGCGCCGAAATCGACCTTGGAGAAATATCCGCAGGGCAGCAGCCCGACGAAGTCCTCTTCGCAGAATCTCCCGCGCGGGCCCTCCTTTCGACTCCCGAACCCGAAGCTGTCCTGGCCCTCCTCGGAGACCTTTCCTGTGCTATAATAGGTAAAACCGGAGGAAATGGCCTCAGAGTCAAAGGCGAAAGCTTTGAAATCGCCCTCTCCCCGGAAGAGCTTTCCGAAGCTTCCGGGAGCCTGACAAGATTTATGATGAAATGATTTTTCATCATTCCCTATTTTTATTTTTTACAGCTATACTTACATACTTTTTTTGACCAGCTTGAAATCGTTTACATTATTTAAAACTGTTGACTACAGTCAGGCTCTAGTCCACTTGAGCGAGCAAAGCAAGCGAAACGGACCCCGTGCTCCTGAATTGGAACTCAATAATAAACCAGTTAGTCCGCTTGAGCTCGCAACGCGAGCGAAACGGACCCCGTGCTCC
>JAQVBP010000061.1:6066-11642 GCA_028690255.1 Methanosarcinaceae archaeon
AACTCGGGAAGTGCAACTCGGGAAGTGCAACTCGGGAAGTGCAACTCGGGAAGTGCAACTCGGGAAGTGCAACTCGGGAAGGGAAGCTTTTAGTACCAAATACACACAATTTTTTTGGTATGAAAGCGGTATGTGTGTGTGGAGATGTCCACCTCCCCTATAATCCGAAATGGTACTGGCCCGCCAAAGGGACTCCCGACAGGCCGGACCTGGACCGGTACTTTGACAGGAGACAGATATTTACAAAATTCCAGACCGTGGGGAGGGGGCTGTTCAGCCTGAACAGCCTGGTGCTGGAATCCATTGAAAACGGAGGAAAGTATGCCTTCAACCTTTCAGGGCCCTTCCTTGACCAGTGCCGCTGGAACCCGGAAGTTACCGCTTCCTTCCGGGAACTTTTAGCTTCGGGGGGTGTGGAATTTACAGGGAGTTGCCGCTACCGTTCCCTCAGTGCCCTTTATCCTGACCTTTCCTGGTTCCGGGAGGAAGTGAGCCAGCAGGCCGCCCTGCTCCGGGAGTTTTTCGGAAAAACCCCGCCCTTTCCTCAAACCTTCGTAAACACCGAGCTTTTGCTTTCGGGTCGGGGAGGGGCCGTCCTGGCCGATATGGGGTTTAAGGGCATTATTGCGGAAGGTTCACACAACCTTCTCAACGGCTACGACCCTTCCTATGTTTATGAAAACCACCTCCCTACCCTGCTCAGACACATCAACCTCAGCGAAGACCTTGAGCTCCGTTTCTCGGACAGGAGCTGGAAGGGCTATCCCCTGATCCCGGAAAAGTTCGCAGACTGGATAGGCAACATTGAAGGAGACGTTGTCATGATCTATTTTAATTACGCAAACCTCTGCCTGCACCACAGGAAAGAAAGCCCGATTGCGGACTTTGTCCGAAAATTACCTATGGAACTGAAAAAAAGAGGAATTGAAATGTTCACTCCCTCGGAAGCCATCTCCCGCTTCAGGCCCGAAAAACTTTCTACTCTCAGGACCGAGCAGACAATTCGCTACGGCATGCACAACGTGCTCGGAAATAGAGCCCAGCAGCTTTACCTGCGGGAACTTGTGCGGGTGGGAGAGGAATTTAAAGAACTTTCAGGGAAAAGGGATTACACGGACTTCAGACAGATCTTCGGCTACCTTCAGCAAAGTGATATCCTTTTCTCTATGAGCTCCGGGGAAAACATCCGGGAAGGCTATGAAAAAGCCGTTAACTATTACTCGATCCTTTCCGATTTCAGGCGGGCCGTCCTGGAGGAGGGGACATGACTTCTCTTTGCATGTACTTCCAGATGCATCAGCCCTTCAGGGTACGCCAGTTCTGGCCTGATGACAGGACAGGCTTTTTCAGGTACTTTGACGAGGAAGGAAACAGGGAAATTTTCAATAAAGTTGCCCGGAAATGTTACCGGCCTGCAAACAGGGTGCTTCTGGAAAGTCTTGAAGAACAAGGAAAAAACTTCAAGTTTTCTCTCTCGATAACAGGAACCCTCCTTGAACAATGTGAAATCTGGGAGCCGGAACTGCTCGGGGATTTCCGGGATATGGCAAAAAGCGGGCAGGTGGAATTCCTGGACGAGACCTGCTACCATTCCCTGACCGGCCTCTTTGAAGACAAAACGGAATTTATTGAAGAGATTAAAGAGCACAGCCGGATGATGTCCGGACTTCTGGGCGTAAAACCCCGGATATTTCGGAATACCGAACTTCTGTACAACAACAGCATAGGGGAAATCGCTGCGGAACTGGGCTACAAAGCCATACTTACCGAAGGGGCCGACCACATGCTTGGCTGGAGGTCTCCTAATTTCCTGTACAGGGCAAAGGGGTCAGGCCTCCCAATCCTCCTCCGGAACTATAAATTAAGTGATGACATAGGATACCGTTTTTCAGCCCGCTGGTGGGATGAGTACCCCCTGACCGCAGACAAATGGGTGAACTGGGTTTCGGGGATAAAGGATGATACTGTCAATATTTTCATGGACTATGAGACCTTCGGGGAACACCAGTGGAAAGAAACCGGGATCTTCGAGTTCCTGAGAAACTTACCCGAAGAAGTCCGGAAGACTTCCCTGAGTTTTGATACCCCCTCTGAAGTAATCAAAAAATACAAGCCTGTTGCCGAACTTGACATAGGGGACTTTTCCACCGTTTCCTGGGCCGATATGGAACGGGACACAAGTGCCTGGCTGGGAAATGATATGCAGAGGCGCTGTTTTGAGGAAACTAAACTTCTAGAACCTTACGTAAAGCAGACGGGGGACGCGGAACTGCTGCGCATCTGGAAACATCTATTAACATCGGACCACTATTATTACATGTGCACCAAATGGTTGGGGGACGGAGACGTCCATTCTTATTTCAGTGTGCATCCTTCACCTTTTGATGCGGCTGTTAACTTCATGGCAGTCCTGATGGACTTTAAGGCAAAGGTCTTTAAGAAGCTCAGGGAAACTTCCGAAAAACAGAGTGGGGCCATACAGGTTTGATTTTGCGGGTTTCGGGAAGAGGCTGATGGTAGTTTGTCGGCCTGAACGGTTTG
Organism: Methanosarcinaceae archaeon; assembly: GCA_028690255.1. Lineage (GTDB taxonomy): Archaea > Halobacteriota > Methanosarcinia > Methanosarcinales > Methanosarcinaceae > JAQVBP01. The sequence goes on from JAQVBP010000061.1 coordinate 8,608, forward strand.
TACCGGCACTCGAATGTATCGGCACTCGAATGTATCGGCACTCGAATGTATCGGCACTCGAATGTATCGGCACTCGAAAACGGATTGAAATATAAGCTGGGGATTCGAAAGTAACCGGGGTCCGGGGGAGACGGGAGGGAACCCTGTACTCGAAAAGAAAAAGGAGAGAAATCGGCAATGGTTCAGGACTTATGCATGTTTGCGGGCTGGGACGAAGCTACGGAAATCGTATGGTTCAAGATACACTACCCCGCAGGAAAAGGGAATCTGGCTTCTATTTTGAATTTTCTGGAAGAACGCGATGTGGAAATAAAGATAGGGCATATAGACAACACCGAATCCGAAGACGTGGGTTACTATTCCATTTTTACCCGGATAAAAAAAGACGTGGACCTGGAAAAATTTACGCAGGAGCTGAAAGCCCTCGGCCCCGTTAAAGATATCGAGTACGGAATTTCCAAATACAATATGATTTATTCCGTGGATTTCCCCATGAATGTGATAGGGGTCAGGGCAATCATCGCAAGGGCGAAAACCCTTGTTGACATAATCAAGACCTTTTACGAAAACGCCCCTCATGCGGAAGGCCTGCTTATCCAGTCCGGCCTGAAAGGGGGCATCGAGGCCGCAAAATATTTCGAAAATATCATGTCCCTGGACATGAATAACGCCGGAGACATGATTTCCGAACTTTTCTTTGCTATTGGCTGGGGACGGCTGGACATTGAATGTGACTGCGAGACCATGATCGGAAGGGTAATTGTGAGGGACTCTTTTATCGCCGACGTCTGGGGGGATACCGAGCAGCCGATCTGCGCCTTCATAAGCGGCTATCTTGCAGGCTATTTTACCCAGGTGACAGGAAGACCCATCCAGGTGCGAGAGGTCAGATGTAAGGCCACAGGGCACGAGGTCTGTGAACACGTTATTTCTCCTGCCCCCGAAACCATGAAACTCGAACACCTGATGAGAGGGGAAAGGTCTTGATCAAGCAGCCGAATGTGATCCTCGGAAACGCCGAACTCCTGGTAACCATGGGCAGGAAAGGGGAGATCTTCGGGTTTTTTTATCCCAGAAGAGACCACGCCCAGCATGTCGAAGAGTCCCTTGCCTGCATCCATACCGGGGAAAAGCTCCTCTGGACAAACAGCAACGACTGGAGTGCCACCCAGAACTATATCGAGGACTCCAACATCGTGTCCACGAAACTCTACCATGATTCCGGAATACGGATTTCCATTATAGACATGGTACACCCCGAAGTGCCCGTGTTGATCCGCAGGTTCAAAATCCAGTCCCGGAACGAGCTCTCCGGCAAGTTCTATTACTATTCAAACTTCAATGTGGGGGAAACTTCAAAGAAGAATTCGGGTTTCTGCGACACCGAAGAAGGCCTGATTGCGCAGTACTGGCAGGAGTATTATCTCGGGCTCTATACAATCCCCGAATTTACGGAATGGCAGATCGGCAAGGCAATGGACACTATCTGGTGGACAAATTCCAAGTACGACATGGAAGACGGAGAACTCCAGAAAAACAAGGAAGACATAGGCAATATCAACAACGCAGCCGGCTGGGACCTGAAACTGAAACCCGGGGATTCGAAAGAGTTTATCGTCTTTCTCGGGGCTGCCTCCACCCGTCCTCGTCTCTACAAGCGGATGAGGGAACTATCTAAACAGTCTCTTGATTTTGTTTTTGAAAAAGCAAGAGAATACTGGGTCATGTGGCTTTCCAAGAAAAAGGTCCTGAAGATGCCGGGGCTGGAAGCCCACAGCAACCTGCGCCAGGAACTTTTCACTTCTTACAACCGCGCCCTTCTGAACCTCTACCTCTTAAACGACCACAAACACGGCTCCTTTATTGCGGCCCCCGAGTTTGACTCGAACTTCGAGAAATGCGGAGGCTACGGCTTTTGCTGGAATCGGGACTCTTCCGAGCTTGTACTCGCCCTCAAACATTCGGGCTACCCCGAATACTGTGAAAACTTTTTCAGGTGGTGTATAAGAGCCCAGATGACGGACGGGTCCTGGTTCCAGCGTTACTGGCTCGACGGGAGCACGGCTCCTTCCTGGGGCAATTTTGATTATTCCAGCCAGATCGACGAAACGGGCTCCACCCTCTATGCAATGGACGTCTATTATCGTATCCTTGAAGGCCTGAAGAAAGTCGAGTTTCTGGAAGAAGTCTGGATTTCGGTCCTGCGGGGGGCCGAGTACCTGATGAAACGGAGCAAATCCGGGCTGCACGAGAGCTGTATGGACCTCTGGGAAACTTATTACGGGGTTTTTACCTACACCAACGCCGCGGTCTATGCGGGGCTTATGGGGGCGGCCCACCTGGCCGAGGAAAACAAGGAAATCGGGCTTGCAAGGCGCTGGCGCAAAAGGGCCGATTTTGTGAAACAGGCAACAATCGACCGGTTCTGGCTGAAAGAAGGGTATTTTGCAAAAGGGGTTCTCAACGACAGGCTTGACAAAACCGTTGACGCAAGCATCCTCGGAGCCTATATCCCTTTCGGGATGCTCTCTCCGAAAGTGCCTCTGGAAAGGGACATGATCATGTTCACCATCGATAATATCCAGAAAACATTATCCTGCCCCGTAAACGGGCATTACGGGATCAGGCGTTACGAAAACGATAATTACATAAACGGCAACCCCTGGGTGGTGACAACCCTCTGGCTTTCCGAGGCCATGTTCTCCCTTGCCCTCGACCTTCCCTACGGGGTCGGAGAGGATCCGTATGCAGAGATTAGAAAAAGGTTTACTGAAGAAGGGATCAATTTTCTGAAATGGACTCTTGCAGGCACTACCTGCGCGGGCCTCCTCCCCGAACAGGTGGACAAATCAACCGGGCGACCAGCCTGGGCCATTCCCCTTGGCTGGAGCTGTTCCCTGATGATTGATAACGTCCTGCTCCTGGACCAGATCTGCAGGAAAAACGAGGGGGGAGAAGTGGGTCCCTTTAAGGAAATGGAAAATCCGTAAAAATAAAAAAGAAAAAGGGAAATCCGTAAAAATAAAAAAGAAAAA
>JAQVBP010000061.1:11742-16597 GCA_028690255.1 Methanosarcinaceae archaeon
AAATCCGTAAAAATAAAAAAGAAAAAGGGAAATCCGTAAAAATAAAAAAGAAAAACAGGAAAGCCGGAATCAGGCAGTGAGTTTTCCGTAAGGGCTTTCTTCGTAATAACTTGCAAGTTTACTTACGGACTGAGAATTCACCGCTTCTTCCGAGCCCAGGAGCAGGCTTGATAAAGAAGCCCTGTTCATGTACACGACCCTTGGCTCTTCCTTGATGCCTGCCAGTTCGGCGGCTTTGTCAATAGCGTCATAAAGGTTTCCGAACTCGTCCACAAGCCCGAGTTCCTTTGCTTTGATCCCGGTATACACCCGCCCGTCAGCAAGGGATTTCACATCGTTTTTGCTCAGGTTGCGCCCCTCTGCGACACTGCTTATGAAGCTATCATAGTTTTCCAGGATAATTCTGTCGGCGTACTCTTTTTCATCGTCCGTAAGCCCTCGCCAGGGACCTCCCATATCCTTGTATTCTCCTGACTTTGCTATGTAGAATTCAACACCTTCGTCCTCATAGTAAGCGGACAGGTTCTGGAAAGTCCAGATGACTCCAATGGACCCGGTCGTTGTTGAGGGGTTTGCCATGATGTAATCGGTAGGGGCCGAGATATAGTAGGCTGCACTGGCCGCAACGTCTCCCATGGAGACCACAATAGGAACCCCTTCTTTCCGGGCCTTTTTTATTTCCTCGATAATTTCCTGGGCTGCCGCGGGAGAACCCCCTCCGCTATTTACCCGGAGCACGATTGCCTTTATTTGCTCATCCTCGACCGCCTCTCGAATGTTTTCAGAGATCTGTTCCGATGTTGCATAGCCGAAACCTGATGGGATGTTGCCTGTAAGCATCGTGCCCTGTACGTAAATCACGGCCACCTTCTCCGAAGCCCCAAGGTCCCCCTTGAAACCGAAACCATAGAAGATGGCCACTATACTGAAACCTATGATAAAGAGAAGCCCGAAGACCAGGGCTATGTAGGAAAGATGATTTCGCTTTTTTTTCCCGGAAATGCCGGGAGAAGGACTACCAGTATTCATATATGTATTCTCTTTTTTGAAAGCTTGTTTTTCGGATTCCCGGCCCGGGCCGGAAGTTCCGGAATTCGGATTATTAACTCGCCCTGAGTCGGAAACTTCATTATCAACCGTATCCCTGGTAGAGGCCTCAGATTCAGGACTCTTTTCAGCTTCGGGACTGCTCGCAGGTCCAGATACCTTTTCGGAGACAGGAATGATTTCAAGTTCAGGACCACTTTCGGGTTCATTCTCCTTTTTGGAATCAGGGGATTTTTCAGCTTCGAGAGGTCTTTCAGGTTCAATTCCCTTTTCAAACTCGGCACTCAATTCGGTTTCGGAACCTTTTTCGATTTCGAAACTTCCGGATTTCGATGTGGAAACATCAGGTGCACCGGAATCAGGATTTGAATCTTTCTGAACCGGAATTTCAGGTCCCACATTTTCCGGAGTTGAACTTTCCGGATGTTCTTCATCATTATTTTTATCTTCAGAATCGGAATTGTCAGGATTCATTTTCACCGAACCATATGATTTATATGGATAAGTAAGTCCTTTTGCTTACATTTCTTTTCACCAGAACCTTTTACTCCCGAAAATCTCGTTCCCCGGTCAGGAATAAAAGAAGGCTCTCTTTCCATAAAAGAAGTTCTGGGTTTCGTGAACTCACCTCCCTGGCAGCCTTCGGCTGCTGAGGAAGGTGCCCTCTGCTGCCTGAGATAGAAACGTTTAAAAGTATAAATAGGTCGCCAAAATTATTTGCCACCCTCTTCTTTAAAAGTTTCCTTTATATATAATATTGTAACCTATCCATTCAAATACCTTGCCTCAAAAGCAAATAAGCGAAATATATTTTAGAATTGCAGACGTCCTGAAAGAATATATTTTAAAATAATCCATGGAGATCAAAATGTCAGAATTATCCGATAAACCCGTACTGGTGACCTGCGGCCTGCCCTATGCCAACGGGAAAGCCCATGTGGGCCACCTGAGAACTTACGTACCCGCCGATATTTACGTCCGCTCTCTTAAAAAAGAAGGGAGGGAGGCCGTCTTCGTCTGCGGCTCGGACACCCACGGGACCCCCATAGTGGTAAACGCCGAGCAGCTTGGCACCACCCCCGGAAAACTTGTGGAAGAGTACCACACTCATTTTGAAGATATTTTTAAGAGACTGGGAATCAATTTTGACTCCTTCGGGACCACGGACGATAAAGAAAACCATGTCAGAACCATTGAAATCGTCAGCAGGTTGATTGAAAAGGGTTACGTTTACCCGAAAACCATCGAAATAGCCTACTGCCCGAAATGTGACCGCTCGCTTCCGGACCGCTATGTGGAAGGGACCTGTCCCTACTGCGGAGAAAACGCAAGGGGCGATGAATGTGACCAGGGTTGCGGAAAACACCTTGAGCCCGGAGAACTCAAAACCCCTGTTTGTACTATCTGCGGGGGGTCTGCCGAGTACCGGAAACAGGAACACTTCTTTTTCAAGCTTTCGGAATTCAGTGACTACCTGATGAACTACCTCTCAAACGAACTCGGGGGTACCACCAATGCCAGAAACTATGCACTGGGCTGGGTAAAACAGGGACTTGACGACTGGTGCATCACCCGGAACCTTGAATGGGGCGTGAAGTTCCCGGGGCACGAAGAGCTTGTGGTCTATGTCTGGGTGGACGCTCCAATCGGCTATATGGCCTTTACCGAGGAATGGGCGACCAGGACCGGGGGCTCCTGGGAGAAGTTCTGGAAAGGCGACGGGGAAATCATCCACTTTATCGGGGGAGACATCACCTACCACCATTGCATCTTCTGGCCTGCCATGCTCAAAGGGGCCGACTACTCCAGTCCCACGGCCGTTGTGGCCTCGGGCATGGTTAAGATCGAGGACAAGACCTTCTCCAAGTCCCGCGGCTACGTGGTCTGGGTCGGGGAGGATTATCTGGACCACGGGTTCCACCCGGACCTTTTGCGCTACTACCTGGCAAGCTATACCTCCCACACAAAAGAACTCAACTTCTCCTGGCGGGTCCTTCAGGAAAAGATAAACACCGAACTTGTGGCCGTGCTTGGAAACTTCCTCTACCGGACCATGCTCTTTGCCTTTAAGAACTACGGGGAAATCCCTGCCGGGGAAATCGAGCCTGAAATAAAAGAAGAGATTGAAAAGACCCTCAAAGAAGTGGGGGACGCTATGGGGGATTACGAGTTCAAGAAAGCCGTGGACACGGCCATGACCCTGGCCTCCTACGGAAACAGCTACTTCCAGGCCCGGGAACCCTGGAAACTGGTAAAAGAAGATAAAGAAGCCTGTGGGCAGGTGCTCTACAACTGTCTTCAGCTCGGAAAAGCCCTAACCCTGCTCTTTGAACCTGTCCTTCCCGGAAGCATGGAAAGGGCCTGGGAAGGCTTCGGCCTGGAAGGAAGTGTCCATGAGGCAGAGTACGGTGAAGCTTTAGTTCCGCTCAAATCCGGCAGTCCAATGCCCGAGCCGCAGATCCTCTTCACCAAACTAGAGGACGATAAGATCGGAGAAATGGAAGCAATCTCCAGCCAGAGGATCAAAGAGGCAGTTGAAAAACAGGCTGCGAAAAAGGGAGAGAAAAAAGGAGAGGAAAAAGAAGTGACAAAATCCGAAGGAATGCCTCTGAAAGCAGAAGGAAAAACAGAAACGTTAGAAGAAAAAACTGTAGAAAGGGTAGAAGAAAAAACTGTAGAAAAGGTAGAAGAAAAAATTGCAGAAAAGTTCGAAGAGGAAGCTCTGCCCCTGATTGATTACGAAGATTTTGCAAAACTTGACTTAAGGGTCGGAAAGGTCCTCGTTGCCGAGAAGATCAAGAAGTCTAAAAAACTGCTCAGGCTTGAAGTGGACATAGGGGAAGCCGAACCCAGGCAGCTCGTTGCAGGCATGGCCTCCTACTACGAGCCCGAGGAAATGATAGGAAAGCAGATCATCGTGCTCGCAAACCTCAAACCCGTCAAACTCTGCGGGGTCAAGTCCAACGGGATGATGCTTGCAGCCGAGGACGGAGAAATAGTCGCGGCGCTTATGTCAGACAACAAAGAACTCGGCCCGGGCTCAAAGATAAGGTAATTCAAAAAGACACGGGGGAGCTTACACGGTTCACAATATCCATTTGTAACCTTCTCCTCCTGTGCTTTCTTTTTTTAAGTTGATTGCGGGTGGTGCTGTATTTCTGTATAACCCGGTGATTCTCTTTTTCTCAAAAAACCGGGCCAAGCGACTCAAAAAGTATTTTTTCATATCCTGACAAATATATTTTTTATGATTTTCGAGCTTACCGGGTTTTCAACGCCACAGACCGGTTTTGATATGTCCACTTTTCCAACTTCGGTCAGACCTCATTTTTACAAATCAAACCCAATTCCCGGAAATCAGTCATGATTTCGAAAAGTGAAGCCGGTGTTCTCACCGGTCAGCTTGCTGACCGGCCTTTTCGTGATGACAAACAAAGAAAAAACTTGCCTTCACAAAAACCCTGTGGTGGATGCTGAAATTTCCAATTCCTTTCAAAAATGGTGTTAAGAAAGTATGTACTCGTTTCATATCCTTCTTGAAACGCCCGGCCTCCTGCGTCGGTCGTTGAGGGCCCGGGTTTTCCGAACCACAAAAATCAACCATGTCCAGGCAAAACAAAAAATCCGGTTCACACAACCAATCCATTCCCGGTAAAACAAAAAAATCAGCTTAAAATTCCGGGCCAGGCGACTCAAAAAGGCTTTTCTCCATTTCCGACTAAATATATTTTTTTGTTTTTCGAGCTTGCCGGTCCTTCAATGCCGTGGACCGTTTTATATGCCCGGTTCTCCACTTCGGTCAGGGTCC
>JAQVBP010000227.1 GCA_028690255.1 Methanosarcinaceae archaeon
GGAGATAAAATGCCGTATAAAATAAGGTTGCGGGAGGGATGTCCCGCTTTTGTTTTTCAGATCGTTTTTCAGGTCTGTCCGCTTATTCGTAGATAGGAGTCCCGCTGTTCTGGGTGATTTCGGAGAAGGCCTGGACGAGTTTCTTTGTGACGGGGCCAGGCTTTCCGGTTCCAATGAGTCTGCCGTCGACCTTGACCAGGGGGGCGGCCTCGGCTGCGGTTCCGGTAACGATGAGCTCGTCGGCTGTGTAAAGGTCAAAGAGCCCCAGGTTTGTTTCGGCAACTTCGTAACCCATTTCTTCAAGGAGTTCGATAGCCGTGGCCCGGGTGATACCTTTGAGGTTGTTGATGGTGTAAGGGGTATAGATTTTGTCGTTCTTGACAATGAAGATATTGTCTCCGGACCCTTCGGACAGGAAACCGTTCCGGTCAAGGAAGATGGCTTCGTCTCCGCCTTTCTCGTTGGCCTCGATCTTTGCGAGGATGTTGTTGAGGTAGTTGAGAGACTTGATATTCGGGGAAAGGGCGTCAGGGGCGTTTCTCCGGACGGCGACGCTGACTCCTGTCAGGCCGACCTCGTAAAGGTCCCCGTACATTGCCCCCCAGCCCTGGGCGATCACGACGATGGTGGGCTTTTCGCACTTGCGGGGGTCAAGCCCGAGGTCTCCGTTACCCCTGGAAACTATGGGACGGATGTAGGCATCCCGTAAGTTATTTTTACGTAAAGTCTCAAGGATGGCTTCGCTCATCTCTTCCCTGGTGATCGGGATATCCATTGCGATTGCCTTTGCAGAGTCGTAGAGCCTGTCAACGTGCTCCTTTAACTTGAAGACTCTGCCGTTATATGCCCTGATACCTTCAAACACCCCGTCGCCGTAGAGGAATCCGTGGTCGTAAACTGAAACCTTTGCTTCGGACTTGGGAAAATATTCACCATTTATATATATCTGAAATTCACTCATATATAAACCATCTTCTCTTATTCTTTATAATATGTCAGTTTCTGTGTGCCTTATTTTATGAATCGAAAAATCCCTAAATATTTAAATATGTTTCTCTGAATTTCTTTTTAATATTATTCGTGATTTGCCCTGGAGCTCAGAAGCTGCTTCAAAAGCCCTGTTGCAGGAAGGGTATGAGAATTTCCCGTGAAACTTCCGGACATTTCCGGATACATACTGAATATATATTACAATTCCGCTTCGACATAAATATTTTGATTTTTCCCCTGCATTTTTCGTTTTCATACACAAGGCTTTTATATCAGAACAGTCATTTCGTACTCTCGCAGGTGAATTATTCACCTCGAACAGCTTCATTTTCGCAATGTGCGAGAAGCGTAATGCGGGCTCGTGGCTTAGCCAGGATATAGCGCCGGGCTTCTAACCCGGACGTCGGGGGTTCGAATCCCTTCGGGCCCGCCATACTCCTTTTTCCAAATCATCTTTTCTGAGAATTATCTTTTCTGCAGATTGTTTCTCTAATAACCTTTTCCGGATCGTCTTTTCTGTAAATAATTTGTCAAATAGCCTTTTACGTGTCGTCTTTTCGGGTTTCCAGAATCAATTTTTCAGGTTTTTCGAATCAGTTTTTCTGAATCCATATATATAGGCTCGGCGTACTCACCGGCCGCGAAGCGGACGGCCTTTTCGTGACTGATATTGAAATAAAATTGATCTCAAAAACACAGAATATTTTTTTAAAGAATGTATTATCAGGCCAGGTAAAAGAGAATATGGTCCGGTGATGTCAGTAGTTCGCTAAATTTAACTTTGCAGGCGGGAAAAAGGGGCTCCCTTCCTCGATGTTTCTAATTGAAAATTAGAAACTCCTGTTAAACCTATGGTTTAACACGACAGCCGAAGGCTGACAGGTGGGGGTAGTTCACACAAGTGCCGCTGGAATTTTGTGGAGATCCATATGCGAAAGGGAGGAATTATTCGCTAGTTATGTATCCATTCTGGGCATGTAATTCACTCAATGGTAAAATGGAGTTCTAATGGTTCTTTAGGATTTTTATTTACTTCAATTATCAAAAACTCTGAGTCTAGATCTTCTGGATACTCTCCTGTAATTTGCCTCTTTGTTATGCTGTTGTCTAAAGTAATTTCATATAAGTAAGTGTCTTTTCTCAGACTAATGGGAGTAGGTTCCAGTCTTTCATTTGGAGCTATGTTGTATGTTTTATTAAATTTGGAAGTATTTTGTGAGTCGAGTATTTCTACTGTTACTGTATGAGTTATATTATCTGAGTTGCGTATGAAAAAGCTCAGGGTACCATTTTCATCTTTTGTAGTATCTGTTTGATCTGATAATGAAAATACAATGAAGAAAGTTATCGATGCTAATATACAGATGGTTATAAATGTATAAATGTATCTTTTATTCATTTATTCTTCCTCATGAACTTTCAAAAAAAATACAATTTCAAGACAAACTCTTTCATTTGACATTTGACTTGAAATAATATGAATTTGGTGATTGTTTATGGAGTAAAATGGTCTCCCAGAAAAGTTAGCACAGTATATAGAAGAAGGTTTGCTATTGAATCATCATACAGGATGAGAAACATTGTAAGACCAAGAACTTCTACAAGAAACGTTACGCTAAGATACTTTTTTACATTGATCTCGTTCTTAATTAGAAATACATGGCTCGTGATACAGAAAAAGCATTTTACGAGAGTAAAACAAGGTCCTCCTACTATTGATGAAGACATGTTCAGGTTCGATAGGTTCATTCTCTTAATAGAGGAGTGGCTTAGGAGAAAGTTGAAGATTCGGATAGTAGTTGAATGCTTGAGGTGAATTATAATCGATTAAAGACAAAATGAGAGAAAATTCGCGAACTACTGGATGTGTTTTCTTTCATCCAGACCGGGTTTTAAGAGGGTTTCAGGCTTCAGTTTCAATTTGAAAAGCCCGGCTTCCTTTGTAGGCCGTTGAAAGCGCCGGGAACTGAAATCGATTCACTAAAAAAACCCTGCCTGAAACCTGATTTCTAATTATTCCCTTTTTTTGAGGAGTAGCCAGGCCCCTGCCGCGGTAAAGACCGCCGGCCAGAAGAATTTGTCAATCCACCAGAACATCTCGAATACGTGGAATCTATCGAGGAAGAGGAAGATTCCGATTATCAGGAGGATCGCCCCGAGCAGCCGCATGCGTTCTGATTTTTCTTCCTTACCTGTTTCTCCGTTTCTTTCTTTTCCTTCTTTGAAAGCGCTCATACTCCGGGCCATTTCCATACCGTTTCCCTCTGGCATAATCACGGCGAGGATGATATATATGACAATTCCGATCCCGTTGAAAAAGGTCAGGACCACAAAGGCAAGCCTCACAAGCGTGGGGTCAATGTCGAAGTACTCGCCTATCCCCCCGCAGACTCCTGTGAGGATTTTGTTGGTGCTGCTTTTTGTAAGGCGGCGCTTCATGGAGAAGGTGGGAATATCTTCCTTTTCAGGCTCTTTGCTTTTTTCTCCTTCCTTCTCTTCTGTGCCGGGTTCAGCTT
>JAQVBP010000062.1:0-1686 GCA_028690255.1 Methanosarcinaceae archaeon
GACCCGAACAATCCGGCAGACCGAGATCCGAACAATCCGGCAGACCGAGACCCGAACAATCCGGCAGATCAAGACCCGAACAATCCGGCAGACCGAGATCCGAACAATCCGGCAGATCAAGACCCGAACAATCCGGCAGACCGAGATCCGAACAATCCGGCAAATTAAGGTCTGAACCTTTGGGAAAGCCAAGATCCTCACCATCCGGCAGACCAAGGTCTGAGTCTTTGGGAAAACCAAGATCTTCACCATCCGGCAGACCGAGATCCGAACAATCCGGCAAATTAAGGTCTGAGCCTTTGGGAAAGCCAAGATCCTCACCATCCGGCAGACCAAGGTCTGAGTCTTTGGGAAAACCAAGATCTTCACCATCCGGCAGATCAAGGTCTGAGCCTTTGGGAAAGCCAAGATCCTCACCATCCGGCAGACCAAGGTCTGAGCCTTTGGGAAAGCTAAGGATTGAATCTTTGGGAAAGCCAAAGTCCGAACCTTTGGAAAAGCCAAGGTCTGAGCCTTCTGTAAAGCCGAGATTCGCACCTTCTGTAAAGCCGAAGGAACCCGAGGTAAAAGAGGAACCTGTTCTTGAAATAGGTGAGTTTGTCCTTCCGGGGGAATTTGTAGGAACTAGCGAAGAATTCAGAGCCGGAGAAGGTACAACCCTGATTTCCGGAGACATATTCTCTACATTGACCGGTCGGGTGGCTGTCGATAGGAAAAGTAGGGCCGTATCCGTGCAGCCTGTTACCAGCACACCAAATATGATTAAGGACGGGGACATAGTATATGGAAGAGTCTCCGGGGTTCGTGAGTCAGGGGCCGCAGTGGAAATTGCAGCTGTTGAAGGCAGGATTGAAAGGTCTATCGTGAACCTGAGTCTTGGGGACATCCATGTTTCCAATGTAAGGGACTCTTATGTCAAGCGGCTCGCAAATGAATTTGTTGTAGGGGATCTTGTACAGGCTAAGGTCGTGGACGTCGGGAAGATGCGCCTTTCCACAAACGGAGAATCCCTTGGAGTCATGAAAGCCTACTGTTCGAACTGCAGGGAAGAACTTGTGCAGGATGGGAAAAAGCTTAAATGCCCGCACTGCAATAAAACCGAAACTCGCAAACTCTCTACGGAGTACGGAAAAGGGATTTACTGATTTTCCCTTTTTGCTCGGAGCACCTCTTGAGGTTTATTGTTTGCTCCGCGATTATGTTGAGATTTATTGTTAATGTGTATTTATCACCAGCCAGAGGTAAAGCCTGATGGAACTGAATATTATTTCTATAACTGAGAATGAGCTCGAAGTTGAATTTAAAGGCGAGACCCATACCCTTCTCAATTCCCTGAAAGATAATATGGTAAGGGATGAAAGGGTAGAAATCGCTTATTACGACATGAAGCATGTGAGCATCAGCGAGCCCGTTCTTTTCATGAGAACTAACGGCGCGGATCCTCTTTTGGTCCTGAAAGATGCCGCATCGGCCCTTATCGCTAATTGCGATGAGTTCATCGAGGTGTTCAAAAAGGCCGTAAAAGCCTGAAAGAAGAACAATATAAGAAATTTTATTTGCACCTGCCCCGGATATCCGGGGTTTTTTGCTTTCTTTTTCTCGGATTTTTCATCGATGGTTTTCAATAGTTGTCGATGGTTTTCAATAGTTGTCGATGGTTTTCAATAGTTGTCGATGGTTTTCAAT
>JAQVBP010000062.1:1786-11419 GCA_028690255.1 Methanosarcinaceae archaeon
TCGATGGTTTTCAATAGTTGTCGATGGTTTTCAATAGTTGTCGATGGTTTTCAATAGTTGTCGATGGTTTTCAATTTTTGTTATCAGGTTTCCCTCTTCCAGGTTTTCCGTCCTTGCTTTTGCAATACGTTTTTATGATTGCTCGATGTATGAATGGGTATATTATGCGTGAAATCCGCCAAAAATAAGAGGCATGAGATAAGGACTAACAACATGACACTTGACGATTCATCTCTTCAGAAATTCGGATTTATCAAGCGGGAAACGCTTGGCAGTATAAACATCGATCCCCTCCAGACCGGCGGCATCCTGACGGAAGCTGCCCGGCAGGCTCTTGTGGAATGGGGGGACGGCTACTCGGTCTGCGACTACTGCGGGGGGGTGCTTGACCAGATAAAAAAACCTCCAATACAGGAATTCGTGCATGAGGCCCTTCCGGAGTTTCTGGGCTGTGACGAGGCCAGGGTCACGAACGGGGCCAGAGAGTCCAAGTTTGCTGTCATGCATTCTCTGGGAAAACCCGGGGACTGGGTAGTCTTCGACGGGTTGGCCCATTATTCTTCTTATGTGGGGGCCGAGCGTGCAGGTTTGAACATTAAAGCCGTACCTCATGCAGGAAGTCCTGCATATTACCTGGACCCCGAAGGATACGGGACCGCAATCGAGGAGGTCATCAGGGAAAGCGGAAAACCTCCGGTTATGGCCCTTCTCACCTATCCGGACGGGAGTTACGGGAACCTTTCGGATGCTAAAAAGATTGCTTCCGTCTGCCACGAGTACGAGGTCCCTGTTCTCCTGAACGGGGCCTATTCAGTTGGCAGGATGCCCGTAAATGCGAAAGAACTGGGTGTTGATTTCGTTGTGGGTAGCGGGCACAAGTCCATGGCGGCCTCGGGGCCCGTAGGGGTGCTCGGAGTAAGTGAAGAGTATGCTCCGATTGTTTTCAGGAAGTCGCAGTACAACAAGTCCAAGGAAATAGAACTCCTGGGCTGCACCGCAAGGGGCGCGACGGTAATGACTCTTATGGCCTCTTTTCCGGAAGTTGTGAAGAGGACCCGGAACTGGGACCGGGAAGTCGAAAACGCCCGCTGGTTCTCGGCCAGACTTGAGGACATGGGCTTTATACAGCACGGGCAAAAGCCCCATTCCCATGACCTGATGTTCTTCGAGGCTCCCAGGCTTTATGAGATTTCTCAGAAGGTCAAGAAGGGCAGGTACTTCTTCTACAAGGAACTCAAAAAAAGACAGATTCACGGAATCAAGGCAGGCCTGACAAAGTACTTCAAGCTCAGCACCTTCGGGCTCGGCCGGGAAAAGCTCGGCTTTGTTGCGGACTCGTTTGATGAGATCCTGCAAAAGTACGAAAATATGTAAAATCCCCGAAAAAGGCCGGGGTCCGGTAGAGCTGCCCGGCCTCCGGGTTTTCCAATTTTAGTTAGACTGTCGTTATGGTTACAGGGCCTGAAGTTTTCTGGGTAAATATTTTTTCCCCTGTACGGGCTAATATCTCCTTTTTAACCGTCAACTATTTAAATAATAATACATATTCTGTTAATCCGATTAGAGGGGCTGTGGCCTAGCCCGGCATGGCGATGGGCTCCAGCGGATAAATGATGAACAACGGGTCTACTGAGCTTCTACCCGACGGGGTGAGGCAGTGAGGAACCGTTGGAGCACTGATATTGTGTTCAAAGAACGTTTAGCTGTTAAGGCAGCTGTTCGGAGAGACCCGTCGATCGTGAGTTCGAATCTCACCAGCCCCACGTATCTTTTTTCTGTTTTTTAATTATGTGGCTTTTTAATTATGTGGCTTTTTAATTATGTGGCTTTTTAATTATGTGGCTTTTTAATTTTGTAGCCGTGGGTTCCTTCGTTAGATCTTAGTCAGCAGGATTCTCCTTCTTTACATTTTTCGGCTTTGGAGCTGGGGCGTAGTTCACCCGGGGAAGGCAACGAATAAACTGAGGTTAATAAACTGAGGTTTTAAGAATCATTGTTCAGAATTTTTTATACCGCAGGCCCTATATAAATTAAATCTAATTTTTAAATATATAATTCCCGTGAATACTGTTTGTGGGAATGCCAAAAATGGATCTCATATCCGGCCTCTCCCTTCCTGAAGCCTTTGGTTTTTGAATGAGGCGGTTCCTGCTGTCTGAGTTCATTTTTTAAAACCGGAATGTGGAAGTTTCAGCAGTCAGAATGGGGGATGCATCAATTGTTTTGGGATAAACAAATTATGATAGGAGTGGGCATGTGTGAAAAAAATACGAATGTTGGCATTGGCGGGAATTGCGCTCTTCCTGGCAATCTTAATTGTAAATACGGCATATGCGGATGAACTTGAAAATGGGGACGAAAGGAAAGGAAACACAATCAAAACTCAGTCTCTCCCGGCAGCGCTTGTAAATGCTGATTCGGAGGGAATAGTGACCGCTGACCTTAATACGGGGATAAGTCCTGAAGACCTTGTATATTCTCTGCTCGGGGGAGGAGTTGTAGTTTCCAATGTCACTTTTACTGGAGTTAATATCGCAGCCGGAACCTTTAGCGGGGGGGCGGATATAATCGGTTTTGAGGACGGAATAATCCTGAGCACGGGGAATGTCTCGAATGTGATAGGGCCCAATGAATTTGATGACATTAGTAAGGTAAATGGTTTTCCGGGGGATCCGGACCTGGACGCTTTAATCCCGGCCTTTTCGACCTTTGATGCTACAGTTCTTGAATTTGATTTTATTCCTGCTGCCCCTATCATACAATTTGAATACGTATTCAGTTCCGATGAGTACAATGAATATGTGAATACAGAGTTCAATGATGTTTTCGGCTTTTTCGTCAATGCCGAGAACATAGCTTTGATCCCGGGTACCTCCATCCCCGTTTCCATAAACAATGTCAATAATGGAAATCCCCTGGGTACGAACTCGAGTAATCCCGATTACTACATAAATAACGACCTGGACGATGGCGGTGGATTAATCAATACCGAAATGGACGGGCTGACAATAGTCCTGACCGCAACGGCCGATGTAAGCCAGGGGGAGCTTAACCACATAAAGCTGGCTATTGCGGATGCGGGGGACTCTTCTCTGGACTCCGACGTAATCCTCAGGGCCGAGAGTTTCGTATCTCCCAGACTTATCCTTGAGCCTGCATTTGCGACAAATGAAGTCGGGGAAATCCATACCCTGATAGCCACCCTGGTCGATGCGGCAGGGGCTCCGATGGAAGGGGAAACCATAACTTTCAATGTAACCGAAGGTCCTCATGTCGGAGTCCTGGGTACGGATGTAACTGATTTCGATGGAATTGCAGTCCTGAACTATACCGTGGAGACGCCTGGAAACGATACCATAGTTGCTACAGGAGGGGGACAGAGCTCAAACAAAGTCACCAAGAAATGGATCGGGGCCGGGGTGCTTCGGCTTACTCTGGAACCGGAGTCTTCCACAAATGTACCTGGGAGTATTCACACCCTTAAAGCCACCCTGGTCGATGCGGCAGGGGCTCCGATAGCCGGGGAAACGATAAATTTCAATGTAACCTCAGGCCCGTATGCCGGTACCCGGGGGACGGGAATAAGCGATGCCAACGGCACGGCTTTCTGGTCCTACGGGATAAGTCCGGGTATGGATACCATAGTTGCCACGGGCGGGGGCCAGACTTCAAACGAGGCTTTTAAGACCTGGGAAATGTCTGCCGGAAACCGGCTTTCTCTTGAGCCCGGCTCATCCGTAAATGCAATTGGAAATTTCCATGTCCTGAGAGCTACTCTCATTGATGAGGATGGAATGCCTGTGGGAGGAGAGCTGGTTTCCTTCACTGTAATGGATGGGCCTCATCATGGGTTATGGGGTACGGCTTTAAGTGATAGTGAAGGGACAGCTACCTGGTGTTACTTCGGGATGAAGCCGGGAAATGATACCATAGTTGCCTTAGGTGGGGAACAGGCCTCTAATAAGGTTTTTAAGACCTGGAAAACTTCTTTGTCCAAGCTCACCCTGAGTCCCAAATCAGCTACGAATACCGTTGGGGAAAGCCATGCGTTGACAGTCAGGCTTGTTAATGAAACAGGTTCTCCGATAGCAGGGGAGTTGATTTCTTTCAACGTTAGCTCCGGCCCTCATGCCGGGACATCAGGTACGGGTATAACCGATAGTAACGGTACCGCCACCTGGAATTACACAGGGGTGGATTCCGGGAATGATACCATAGTTGCTACAAATGGAAGGGCCGGTTCAAATGAAGTTTTTAAAACCTGGGAGAAGTCCCTGCCTTCCGAATCTTTATCAGAAATGGGTGAATATATGAGCAATGTATTCACAAAACTTTTAGCACGGATACATTCTTGAAGAATAAAAATTCAACTTACTTCTTTTTTATTTTATGATTTTTCCGGAAAAATCTGTGGGTTCGGCCCGGAGTCATGTTTTCTATATTCGGCAAGTTAACATTAAAATTTGATCTTTTTTATCGAAGGGCCTTCTTGAAATAATTCTCATAATTAACCATGTTCAGAATGGTTTGATGGACCATTTGTATTTGGTTGGTATTATTTTAACCAATCGAATGGAGCCTTAAGCACCTTTTCTCTATTTTTTGCTAACTTTTGAAATTTACCTGCAGGTCCACGTAAAAAACCATGGATGAACACGGATAGACGCGGATAGACACGGATTTAGGCCATCCGTATTCATCTGAGTTAACCGTGGTTTATCGCTAAAACACATTGAAATTTGATCGTAAAAACATCAACCTATAAACAGTGGACGACCTGTGGCTGAAGGAAGCTTTTAATATAAATATCTTAAAATGGATAGAAGGACCTTTAAATGGTATAAAATAAAAAATATGGCTCAGAGGCTCGAAAGCATTTGAAAAGAGGGACCACAAATTAAAACCACAGCCCCATTCAAATCCGAATCTAATTTTAAATCCATTTCTAAATCTAATGCTATATATAAACCTGAAAAGGGGTTTATACTTAATACAGGGGCATTAAGTTCCGTGAAACAAAAACTGAAATCCGGAGGGGACCTTAAACTTGTCGTTGTCCTCGTTTTTCTGCTGGCTCTGACAATCCTCTGCACCTGGTCGGCGGCTGCAGACACGAATGCCAGTGTCCCTGTTTCTGAAAATACCGGATTTGAAAATATCCGTGAAGGAAATGTTAGCGAAGGAGCCGCTGCTGAAGGGGAAAACCAGACGCTGGAAGCTCTCGGGCAGATTCAAATTTCAACGGTTCCTAACGGCTCCGAGATTTATATAAACGAGGTCTACAGGGGTAAAACCCCTGCCCTGATTACGGGCATTCCGGCCGGGTATTACGAAATTGTCCTTCGCGGGAACGGCTATGACGATGCTTATGAAAAGGTCCTTGTAAGGCCTGGGGAAACGGCCGTAATCTTTCGAAACCTGGGCGTGAAAAAAGGAGTTCTCAGCATCGCTTCGGCTCCTTCGGGGGCAAGCATTTACCTTGACGGAAACTATAAAGGAGTCACCCCATATGTCTTTGAGGCCGAAGTCGGGACTCACACGCTTGAGCTAAAGAAAAACCTGTACGGCACGGTTTCGCAGGAGGTCATCGTGTCCTACGAAGCCCCTCTCCTGCTGGAGGCAAAACTTCACTTCAATCTGCTGTTTTCCGCTGCGGGGGTGCTTCTTATCCTTTTTTTTATGCTTTTTGCAAAAAAGCATCCCGAGGTGCTCAGGGTCAAAATCCCCACAGGCAGCGGCAGATTAAATAAGTCCGGGAAGGGCGCGGGCAGGAAAGAAAAAGGTCTGGGCAAACTTTTCCGAAAGTATAATCTTAAAAAGAAATTCGGGGCCGGGGCCGGATCTGAATCCGGGCTCGAATCAGGGGCCGAATTCGAGTACCTGGTGGACCTGGACAAACTCCCGGCCCCGGACTTCAAATACCACAGAGAAAACCAGAAAGGGCGGTAAAGCCGGGAAAAGGGCTGGAAACCCCCTTTTTTTGTCAGCTTTTCAGAACTCAAGTTCTTTATTCAGGAAAAGCTCCAGCCTGTCCATGCCTTCCTTTATATTTTCCAGGTTGTTTGCATAGGAAAAGCGCAGGTATCCTTCGGCCCCTTCCCCGAAATCAATTCCGGGGGTAACGGCAACTCCGGCCTCATTGAGGATGCGTCGGCCAAGTTCAAGGGAGTCGTTGCTGAACTTCCGGGCGTCGGCAAGCACGTAGAAAGCGCCTCTGGGTTCGCTCTGGACGTCCAGCCCCATTCCGATAAGCCTTTTTAGCATGTACTGGCGGCGCTTGTTATAGGTTTTTACCATCTCTACAACATGGTCCTGCGGGCCTTCGAGGGCTGCTATGCCGGCTTCCTGGACAAAGCTATTGGCACAGATAAAGAAGTTCTGGTGAAGTTTCTGGAATGAGCGGAAGCACTCTTTCGGACAGATAACATAGCCCAGCCTCCAGCCTGTCATGGCGTAAAGCTTGGAAAAGCCGTTCACGACAAAGGCGTTATCGGTGTATTCAAGGATACTGTGCTCCTCCCCGCTGTAGACCAGGCCCTGGTAGATCTCGTCCGAGATGATGGGGATGTCTCCTGCAACCTCCGCCATTCCTTCCAGGCTCTCGGAGGACATCACATGTCCGCAGGGGTTTGAGGGTGTGTTGATAAGCACGGCTTTGGTGCCGGGGTTCAGGTACTGCTGCACGGTGTCGGGTTCAAGGGCAAAGCCGTTTGTTTCATTTGTATAGACATATGCAGGTTTCCCGCCCAGGTACTTTACAAAATTAGGATAACAGGAATAATAGGGGTTGGACATGACAACTTCGTCCCTCCTTTCAAGAAGGGCCAGGAAGGTTAAGAGGAGTGCGGGACTCGTACCCGAGGTTACGACCACCTGCTCAGGGCTCAGGTCCACTCCGAATTTCTCCCTGTAAGATTCCACAATAGCCTTCCGAAGAGCCGGGAGGCCCTGACTGTGGGTATATTTCGTAACCCCCCGGGCAATAGCGGTGCTGGCGGCCTCACAGATATGAGGAGCCGTGGGAAAATCAGGCTCTCCAATTTCCAGATGGATGATGTCTCTGCCTTCAGCTTCCAGTTTCTGGGCGCTTTCCAGTACTTCCATTACATAAAAAGGCGGGATATCCCTGGCTTTTTGGGAAAGGACACATTTGGATTTTTTCTGGGACATGAATTAACCTTTTAAAAATAATTGGGGTAAATGCCACAAGTATAAAACAAAATATATACCTGAATCTGCCTATGCATTCAATACTTATATATTCTATGGGATGTGGCCGACCTTTCAGGAAAAGTTTTCTCTGGCTCCTTTTTCAGTCCTTCTTTTTCAATTCTCAACCCTTATGCCTGATTTTCTCGATTACTTCCACGTCAGAAGCTGTCCAGTCCTGTTTTTCAAGTGTTTTTGTGAAGTTTTTCTGGAATACCTGAAATTTTTCCAGGTTTTCGGGGATTACGGTCAGGAACTCATAGTCGCCGTATGCTCCTGTGAAAAAGGAGCAGACAGTTTCATCGAACTTGTCTTCAATCCGCTGCGGGTGCCAGAAACCGTTCTGGGAAAGCAGGACAAGGATTGGGTCAGGAATAGGGGTCTCTTCCGAATAACTGTAAAGCCCCACAAAAAGTTCTTCCGCGGATTTTGAGATTACCAGCTTTTTTTCAAAGCCGGGCTTTCCGAGTTTCAGGAACCAGTCTCCTTTAAAGAGAGCTTCGGGGTTTTCAAGTAGCCTGTGAGCCTTCAGCACTTTCTCGGCAAACTGCTGAATTTCCAGGATTTTGCTCCTGCGCCGGGCTTCTGACATTTCCGTGCAGGATTTGCAAAGCTCCTCTTCCGAAAGCTGCAGCTTTTCGGGTTTTTTCCCCGATTCGGGTCGAGCTCCGGCTTCAGGCCGGAGGCCTTTCCTCTGTTGCCCCATATACCTTTCCGGCTGATTTACCATATTTTAACCACCCCTCCATATGATATATGGGTATTAATTTTATATATCTTGAAAGGCTGGCCATCATTTCCCTGTTTTCTAAATTGTCCGGAGCTCAGCCTTCCAGCAGCCTTTTCTCTTCCGGAGAGCTTTCCCACAGCTCCCCTCTTCCTCCGCCGGTCTTCACCGGGGGCTCCCTCTCCTGGCCTTCTCCTGAAGCAAGCCACCTGACTCCCAGGTAGACAAAAGGTGTATCAAGAAGAGCAAAACCGATTTTAAGCGCCCAGTAAGGCAGGATCATAAGGAAGATGCGGTAGGCGGTAAATTCAGGACTTTGATGATAAAACGCTATGAACATGAAGACAAACGAATCTATCAACTGGGAAACGATTGTGGAGAGGTTGTTCCGCAGCCAGAGATGTTTCCCTCCGGTTTTCTGTTTCCAGAAATTAAAGGCCCAGAGGTCGTGATACTGGGCTATCAGAAAGGCAACAACACTTGCGATGATTATGCGCAGGGAATTTGAAAAAATATTTTTATAAGCTTCGTTTCCCTGATAGAAAGCGGCAGGGGGAAAATGGGTGCTTGCGAACACAAAAACAGCTGCCAGGCAGAGGGCAAGAAAACCCGAATGCACGAATATTTTCGAAAACTTTTTCCCCCTTACCTCTTCCACAACATCAGTTATAAGGAACGTAATAGGGTATGAAAAGACTCCTACGGAGGTTACAATTCCGAAAATACTTATTACTTTACTTCCCAGGAGGTTGCCAAGGAGCAGGGAGCTTACGAATACCGTAAGCAGTAGATGGGTTTTATAGTCTATGTTTTTCATAATTTCACGAGAGGATTTTTTTTAATGTATTAAAGGCGATTTTTAATAGTTTATATAATCACGCCTGTAATTTTTGCAATAAAAAACACTTTGTAGCTCCGGGGAGGTGCATTATTTGCCTTTGTGACTATAGATTTTGTGTAAGGTTTACAGCGGTTTTTTTGCATTAATATTTCTTGGCAGGGGCTTACCTGTAAGGTTCCACTCGCCTGAAAAGGTTTTCGGGGCTCCTGTCCACCTCGTCGCAGATAATCTTATGGGGGATTCCGGAAGGGAGGACAGAATAGGCTCTGTTATCGGTCAGCCTGAGTCCCCAGGTCTCGTCCGTGAGCAGGAAGTAGGAATTTTCAAGCCTGACTCCTTTTGCTTCGAGTCCCAGGCGGATTTCAGAGTCCGAAAGGTCCCGCCTGATCTGTTCGGCGGCTTTTACCTGGGTTCCAGGCCCCCCTTTCTTTATGAGGTAAAGCCGGTCTTCGGAGAATATCCGGTCAACAGAACGGATAACAAGTCGGTAGCAGGTCCGACTTTTTGTGGATTTTTCCCCCTCGTTTTGAAGGTATAAAATACTGCGTCCGTTATTGGCAATGTCGGAGAGAATGTCTTCTCTCCTTGAAAAGGACTCCACGTTGAGTGTCGGGGCTTCCAGGTAAATTACCGGGAACTTTTTTGACAGGGAGTCGGCGGTCGCCTGGTGGGTCTTCTCTCTCGGGACATACTCAAAACTGAGCCTGATCCCGGATTCAGGGAGCCTTTCTTCAGTTCCTGCTTCAGTTCCTGCTTCAGTTCCTGCTTCAGTTCCTGCTTCAGTTCCTGCTTCAGTTCCTGCTTCAAATTCAGCCTCAAACGCCGGAGCCTTCGGTTGATATGCTTTTACGGCTTC
>JAQVBP010000062.1:11519-13839 GCA_028690255.1 Methanosarcinaceae archaeon
CTTCAGTTCCTGCTTCAGTTCCTGCTTCAGTTCCTGCTTCAGTTCCTGCTTCAGTTCCTGCTTCAGTTCCTGCTTCAAATTCAGCCTCAAACGCCGGAGCCTTCGGTTGATATGCTTTTACGGCTTCCGTGGAATCATTATAGATAATTATTTCCCGGTCCCCTGCAAAGAAAAGTTTGGCGAGGGATAGGGCAAAGTCCAGGGCTGCAAGTTCGCATTCAAGGTTGTTTGAAGGACGGCCCGGGACCTCTGTTGTGGACTGGTGGACCGGCTTTCCGGCCCTCAGGACCATGCAGCCTATATAGGAAGTTTCATTTTCGTTGTAAGAAGAATCACAGTAAATCTCAAGCATGACTACTTTCACCTTTTTTCTCCGCGGTTGAATATTTCATTGAAGGAAAACAGTATTCTTTCTCATCCGCTACTGCTTGCATCACGATTGTACAAAAATATTCTGATTAAGGGTCATGCGGTGATAATATGAAAAAACAAAAAGTAATGGCTCATAAAAATAATATGGATGACAAAAAGTAATGGCTCATAAAAATAATATGGATGACAAAAAGTAACCCGGACCATAAAAAGCCGAAAAACAGTATCAAAAAAATAGAAAAAATTAGAAAAGAAGGGAATTCGTGGGGATAAATGTAATCAGATTATGATTGCAGTGCTCTTCTCATCCTTTTCTTCATCGAACTCGGTTATCAGGGCCTCGGTTGTGATGATCATGCCTGCGATTGAGGCTGCGTTCTGAAGCCCGCTTCTGACCACCTTGGTCGGGTCAATGACTCCGGCCTCGAAGAGGTCCTCAAAGACGTCCTTTTTAGCGTTGTACCCGAAGTTCTCGTTTGCCCCGGCCCTGAGGGCGGCTACAACCTCGGCCCCTTCCCGGCCTGCGTTTGAGGCGATCTGGCGCAGAGGCTCTTCAATGGCCCGCCTGACGATTTTCAGGCCTACCTGCTGGTCACTCTCGAGTTCAAGGGAGTTCAGGACTTTTGCGGCCCGGAAGAGGCTGACTCCGCCTCCCACGATTACGCCTTCTTCGACCGCGGCTTTGGTTGCGTTCAGGGCATCGTCTATGCGCATCTTCTTTTCCTTGAGCTCGGTTTCGGTTGCCGCACCCACCTTGATTACGGCAACGCCTCCGCTCAGCTTTGCAAGGCGTTTTTTAAGTTCTTTCTTTTTGTAGTCGGAGTCCGTGATATTTAGCTGGGACTCGATGACTCTGATCCTCTCCTCGATCCTCGCCTTCTCGCCCCTGCCTTCCACGATGGTGGTCTTCTGGTTGTCGATGTTGACCTTCCAGGCTTTTCCGAGCATGGAGTCCGTAAACTCCTCAAGCTTCATGCCCTTCTCCTCGCTTATGACCTGTCCTCCGGTCAGGGCCGCGATATCCTCGAGCATTTCCTTCCGCTCGTTCCCAAAGCCAGGGGCCTTGATTGTACAGACCTTCAGGCCTCCCCGGATGATGTTCAGGATAAGGGCAGCCTGTGCGTCTCCTTCAACGTCCTCTGCGATAATGAAAAGGGACCTGCCTTCCTCTGCAACCTTTTCAAGCACGGGGACGATCTGCTTCATGCCCGTGATCTTTTTGTCAGTGATCAGGACATAGGGCTCCTCAAACTCACACGTCATTTTTTCAATGTCAGTTGCCATGTAGGGCGAGACAAAGCCCCGGTCAAACTGCATTCCTTCCACGACTTCCAGGCTTGTCTCCATGGTCTTTGAGTCTTCGACGGTGATGACTCCATTGTACCCGACCTTTTCCATGGAGTCCGATATGAGCTGCCCGATCTCCTCGTCGTTGTTTGCGGAAACCGTTGCGACCTGCAGGATGTTTTCCTTGCCTTTGACCTCAACACTCCGGCCCTGAAGTTCTTCAACAACTTTCTCGACCGCAATTTCAATTCCTTTCTTGACCTCGATCGGGTTTGAGCCCGCACTGATGTTTTTGAGCCCTTCCTGGACCATGGCCTGGGCAAGAAGCGTGGCTGTGGTCGTCCCGTCTCCTGTCTTGTCCTGGGTCTTAGAAGCCACTTCCTTGACCAGTTTGGCCCCCATGTTTTCGAATTTATCGAGGAGTTCGATCTCCTTTGCAATGGTTACTCCATCGTTTGTGACCACGGGTCTGGAAGCCTTGTCAAGTACCACGTAGCGGCCTTTAGGGCCGAGGGTGACTTTGACAGTGTTTGCGACCTTGTCCACACCTCTTAAGAGCGCCTTTCGGGCGTTTTCGTCAAACATGATCTGCTTTGAAGCCATAAGCTTTCACCTTATATGATGAGAATATGATTGAATATTTGATTGAAAGTTTATTGAA
>JAQVBP010000062.1:13939-16407 GCA_028690255.1 Methanosarcinaceae archaeon
AATTGAATATAACTTTATTTTTCTTCAATTGTTGCAAGAATGTCCTTGAAATCGACAAAAAGGTATTTTTCCCCCTCGATTTCGATTTCATCACTCTGGTATCCCCCATAGATTACCAGGTCGCCTTTTTTAAGGGGCAAGGGTTTCCCGTCTTCAAAGGCTCCTACGGCCTCGACAATGCCTTCCTTTCTTTCTTCCTGGGCGGACTCCGGGATATAGATCCCGCCCTTTGTAACGGCTTCTTTTTTATTGTGTTTTAGTAAAACACGTTCTCCGATTGGTTTGATAATCACTTATCTTTTCCTCCTTAGACATTAGTGACTATATTTTAAAGTTAAACTGAATATTTGGGGATTCCATGCTGGTGGAATCAGGTTGATTCCCGGGTTTATTGATTCAGGAAACTCCAAAAAGGTTTTAAATCCATTTTGACCCCTAAAAACTTTTATTCAGGCTTATACAGGTTGTAAATAGGCCAAAAACAGGCCGGAAACCGGCCTTGCCGGGTAGCAACCATCCAAATATAGTACAGAACTTCTATATAAATATTACTGATATAATCGATACGATTCAGTAATTATCAAAATGATCTCAACAAAAGTTAAATAAATTATATATAAGAGACATATCCAAATACCCTTAGATGGTGCAGCAGATTGTTCTGAAAAAGCTTGAAAAACCCTCTATAAAAAATCTGGAGGATGACCTCTACTGGTTCTGTGAAAGCTTTGGCTTTTCCTCGGGCAGGGACATTGAAAACACGGCCACGCAAATAATTTTCAGCATGCTTGAAAATATTTCCAGAGACAAATCTATTTCCTCGGAAGGGCTTGCAAATGACCTTGAAATAAAGGTTTCAAGAGTCAACCACCACCTCCGAAATCTCAGGGATTCAGGCCTGCTCTACCGGGAAAATAAGAAGATTTTTCTCAGGGGGGGAAGCCTTAAAGCCGCTGTCCTTGAAATGAGAAAGGATACGGAAAGAATCCTCGACGAACTCGAATGCATTGCCGAAGAGATCGATGCCGTAATGGGAATCAAGAACAGGTAATTGGAAAAAGTTGGATAAGTTATGGTGAAAAAGAAAAAAACTAAAACAGGAATAACTAATACAGGAATAACTAAAACAGGAATAACTAAATCTTAAAGCACATGAGTAATGTCTCAATTGTCCGCTGTCCTGATTATTCAAACGTAAAAGAGGCCATAGCCGAAGCTCTGGACCTTCTTGGAGGCCTTGACAAAATCATTTCTCGGGGCGATCTTGTCCTTTTGAAGCCAAACATCATAGCGGCTCTTCCTCCGGAAGCTGCGGCCACGACTCATCCGGCCGTGGTGGCTGCGATGTGTGAGTTTGTCCTGGAGGCCGGAGGAGTCCCGGTTGTCGGGGATGGAGCGGGGATCTCAAGGCCCGGGGCCACCGCAAAAGCCCTGAAAGTCACCGGAATCGAGGCCGCAGCCCTAAAAGCCGGAGCAAAGGTCATTAATTTTGAGACCGCAGGTTATATGGAAGTGGAAGTTCCGGCTCCCCTGCAGTTTCCAAAACTCTACCTTGCAAAACCCGTGCTTGAGGCCGACGTTGTAATCTCTCTCCCGAAACTCAAGACCCACGAGCTGACCTATTATACGGGTGCGGTTAAGAACTTTTTCGGGGCTCTCCCTCTGAAGATGCGAAAAGAGGCCCACCTCCTGGGGGAGCGAGAACTTTTCGGAGAAGCCGTGGCCGACATATATTCGGTAATAAAACCCCACTTTGCGCTCATGGACGGAGTTCTCGGTATGGAAGGAAACGGCCCCTCCCACGGGACTCCTGTAAATTCGGGGCTTGTCCTGGCGGCTTTCGACTGTGTGGCCCTTGATATCGTGGCCGCGGGGTTGATCGGCTTTGACCCGCTGCAGGTCCCGACGACTGCCGGAGCTCTCAAAAAAGGATATGGAGACCCGAACCCTCGGGTCCTTGGGGCCTCTCCGGAATCCGTCAGAATAAAGTTCGAACCTTCGGCCGGAGGGGTTACAACCCTTCCTCCTTTCCTGACCCGGCATATGGGTAAATTCTTCAGTATCAAACCCCGGATCGAGCAGAGAAAATGCACCCGCTGCGGGGCCTGCTACCTCAACTGTTCCCCGCAGGCCGTGGAAAAGCAGGAGGACGGCAGTTTCAGGATAAACGAAGATAGGTGCATCCTTTGCTACTGCTGCCGGGAACTCTGTCCGAACGATGCGGTGGAAATGAAAAAGTCACTGCTTGCGAAGTTTCTGACTCTGAAGGAATGAGGGGTGGAATTTGGAACATATATTTCTTAAATTGGGCCTTTTAAAATCTGGGAACTTATAAAAAAACAATGCTCCAACGGGGATTCGAACCCCGGTTGCAGGAGTGAGACTCCCGAGTGATTGGCCTGGCTACACTATCGGAGCGAATTAGTAATCTGTTTTTATCAGACATATTTCCTGGGATCCGGCTTATA
>JAQVBP010000063.1:0-9506 GCA_028690255.1 Methanosarcinaceae archaeon
CCGGCGGGAAATAAAAAGAAGAAACTCGAACATGCTCTGGCCTTTTTTCTGCTGCTTTTCAACTTTACACGCCGGCCGTTTTTCAATTTTTCAAATACAGACAAAAGGATTCGGGGGTAGAGTGAAGTGGCCCGGTGACTGAAAAGATATATTTTAGAAGATATCGAGGGGATTCGAAGACTCCGCATATCGGATTGCTCAAAATAATGCCGATGCCGATACTTACAAATCCAAAAAGAATTTTTCATCTCATCCATCAAATAATACTGGAGGTGATTCCCGGAAACTCATTCTCTTTTAATATTCATTTAAATAACTTTCATTATAATAACAATATAGATCTCAAAAATCGTTATTATAATGAAAGATATAAATACTCCAAGGGCAAATACTTCCCCATGAAGCAGATCATGAAGATGTGGAACCCCTGGTGGACAGAAGGCCGGGTCCCGGCTTCCAAAAAGAGGATCTTCCGACCTGAGACCCTTAAGAAAATCCTGAAGCTTCTGGACATAAGGGAGGTTGTCTGCATAACGGGGGTCAGGAGGTGCGGGAAATCGACTGCTATGTACCAGGCAATCGACCGGTTGATCGGGAGAGGGGTGAAGCCTGAAAATATCCTCTACTTCAACCTGGACGAACCTTTCGAGGAAAAAGGAATCGGACTGCTCGACCGCCTTTTTAACGAATATATCGAGCTTCACCTGCCTAAGGGAAGGAAATACTTTTTTCTGGACGAAATCCAGAACATCGAAGGCTGGGAGCAGTGGGTCAAGAAGTTTTACGACCTTTACGGGGAAGAAATCAAGTTCGTGCTCACTGGTTCAAACAGCACCATGCTTTCGGACAGGCTCGCAACCCTTCTGACAGGGAGGATGATCACGCAACATGTTTTTCCTCTTTCTTTCAAGGAGTACCTGGAATTTGCTGGTTTCGAGCTAAAAGACGCGGACATCCAGAGAAACGAGATCCTGCACCACTTCAACAAATACCTCTTCAAAGGGGGTTTTCCCGAAGTTGTCCTGGAAGAAGATAAGGATATCAACCACCTGCGGCTTGGTGAATACTTCAACAGTATCCTGCTAAGGGACATCGTGGCAGGCAAAAAGATTCGAGAAAGTGCAAAACTGATCGAGCTTGCAAATTATTCACTCTCAAACGTCTCCACACTTCTGAGTTATTCAAAGATTTCAACGGCCACGGGGCTTTCCGTCAACGGACTGAAAGAGTACCTGCTCTATCTGGAACAGGCCTACCTCATCTACCAGCTGAACTTCTTTTCATATTCGGTAAAAAATTCGATATCAATCAAAATGCCCAGGAAAATCTATTGCATCGATAACGGCCTTCGGAATTCAGTGGCGTTTACCTTCTCGGCCGATGAGGGCCGGCTTGCAGAAAACCTTGCTTTTGTAGAGTTAAAACGACGCAAAGTGGAATTTTTTTACTGGAAAGAAAAAGGAGAAGTGGATTTTGTCATAAAGCACAGGGACGGTACACTCACTGGAATAAACTGCACCTATACCGATCAGGTAAGAGCCGGAGAAATCAGGGCTCTGCTGGAATTCAAAGAGCATTTCGGAGAAAAAATATCGAGGCTTGTTTTGCTCACTAAAAATCTGGAAAAAGAAGAAGCCGGGATTATCTATATTCCCCTCTGGAAATGGGTTCTGAAAATCGAATGACGGATTTCCCGAATTCTTTAAAGAAATGCCAGGCTTTTTTTTGCCGGCCGATGAAAAAGTGTCGATGAAATCAAAAACCAGTCCCACAGGGAATTAACAGAGGGAGCTAAAAGTCGCTCTGACCTTTTCCCGACTGCTTCTTAACTTTACACGCCGGCCGTATTCCTATTTCTCGAATCCAGAAAAAGGTTTCGGGGGGAGAGTGAAGTAAGCCGACGACGGAAAAAATATATTTTGAGAGCATTGGACCGGATTAAATATCTCGCTTTTCTTTCGCTGTCTTCCGGCCTCTTTTCCTGTTTTACAGGATGGAAGGCCAGAATACAAAAAAACTAAGCTGCCTGAAGTTTGAAATCCCTGCTTTGGGCTACTGGAAAAAAGATATGGTGAAATTTGTTTACAGTTTATGCTGCTTTGGATGTTGTAGGTGATTCTCCAGAAATTGCCACGTACTCTGCAAATGATTCAGATTCAGGAACAGGTAAATTATCCTCCAGTAATCCCTGTACATGCATTTCAATAGCTTCATAAATGTTTTTTTCCACCTCATTTCGAGTGGTACCAGTGGCCACACAACCCGGTAAATCAGGCGAATAGGCTGAATAGTTGTTGTTTACTTTCTCGATTACAACAAGGAAACGATACATCTTTATTTCTCCATCTTTAATTGTGCTTGCTTTAATATGTATTCAATGTCCCCGGTGCAAGATCGTGTCCAGAATGAGCCGCGATTGTTACCCTGCCTGGTTTGTCTGGATGCTTGTATTGCTGATGGATGCCTTTCGTAGCAACAAGATACCAGCCATCAGCTTTTAATATTATTATAAGTTCGCGTACTTTCATTTTAATCCATCTTTGGTCTTCAAGGATATTTAAACATAATTGTGTTTTTTCAAATTTTCCCGGTCTGCTTTTTTCCGTTTCTCTGCTGAGGAAGCCAGACCTGCCCTTATCTTCCACTTTTCATTGGATTCAGGCCGGCGGGAAATAAACAGAGGAAGCTCGAACCTGCTCTGGCCTTTTTTCTGCTGCTTCTCAACTTTACACGCCGGCCGTTTTTCGATCACTCAGCTTTACAAAATTCTCAGTCCGCTTGAGCGAAGCGAAACGGACCCCGTGCTGTTGCACTTGCAGTACAACTCCAAGGAAATCTTCGATTTACTGTGATCCCGAAGCGGAACTCGGGAAGCGGAACTTGGGACGTGCAAATTGGGTAGTAAAGAAATTTCTAATATCGGATAACTCAAAATTATGCCGATACCGATACTGATATAAATCATGTAACCTATATCGGATATGTTGAATTATGGCCGATACCGATACTACCCTGATCCAGAAAGAACTTCTTGCACGTATAGATGAAAAAATGAAACGTTTCAACGCCATGCGCCCCCTTCCGGCGGATGCCCAGGGAAAACTGCATGAAGAGATGAGGCTGGTGCACACCTATCACTCCAATGCGATAGAAGGGAACACTCTCACACTTTCAGAAACAAAACTCGTTTTGGAAGAGGGCCTGACCATAGGAGGAAAATCGGTACGTGAGCACCTTGAAGCGAGTAATAATGCAAAAGCTTTCGACCGGATAGAAGAACTCGCAAAGAAAAAAAAGGCGATAAACCATGTTACAATTCAGGAGATTCACGAAATCGTAACCAGGGGCATACTTGAAGATGCCGGGAGATATCGGACAAAAAATGTGAGGATAACCGGTGCTATAAAAGCTCCACCTGATTGGTCAAAAATCTTACAGTCAATGGATGAACTGATTGAGAATATAGCTGAAGACGAAAAGCACCCCATTGAAACCGTTTCATTTCTACATCATAGTTTTGTTGAAATCCATCCTTTCATCGACGGGAATGGCAGGGTTGCCAGGCTCCTTACAAACCTGTATTTGATTTCAAAAAGTTATCCGGCCATAGTGCTCAAAAAAGAAGACAGACAAAAATACTACAGGACTCTGAGAACCGCAGATTCCGGGAATCTGGAACCGTTTGCCAATTTCATTGCAAAAGCCGTGGATGAAAGCCTGACACTTTACCTTTCCATATTCGGAGGCCTTGATGAACTGCGGCCCCTCAAAGAACTTGTCGGTGAAATTCCTTATTCTCAGGAATACCTAAGCCTGCGGGCAAGGCAGGGGCTTCTGGATGCGGTAAAAATAGGGAAAACATGGCATAGTTCAAAAAGGGCTATTGAACAATATATGTCCGAACATGGAAAAAAGGATATTTGATTTCACTTTCCCGTTTTCTGATTATTTCAGTTCTCCACCGAAGGAACCGGGCCTGTCAAAGGCCACTTTTCAATGTTTAAAGGTTAACGGGGAAAGTGAAGGGGGTCGACGACGGAAAAAATATATTTAGGCAGCTATTGGCTAGAGCTTTTCTTTCACTTTTCATTGGATTCGGGCCGGCGGGAAATAAACAGAAAACAGAAGAAGCTCGAATCTGCTCTGGCCTTTTTTCTGCTGCTTCCCAACTTTACACGCCGGCCTTTTTTTGATCATTCAGATTCTAAAAAACTCTCAGTCCGCTTGATCGAAGCTAAACGGGGGTTTCCGTTCTGTTGCGATTTCATCGCAATTCCCAGTAAATCTTCGATTTACTGTGATCCCGAAGCGGAACTCGGGTAGCGCAACTCGGGTAGCGCAACTCGGGAATTGAAAAGGCAGTAAGATCAGAGATACTATCAGGTGAGCATCCATTTTAGCATATCCGGCCCG
Organism: Methanosarcinaceae archaeon; assembly: GCA_028690255.1. Classification (GTDB taxonomy): domain Archaea; phylum Halobacteriota; class Methanosarcinia; order Methanosarcinales; family Methanosarcinaceae; genus JAQVBP01. The sequence goes on from JAQVBP010000063.1 coordinate 4,414, forward strand.
CAGTATGCAGAAAAAAAATAAAGAATGATGTGAGCTGCGTTTATTGTTTCACCGGTGTTTCCAGACACTGCTGAAAGTACTGGTTTACAATCTGCACGTACATTTCCCTTGGCATGAGTTCACGACTGACTATGTCAAGGGTTTTCTGAGACATCTTCTGTCCCTTTGCGAGTTGATGACCTGCCTCTTTTGCTGCCTCGAAAATATCGCCTATCGGCTCCCCCATCTCCAGCATTATAGGCATAGCTTCACCGTGAGGGCGCAGAAGGGCTCCTGCAAATTCAGCGGATGCATTCTTGCAAAAGGCTTTCATATATACAAGCATGGGGTCAAAATTATCCATTTCCCAAAAACCGCAGTTCGAAACCAGCACAAATTTTAGGGTCTTTGGCCCCCCACGCACGGGATGGCGACAGTGGTCGTCGCGCATTTCAAAAAAGGGTTCTACTCTGGGAAGCATCCTGTCAATCAGGTTTTTCATAGGACCTGTGACCCCATCCACATAAACCGGCGTAGCAAAGACAATAACATCAGCCTCATCGATTTTGGGATACAGCATGTTCATATCATCATTCTGGTAACATTTACCTGGGGTCTTCAACCAGCAGTTAAACTCCCCTGTGCAGGGATTGATATTAAGTTTCCTTGTATAGAAGAGTTCTACCTCTGCCCCGGCCTCTTTCATCCCTTCAAGAAAGGGGTCCAATATCAGAGCCGTGTTGCTTTTATCCATTTTGGGACTGGAGTTTATTGCCAAAACTTTCATGTGTGATTTCCTCCAATATTCTTAATCCACTCTCAGTAAGAGAACAAATAAGGGAACAAGCTGATGTTTTATTGCATCAAACCACAATCATTATAGACTTCCCACATATGGGTTTATCTTGTGGATCTAACTGAAATGAAAAAAGCCCCCTTTTAAAATATCGCATCAAAATATAAATAATATACATATTATCTGGAACGATAAAAGTCTGACCCGATTGAATCGAAGGGAATGACTTTCAGTTCACATGCATCAGGCCAATTATTTCATAAAATTCTTAGCCTTCTTTGGCTAAGCGAAACGGACTCTGTGCTGTTGCGATTTCCTTGCAACTAAAAGAAAAATCAATGATTTTTCCGGCCCTGAAGCGAAACTCGGAGAGAGAAGCAGCCCCCCAACCGAAAAAATATATTTTATCAGCTTTGAACCTGCTCTGGCCTTTCTGCTGCTGCTTCTCAACTTTACACGCCGGCCGTTTTTCGATTTCTCAGATTCTAAAAAATTCTCAGTCAGCTTGAGCGAAGCGAAACGGACACCGTGCTGTTGCACTTGCAGTACAACTCCAAGGAAATCTTTGATTTCCTGTGATCCCGAAGTGGAAATCGGGTAGTGAAGCGAGCCGATGACGGAAAAAATATATTTAATCAGATGTACGCCCGGTTTTTATTGAATCGATTATTGATCCCGGCGCTCTCAACGACCGACGCAGGAGGCCGGGCTTTTCGAAATTAAAATGAAGACAGAGAACAAGCTAAAAACTGGGGGCCGAATGGACGAATTTGAATCCGTCTGTGATCATTACAAAAAGCCATCTTCTGCCTTCCCGGGTTTTGTCTTCCAGTTCTCCACCGAGGGAAACAGGAGAAACGGGCCTGCGGGGAATAACCTGCATTCCGCATTTTTAAGCGCATAAAGGTCTTATGCTATTGAATTATGTACTTAAAATCGAAGCACATGGTTTTTTTGGACTGGCTTTCAAAATCGGCATCAATTGGGATCATATGTTAGTAATAATGCCCATATATACGCTTAAAATTTGAGAACTAAGATTACAACACTTAACTGAAGATTAAAAAGAAGAGCACCATAAAATTCTTCAGCTTTTTTAAATATTTTGAAAAATTTTGGTCGGAAGGAAATTTAGTGAGAATTTATTTTTCTCCGCAGTAAATAGTACAGGTATCATTTTCTTAAGAATCTGACCTGCTATCAATTGCACTTACTGCTGGCACAAACACCATACCCACCAGCAACATTGCTGTTAGCATAGTACCTATTCCAGATTTCATATTTTTTTTATTATTTTATCTAAGCAGGCTGAATTATCACAGTGAATCGACAAGTTTGTCAATTGTTGCCAGATCAATAGGTAAATCAATGACATCATAATAAACTTCATCAACTCGCATAATGCCAGAATCTACAATGATTACACTCGGAATTTTATTGGGTTCATTATAAAAATTTATTGTATGACGGCCCCCGAACATAGGCTCTTGATTATCCATTTTTTTCCAGAGAATACATATCAAGATGATTTATTAATCCTATTATTTTGACTTTATCATCTGTTATACTCGGTTCACCACTTAGCCCATTCCTAACTGAAACTTTTGAGATTGTATGTCGATCGATATCAGTCATTTCAGTGACCCTTTTTCCTTCAGTTTGGTTTGATATGCAACCAGAATAAATGACTATACTACACAGGATTAAACATAAAATTAAATAGTTCATCATTTTGTTCATTTCAATCCTCAAAGATTGACCGATTCTGAATAACCCTAATTGGTTTTATGCGACATTTTGCCGTTGACACGACACTAGTAGAATATTATCAAAGAAAATTATTCAATCCACACTTGGTTGATAAGATAATCATCCACAAGAACATTGATATTATTGTTCCTCCATCCGCTATTATTTTTACCTTAATTATGCAAAGTCAGAAGAATTTGGCTTTATTTCATTTTAATCATCTCAGCCTGACAGAATGCCCCTTTTTTCAATGTTAGAGTCCGATGAATGGATATTTTACGACCCCCAGCAATAAGAAACCCCTTAGACATTCCGAATAAATGTGCAACCTTAATCCTTTTATGTAAAATGGAATCTTCTTACCTGGCAACCATGTTGCCTCCTGAAATCTTTTATTCCAAAACAAGCAATCCTAAAATATATAAACGATAAGGATATATGGGTATCGCTTTTAGTTAGCTTGAAATGTTCCGTTTCGCATAGCTTTATAGCTCATAATTATAATAATATAATCTGAAACCTATATATTTTAAATAATCATTAACTGAGGTGTCCGAGACTGCAAACTGCGGAAGAAAGAGTTAGAGCGAGATTGATTAAGTATCTCGGCAGGGATGAGAACGGGATACGAAAGGTTGTGCTCAATCTCTTCCTGACCGGTGGCAAGTTCACGACCGGTGAAGTTTTTGAGTTCCTTGACAAAGGAAACTTTGAAGTAAGTTACCGGGGAGTGTCAGCCATGGTCGGGTTGATGAATACTCGACTTGGAATTTTGAGCATCAACGTTACAGGGGATCACAACGTGTATTCTCTGAAAGAGCCCTACAAAAATATTGTAGGATCTGTTCTGGAAAATTATTAAGGCCTATGCCTTGATCCCTTCTCTAGAGTTCATATAAAACTTAAAACATTACTGCTTTTGAAAAATGGGACCTGTAGAAGTTTTTCGGCAATATTCTGTACAAACAATTTACAGGTCAGCATTGCTCAATTCTCTATAACTTGATTGGTTTAACCTACGTTCCGCATTTTTAGGCGCATAAATGTTTATTGATATCGATAATACGTTTAAATTAAAGCACATCATTCTTTAGGCCGTATTTTAAAATCGGTATCTATTGAAATCATAGATTTGTTAATTGGCTCTTCGCCGTTTCCTATGGGTATAACGAATCTTAACTCAAAGATGGGGCTGTTTTTGTGATAGCTATACACAAAACAGTGAAGAGCCTAATAATTTATCTGCGCTTAAAATTCGGGAACTACTAAGGGTTTAAGCTCCGGGCCGAAGCAGTTCCTTTTCCGGAGGGGAATGCAAACGAAGAATCCACGCGGAACAGATAAATAATTTTAAAAGGAATATTTAAGTACTTTGAATCCGATTGAAATTTAAATAGGCATCAGCGAGTTTACATTTGAATTTTTTCATAATTTTATAGCTTGAAGGAAGTGTATGCACGGGTTTTAAAAAGGGGTCAAGGACGTTCAGGCTTCTTAAAGTTCCTATCGTTGTTTTGAAAAATCGCTTATTCAGTGTATTTTACAGGCAATATGAACATAAACTCTCCAAAGAAATTGAAAGTTCCGAGATTCCCTCCCATGTTGCTGTAATTATGGACGGAAACCGACGTTATGCGGGAAAATTCGGGAAAGCGAGGAGTTTTGGGCATTCCATGGGGGCTGAGACCACGGAAAAGGTAATTGAGTGGTGCTATGAAATCGGAGTAAAGCAGCTCACACTCTATGCTTTTTCCACGGAAAACTTCCGGCGTTCCGAAAAAGAGGTGGATGGACTCTTTGGGCTCATAAATGAAAAATTCCATAAACTCCGGAAAGACTCAAGGACTCATCAAAAGAGGATGAGAGTGCGGGTTATAGGAGACAGGTCCAGGCTGCCGGGCTACCTGCTGGAATCCATAGAACAGCTCGAAGAGGTGACCGGGCATTATGATAAATTCATTCTTAATGTGGCAATCGCTTACGGAGGAAGGCAGGACATCATCCATGCCGTACGCGAAATTGCAGTTAGAGTCGAGAGGGAAGAGCTGGCCCTCGAAGACATCAGTGAGGGCCTGATCTCAAAGCACCTTTATCCTTCCCCAGATCTCGCAGTCCCCAACGTTGACCTTATTATCCGAACAGGCGGAGATGAACGGGTCTCCAACTTTCTGCCCTGGCAGGCAAACGGAAGTGAGTGTGCAGCCTATTTCTGTGCCCCTTACTGGCCCGAGTTCCGAAAAATCGATCTCCTGCGCTCTGTCAGGGTCTATCAGGCCCGGAGTGCCGAAAAGAAGCAGGACCATCTGAACCGCTTTGCAAAAATCACTGATATGTTCAGGCACATCAGAGATTTTGAAGAGCTTAAGAGGCTTAAGCCCATAAAGAAACAGGGCCTTTCCTGAAGCCCGAATTTTTCAGGGGGATGCAAAGTTTCTTAGAAAAGAAGCTTCATATCTTTTATATCCTAATTTCATTTGCTTTATTTGCTTTATTTGCTTTATTTGCTTTATTTGCTTTATTTGCTTTATTTGCTTTATTTGCTTTATTTGCTTTATTTGCTTTATTTGCT
>JAQVBP010000063.1:9606-12461 GCA_028690255.1 Methanosarcinaceae archaeon
ATTTGCTTTATTTGCTTTATTTGCTTTATTTGCTTTATTTGCTTTATTTGCTTTATTTGCTTTATTTGCTTTATTTGCTTTATTTGCTTTATTTGCTGCTTGTATTGCCTTTGCCTCGTTTAAGGAAGGGTTTCGGAGGCCGGGCACATGAGGGTAAAATGTGTTTTTAATCTTCATAATCCGGAGGGCTGTGGGATATGAGGTTAAGGAATTTAATCCGTTTTTTGCTCGGACCTTTTTTCAGGTTTCCACGTATTCCTTTCAGAGAACATGCTGAAAAAGGGGTACTTGCGGCAGGAAAGCTGCAGGAAGCTGTGGAAGCTTATTGTGCGGATGACATGAAAACAGTGGAACTCCGGAGTACTGAAGTCGATTTGCTTGAAACCGAAGCTGATGCTATCAAGCATGAGATTCGTAAAAATCTGCCCTCTTCACTTCTACTCCCTGTTGACGTAAAAGACATTCTGTTTTTCTTAAATCAGCAGGACGCAATCCACAATGTCGCCCAGAGTGCGGCTTACTGGATGACCCTGCGTCCCTCCCCCCTCCCGGAAGATGTTAAACGCGGTTTCCTGAGGCTTGCTGCAACCAACCTTGAAACCGTAAAGGTGTATTCAACTCTCGTCTCCGGTTTTTATGAATTCCTTGAAACTCCCTGGGTTAAAGAAAATATCAGGCAGACCCTCTCTCTTGTCCCCCAGGTTGAAAAACTGGAACATGAAGTGGACCTCATTGAAAGTGAACTCTTAAAAAAAATCTTTGCAAACGAAAAGGCCTTTGGGGGGGCAGGGGTCTGCCACCTCATAGACCTCGTGGAAAAAATCGGAGATGTTGCCGATAGGGCCGCAATTGCCGCAGATAGCCTGAGAACACTGCTCCTTAGAAGGTGAATTTTTTCTTTATGTAACTCCTGTTCAGGAAAGTAACCCCTAATATTTTTGTAGTATAGCATATCCACATAACTGTGTTTTTAAACCCGGGTTTTGCGAAAGTTATTTATCCAGCAAAACCTGACTCGATTCTTATCTTAGGGAATATTCAGGCCTGTGCCGGAAAAGCCCGGGTTATAAAAAAGGTGTAATTGATGTGCGGAATTGCCGGAACTTCCGAAAGGGCCCCTTCCTCCGAAATGGAAGCAAAAGTTAAAAAAATGCTTGAAATCCTGGGACACAGAGGGCCTGATGCCTGTGGAATCCACAGTGAAGAGAAGGTAAGTATGGGAAACACCCTCCTTAAAATCACAGGAGACATGCCCCAGCCCCTTAGAGGAGAATACGGAACCCTTGTACTCAACGGGGAAATTTATAATTTCAGGGAAATCGCAAAGAACCTCGGGCTCAGGACCCTTTCCGACACCGAGACCCTCCTTCGTCTGATCGAGACCGAAAGAGGAAACAGGACGGAAAATTCCGGAGAAAAACCCGGGAAGGAGCCAGGAACAGACCCGGAGACCCCGGGCCTGAACGCCGTTTCAGCCGCCCTTTCCCAGGTGAACGGGGACTATGCGCTCGCCTATCTCTCAGGAGACGAACTTGTCCTGGCCCGGGACCCACTTGGGGTAAAACCCCTTTTTTGCAGCCTCAGGGAAGGAGGAGAAATGGGGGAAGGAGAAGAAAGAGAAGATATAGAAGAAGCTGGAGAAAAAGACCTGGGGCCGGAACTATTTTTCGCATCCGAAAAAAAGGCTCTCCGGGCTTTCGGAGTAAATCCGTTTCCTTTACCTCCGGGGACTGTCTTGAGTTTCAACTTAAAAACCGGAAAAACCCGGGAAAAATCCCTGAAAATCCAATTCCCGACCCTCCGTATCTCGGACGAGCTGGAAGCTTCTGCCGCATTGAGAAAGGCCCTTGAAAAAGCCGTCTCCCTCAGGCTTACCCCCGGCTGCGGGATTGCCTTTTCCGGAGGAATTGACAGTGCGGTGGTGGCGGCCCTGGCAGGAAAAATAAAAAGAGGCATCCGACTCTACGCCGTGGGCCTGCCAGACTCCCACGACCTTGCACAGGCCGAATTTGCGGCCCGGGCCCTCGGGCTGGAGGCTTCTCTTGTCACTCACGTCCTCTCGCCTGAAGAAATCGAAGCCGCGGTCCCTCATGTTATCAGGGCGGTGGAGTCCACTGACCCCATGAAGATTTCTATAGGGCTTCCCCTCTACATTATCGCAAAACACGCCCGGGAAGACGGGGTAAAGGTGCTCCTCACGGGCCAGGGCTCGGACGAGCTACTGGCAGGGTACCGGAGACACGAAACTTTCCTGGAGGCCGGAAGAGAGGTGCTTGACAGGGAAATTTACCTGGACCTCTGCAAAATCTCGGAGCTCAACCTTGAGCGGGACGATATGGTCACAATGGCAAGCGGTGTGGAGCTGCGGGTGCCCTTCCTGGACCCCGGGGTGGTCAAAGTCGGGCTCGCAATCAGCCCGGAGCTGAAGGTCAGAAAGACAGCCGGGGCATACAGCCGGAAACATATCCTGAGAAAAGCCGCCGAAGCCCTGCTTTCCCCCGAGCTTGCCCTAAAAGAGAAAAAAGCCATGCAGTACGGGACTGGGGTCCAGAAGGTGCTTGATAAACTGGCCCGGGACGCAGGCTTTTCCAGAAAGGAAGGAAACCATATCGAAAAGTACCTGACCCGGGTTGCCGGGGTAAATGAAATTTTACATTGATTTCATACCCAGATATATACATATAGATATATTTAAAAAGAGAGATTAAAAAAGATGTAGAAAATGTGAACACCCTAATTTTTTAGAATAACATTGGAAAAACCGAATACAAATAAATAAGTATAAAACAGTTAAATTGTAATATTCCTGTACATAAAATTATTTTATCATATTTATAATCATATTTAGAATCATA
>JAQVBP010000063.1:12561-16136 GCA_028690255.1 Methanosarcinaceae archaeon
AATCATATTTAGAATCATAAACCTGACCGGGGGAATAAATATAAAAATAGCAATAACAGGTAAAGGCGGCGTTGGAAAAACAACATTTTCAGGGACTCTTGCAAGGCTGCTTGCAAGAGACGGGTACGAGGTGCTTGCAATTGACGCGGACCCGGATATGAACCTGGCATCTTCCCTCGGGATCGAAAAACCCCCGAAACCCCTGGCCGACTACAGGGACCTTATTCAGGAAAGGGCCGGGGAAGAGGGAGGAGCTTTTGTCTATAATCCGAAAGTCGATGACATCGCAGACAGCTATGGGGTTAAGGGCCCTGACGGGGTCCGGATGCTTGTCATGGGTACGGTGGACCGTGGGGGCAGCGGGTGCATGTGCCCGGCTTCGGCTTTTCTGCGGGCTTTCCTCCGCCACCTCATGATCAGGGATAAGAGTGCCGTAATTCTGGACATGGAAGCCGGAATCGAACATCTCGGGAGAGGCACGACCCGGGGCATGGACCTTATGATTATAGTTGTCGAACCCGGGGCCAGGTCTCTTGAGACCGCGGAACGGATAAAGAGACTATCTTCCGAAATCGGGGTCAATAACCTCCTTGCCGTGGTCAACAAAGGTGGAGCCGGAAAAGTCAACGCGAGGCTCGAAGAACTCGGAATCCCGGTCCTCGGAGAAATCCCCTATGACACCCGGCTTGTTAAAGCCGATCTGGAAAAAAAGGCCCCCATAGACGTGGGAGGCGAGGCCGTCGAGGCTATCCGGGGAATCAAAAACAAGCTACTTGAAATCGTCGAAGAGATCCGGAAAGAAAAAGAGAAAAAAAAGCAGGATATTCAGAAAAATTCAGAAAAATGAGCTTAAATTGACTCATTTAACATTTTTTTCAGACATCTTATTGAATTTAATTTTTAATTTATGAATTTGCTTCAGTTCATACAATTTCTGATGTTTTCTTCTATATCTTTCGTTTTTCCAAGTATCTGAAGCAGTTTCATTTTCCTTTCGTTTACGTAAGCATCAGAGGGGTCAAGTTCCAGAGCCCTGTCATAACACTCGACTGCGTCCTCGTATTTGCTGAGGTTTTCGAAGATCGTGCCCTTCTGGTACCAGCTAAAAAGATCACCAGGTTCGATTTTCAGGGCCTCATCGTAGCATTCGATAGCTTTTTCATATTTTTGCATGTTGTTGAGGACAAAGCCCTTGAGACACCATACTCCCGGGTTTCCAGGGTCGATTTTCAGGGCCTCGTTATAGCAGGTCAGGGCTTCATCGGACTTTCCCTTGCGGTCGAGAGCAAAGCCCTTCTGGTACCAGGCTTCTGTAAAATTCCTGTCAAGTTCCAGAACCTCATCATACAGCTTTATTTTCTCATCGTAATCCGAAGTCTCCTTTGCACGTTTCAGGAGTTCAAATGTATTTTTATCCCCTTCAGGTATTTCCTCTATCATGCTGTCCCCGGGCTTTATGCTGTCCTCAGGTCTTACTTGATCCTTTGTTATCGTACCACTCTCCTGGATAAGAAATCTGAGCGAAAAGAGGTGACAAAAGGATCTTAATGACCCTTTTATCATACCATACCCCTGGATAAGAAGTTCCCCACCACAAAACCGAAGTTTTGTTCCGGAAACTAATTTTCCGGTACTCTGCTTGTATTTTTCTCCGGTTGTTCTTTATTATAATCATTTTTATGGATTTTTGCTTTTAAAAGTATATAATTTTTCTGTTCAAGGGTTATGAGTGACAGAACAAAGGGGTAAGGTATACGAAAATACCTTATTCCGGCTGTAAAAAGGGTGAATTATCACTCTTCGGCCAATTTTTTTCCCCGGCTTATTTCGGATAGCACCTTTACCTTGTTTTCAAGGGCCGGCCCGAACCCGGGCCTCAGCTCTAGCGTCCGGTTATAGCTTTTTAGGGCTTCTTCGTATTCTTTGAGTTCCTGCAGGACAAGCCCCCTGTTGTACCAGAGCTTCAGGTCCTCAGGAAAGAGTTCAGTAGCCCTGTCATACACGGCCCCGGCTTCCTCAAACCTTCCGATTCCTGCAAGCAGTCCCCCTTTTGCGGCGAGAGCTTCCTGATATTCGGGCCTGCGGGCAAGAGAGGTCCCGTAAGCTTCAAGGGCCTCTTCTTTTCGGTCGAGAGCCGAAAGGACCGCCCCTTTTCCGGCCCAGGCTTCGGCGTAGTCCGGGTTTTCTTCGAGAACGGTCTCGTAGAGCTTTAGGGCTTCCTCATAACGGCCGAGCTTTGCGAGGACCACCCCTTTATTATCCAGGGCGACCGCAAACCCGGGTTCAAGTTCATTTGTCCTGTCATAGGCATCGAGGGCCTCTTCAAGCCTCCCGAGTTCGGAGAGGACCACGCCTTTGTTGAACCAGATTTTATAATCGGAAGGGACAATTTCCAGCACGTGGTCCAGAAGACTCAGAGCTTCCATATGCCTGCCTGTTTTGTAAAGGAGCACGCTTTTCTGGAAAAGAGCGGAAACGTTTTCAGGGTCTTTACCGAGGATTTTAAAACAGTTCTCAAACTCCTCATAGTATGAAAGGGACGCATAAAGTCCCCGGGTTGCCTGGAACATCTTAAGAGGCCCGTATTCCCCGGCTCCATCTTTTGTAAAGAAAGGCGAGTCCTCCGTAAGAAGGGTTTCCCGGATTTTTTTCATGTATTCCCTGTTGTTCCTGTTCCGGAACATCCCTTCAATATTTTTAATTTCTTTTGAGAACTCCTGAAGACATAAAGTTCTGCTTTCGGAGAGAGAAGCCGGAGAGGCTCCCATCCCTTCCCGACAGTTGTTCATACCGGAAAAGGCAGTAATTGCGGCCCTGCAGTGTTTGCTCAGTTCATCCAGATATTTATCAAATTTTTTTGAGTGTGCCTGGCTATTCATGTTTCCGTCCATATTTTTTGATGCGAAGTGCTTTTGATGCGGATCGCAATTTTTTGATGCGGATCGGTCCGTTTTCTGTTGTCCGTTTCTTCCCCTACCGCTTAATGGGTACAGAAGGTTCTAAGCCTGGAATTTTTGCTCAGGTCGGGCTTGAACTTTCCCTTTGCAGCCAGCACAAGGTCAACGGCCGTCCCGGAGTCTGCCTTTTCTCCTGGTTTCGGGTCCTGCTTTATCACGGCCCCGAAATGAACTCCTGCCACAAAAATGGGTTTTTCGCTGATTTTTCCGACCTGTAGTCCCACGTCTTCCAGCATTTTCGTGGCCTGTTCGAGAGGCTGTCTGACTACTTTCGGGACTTCGACCTCTTCTGTAGCTTTTAAAGCCGGCCCCTCTTTCTCTCCCCCGACCATATCAACCATATCGGCCACACAGCTTTCCCGACCTGAGGGCCTGTCCAGTAGCTCTTCAAGCAGCTCGATTGCGCCGCTTATCCTGAGCAGGGTCTCTTCCAGGTTTTCCTTCCGGTTCTGGAGCTCTTTAAGGGTGTTTTCAATATCGTTCTGGATCTTCCGGCCTGATTCATATTCAGCCTTAAGTTCTTCCAGGCGCTGTTCAAGCTTTGCCTTCATGTTACACAATCCTTTCTTTTATAAAGACCATCCTGAGATGACTTATTTATTATCCGGAGAAATTATT
>JAQVBP010000064.1:0-2571 GCA_028690255.1 Methanosarcinaceae archaeon
TAGCCGCGTAATAGTAGTTGCCGTTTTCCTTCTGTTCCCGGTCAAGCCTTGATTCCTGTTTGTTCACCCTCGGACGTTTTGTTTCTTCGTCCCGGCGGAAGGTGATGCCCAGGTTTTTCAGGAACCTGTTCATGCCATTCTGCATGCTGAAGGGGCCGTGGGCCTCCCCGTAAACGACGGGTTTTCCTTCAAAGACCAGGAGGCGATGACAGAGCATATCGATCATGTAGATATCGTGGTCAACCACCATGACGGTCTTCTGGTTGTTTTCGGCAAAGCGGTTAATGACCTTCGTGACCATGGAGCGCTGTTCCACGTCCAGATGGGCGCTTGGCTCATCCAGAATGTAGAGGTCGGCTTCCCGGGAAAGGCAGGCCGCAATTGCCACGCGCTGGAGTTCCCCTCCACTCAGGTCATCCAGCATGCGCTCATAAATCTTTTCGAGCTGCAGGGGATTGGAAATCTCCACTTCATAGTAACTGGTCCCGAACTTTCTGGAGATACCCCGCAGGAAGTCCTGCACCCGCATCTGGATATCAACCTTGATGTACTGGGGCTTATACGAAATCTTAACATCGATTCCGGGGTCTCCCTCGTCAGGCTTGATCTCTCCTGCAAGCACCTTCACGAAAGTGGACTTTCCTATCCCGTTCTGCCCGACTATTCCGAGCACCTCGCCTCTCCTGAGTTCTCCGCCCGTGGCCTTAAGGGAAAAGCCTTCCCCGTACTTTTTAGAGAAAGCCCCGAAAGAAACCGCAGCCTCAACTTTGCTTTCGTTTCTCGGGGGATGGACTTCGAACTTGATAGCTTCGGGGCGGACACGGATATTTTCTTCGGGGAGGAAGCCTTTAAGGTACTGGTTGATCCCGATCCTGACACTCTTCGGCTGGGTAATCACCCCAAACCCACCAGGGGCCCCGTATGCCACATGGATCACATCCGCCAGCATGTCCAGAATGGCCAGGTCGTGTTCGACCACAAGAACAGCCTTTTCTTTAGAAAGTTCCTGGATCAGGCGGGCCACCTTGATCCGCTGGTGGATATCCAGATAGGGGCTGATTTCGTCAAAGAAATAGAACTGGGCATCCCTTGCCGCACAGGCCGCAATGGCCATCCTCTGGAGTTCCCCACCACTGAGTTCCGAGACGTTTCGGTCCAGGACGCCCCTGAGGTCCAGATAGTCGATAAGCCCTTCAAGAGCCCCTCTTTCATCGGTTTTTTTAAGCAATTCGGAGGTCTTGCCCTTGAAAGCTTTGGGGATCAGGTCCACGTACTGGGGTTTCTGAGAGACCTTTACCTTCCCGTCGACAACGGCCCGGAAGTAGTCGTAAAGGGCTGTCCCTGCATAGTGTTCGAGCACCCTGTCCCAGTTTCCTACCCCTTCCCCGAAATTCGGGACAAGAGCTCCTGAAAGGATCTGGACACAGGTACTCTTTCCTATCCCGTTAGGCCCCAGAATCCCCGTAACCTTTCCGACCTGCGGCACAGGCAGCCCGAAAAGAGCAAAACCGTTTGGCCCGTACCTGTGAGTCGGCTCCTGCAGGGCTTCCGGCAGCCCTATGATCATGATGGCATCAAAGGGGCACTTGTTAACGCAGATCCCGCAGCCCACGCAAAGCTCCTCGGAAACGACAGGTTTTCCGTCTTCCTCGAACACAATCGTCTCGTCCCCGGTCCTTACTCGGGGGCAGTACTTTTCACACTCATGGCTGCACCGGCGGGGTTGACACCTGTCTTTATTAAGTATCGCTATTCGCATGATAATCCCTGAAAAAACGTTTTTGATTTGAAGATAAGTTATTTAGTTATTTGAAAAAGTTGTTTAGAAAATTATTTAAAAAAATTTGAAAAAGGTCCTGGAAATAAATGGGAAAAGGCCTTCCTGATGAAAGCCTGTTTCCGGGTAAGAAAGCTCAGTTCAAAAGGAGAGTCCAGGTCACAAGAAAGAAGTCCACGACAATGAACTCCACGTAGAACCAGTCTTTGAACTTGAATTCTTTCGTGCTTATCTTGAGGCCCGGATAGATCAGCTTCTGAGCATAGTATGTGATGACAATAGTGATCGTAAGCAGAGCATACCAGATCCTGTCCTCTCCTGCTCCGTACTGGTTGAAAGATATGAACCCGGCAAGAATTCCAAGAATACCCGATACAATGGTCTTTATAATACCCTCTTTGTGGGCCTTTGCTTTTTCTTCCGGGGTCCTCTCCTTGATAATACTCATTTTCTCCGGAGCCACATCCTCGGTTTCGGGGCCTTTGGGGGCCTGCTTTGCTACCTGTTTCATTTTTGCCTGTTTTGCCTGTTCTGCATTTACCACGGCTTCTGCCATTCTGGATTTCCAACTTTTAGATTTGGGGGTTTGTTTACTCACCGTGCCTGATCTCCTGAACGTCAGCTTCTGATGAATGGGAAAAAGGAATCCTGATTATTATAATATACCTTGCCTTAAAGAACATAATGCACTCTGGTGTTGTAATTTGCCCTTCAAATGTGCAACTCTTATTTAATTTAATGTAATTTAATGTAATTTAATGTAATTTAATGTAATTTAATGTAATTTAATGTAA
>JAQVBP010000064.1:2671-6462 GCA_028690255.1 Methanosarcinaceae archaeon
TAATTTAATGTAATTTAATGTAATTTAATGTAATTTAATGTAATTTAATGTAATTTAATGTAAATTGAATAAAATAATATTTAATTAACTCAACTCATATTAACCTTATAGATTATTCCTTTTTTAACTAAATTCATTGCTTAAAACATTACCGATCCGATCAAGAGAAATTGAATCGATTCCTAGAGAGTTCAGGTGTTCCGAGAACCTCCCTGGCCTCGGACCTCCGGGATGGTAGATGACTGCAACTTCGGGATCGATTTTTCTGACCATGGCTTCAAGCCCTCCCGCATCCAGATGGTCGCTGATCCTGATGTTCGGGTAGGGATAATCGGTCCTGCAGGTCAGTACATACTTTTTAATGTTTGAAGGAAGTTTTCCAAGATCCCAGGGAGGCACGACAAAAACCCCGGAACCATCTTCCTCAAGCCCTGCAAGGCTTCCGGCCTCCTCCAGCATATGACCTGTCAGGGCCCTGCCTTTTGAAGCCATCCGGATTACTCCCCCATAGCCGAAGCCCCTGAGGAGTTCAACGGTTCTCTGGGCTTTTCCGAAATCATAGGCTCCGAAGGCAACTCCTCCGTTCTCGAAATTGTTTTCAAAACCATTTTCGAAAAGAGCCCTTTTCAGGCTTTCCGGATCGTCTTCGAAATGACAGGAGGGGTCCGAAGGGTCTCCGTAATTGGCTTCGGTAATCAGGACATCGCAGGAAGGGAGGGCGCTTGCGTCCTTGACGTCTCCAGTCACCAGGATTTTAGTCCCGACCTCATTTTCCCAAAAAAAGGCCGCGGACCCTACCGTATGTCCTGTAGGGTAAGTCCTGACCCTGACCCCTCCAACATCAATGCTTTCCCCCAGCCGGAACGTCCTCCCTGTATATTCCCTGTCGTGCCTGAGTTCCAGGGCAAGAGCCGTCTTTTCGGAACAGAGCGCCCTTTCGGAGAGCATGGCGGACTTGCCGTGGTGGTCGGAATGAGCGTGCGTTATCAGGTAGGCATCGGGCTGGATGCATTTTTTAGGAGAGCGGGTGGTATCAACGGAAAACATACGGAGCTTTCCGTCTCTGTCCTTGAAACGTAAAGCCAGGTGGGGTTTGAAACTTCCTCTGGAATTCTTCTGCCTGAGGGCCAGCACCCCAAGATCTATTAATTTTTTAGAAATCAAGCCAATCCAGGAGAAGATTCTCTTCAAAGTATTTACGCTTTGCCTGCCGCCTATACGCGGCTATGATGCCGGCAAGAAAGTCAAAGAGCGAAAGCGCCATATTTTGGTGGATACATTCGGCAGGTTAACATTAAAAAATGAAATCCTGATCGAAGTGAAAAAGTGTACATCTAAAAACCGGCCCGTGGCGTTGAAGGGGCGGCAAGCTCGGGAAAACAGAAAAAACGCACATGAAACTCTTTGAGTAACAGGCACAAATAAATGAAAGTACTTGAACGCACTTTCATACCAAATAGATTTGATCGGTCTTGGCGAAAAGCTTTTGGGGTCGCCTGGCCCGGTTTTTTGAGGTGGATATTTTGTTTTACCGGAGCGGGGCTGGTTGTCGTGGTTTAGAAAAAACGGCCCCTCAGCGGCCAACGCAGAAGGCCGGGCGGTTCGAGTATGATGCGAAATAGATGCATACTTTCGTACCACTGTTTTATGTGGCAAAAACAGCATCATTAGAAATGGTTTTGATAGGAAATATAACTGCCGGGAGCAGGTCCGGAAACAGGAGCCTCGGGCTGAAAGGATATGACATCCTGCAGCTGGCAGGCATTACCCTGAAATTGGTAAAAGCTAAACTCGTGCTGAAATTTCTGCTTGCCGGCTTCCTGATTAAAAGATGGCTTTACAAACACCTGCTAAAAACCGATGTTTTTAAAAAAGGTCGAAGGGCTACGGATAAAAAGATTATACAAACTTAATAAATGCATTAAAAAAATTGAAATGAAGGTTGATTGAGATAAAGCTACGCAATTATATCGTGTAATTACAGGATATTATTAAGTTCATCGGCAAGTACGCTCTTCTGGGTAACTCCCATGTAGCGTTTTATCTCTGTACCGTCTTTCTCAATAATAAGGGTAGGAACAGCATGTATACCGTATTTGGAAGCAAGTTCCTGATTTTCGTCCACGTCGATTATCCTGAACTCCACCCTGTCGGCATATTCCTTCTCCAGTTCTTCAAGAATCGGTTTTTGCATCCTGCAAGGGCCACACCATGTTGCGGAAAAGTCCATTAACACTGGTTTCATAAAATCACCTGGCAATACTCTGGAATAGTTGTTACGTTTTTTGCTTTTTAGCTGCCGGACAGCTCAATTATAATATCGTAAACATACGAGCAAGCTCGCAGGCATACGACCTCCGGGCTGAGGCTGTTCCGAGATCAAATCCGAAATCGCAATCATACGACCCCTGTAGCGGAATAATAAGATACAGGGTCAATATTCATAGTATATATTATCTTCGAGAATATATAACGCTTATCTCGGAAACCTGAGATAATTTCTTTATTTATTTGCCCCTTTTCAGTTTTCAGGGCCTTTTTTCCCTTTTTTATCACTCAGGCCCGTGTTACATATTCTTAATCTTTTTTTTGCTTTTCCGACCCTGTTTCCCCGATCTTTGTCTTCCCGATATTTCCAAAATACATACAGCCTTCCATTGAGATTGTGGGAACCTCGGGAGAACTATCCATAAGTTTTATGGGCACCCCCCGGATGAGCACGGCCGGCACCTGTTCTCCTGCTTCTCCCATCAGGAGTTCCGCAGCCGAAACCAGGTTGTCCGCAATCGCCCTGTGCGTGAGGGTAAGGATTTTCCCATAGATGTCGCAAAGGCCTCTGTCGTCTTCCACGGGTTCGAAACCGGAAACCCCGAGGGCCAGGCCCGTACAGCCGAGCCGCAGGGGCTGGGTCCTGCTGTCCCCCACAATGACACCTATTCGGCATGAATAGACTTTTTCAAGCCTTTTTCGTATATCTTCGGCACTTTTTCGAGGATTTTCAGGCAGCAGTACCACAAAGCCCTCCGGGGCGTTGGAGGCGTCAATCCCGGCGTTCGGGGCCAGGATGCCCTTTGTGATGGTAAGCGCGGCTCCCTGCACTCCTCCGAAAAGCTCATCGCATTCCTGCAGTACAAGTTCCATCTCTCTCGGATCAAGCCCGTAACTCTCCCCCAGTTCAAGCGCCTTTTTCCCGGGGTTGACCCCGGCCAGTTCAACCACCCTGTTTTCAGAGGTGGCAACCGCTGACTCAGCAAGGACCAGCACGTCCCCGTCTTCGAGTTCCAGCCCTGCATTCCGGAACGCAGCTTCCAGGACCGGTACAAGTTCGTCCCCCGCTTTGATTATCGGTGTCTTAATTCCAAACATCTGGACTGAAGTAATTTCAGAGATCATATTTACTGCCTTCAAAAACCAATATATTCCTTCTTTTTCCGGAACCTGTATGTCATAGCCCGGGAATCCGACCTTAAAATACAGGACGATATTGATAAAGGTATCCGAAAATTTCAAAAAACGCCCGCATTTCAGGAAGGGCAGAAATGAAAAAACGAACATGAAATTCCCGAATTACAGGTACAAAAAATGAAAGAACGCACAGTACTTTCATACCAAACGGATCGATTTTTGAAAATATTCGGGTAAAAAAAGTAAATCTCATAAAGCATATATAAACGGTGGCTTCTCCGGGGACTCATCGGGACAATTTAATGAGTTTTCACTGTAAAAAAGTATTCGAATTGTAAAAAAGTATTCGAATTGTAAAAAAGTATTCGAATTGTAAAAAAGTATTC
>JAQVBP010000064.1:6562-7754 GCA_028690255.1 Methanosarcinaceae archaeon
TGTAAAAAAGTATTCGAATTGTAAAAAAGTATTCGAATTGTAAAAAAGTATTCGAATTGTAAAAAAGTATTCAAATTTCCTATTTAAAAGAGAGGAGCTCCGGTTTCCTGAAAATTGTTTCTCCCGAGGTTTACCTGCGGGAGATTCCTGCCTTTTTAAGCAGTTTCAGGGTTCGGGTATGAGAGCCTATGGGCATAATATGGATTCCCCTGCAAAGTTTAGTCAGTTCCCGTGTGGTTTCTGCTGCGACCAGAAGCCCTTCTTCCAGAGGGTCAGAGGCCTTTTCGAGGCGGGAGACCAGTTCATCCGGGACATGGATTCCCGAAATATTCTCATTCATGTACTTTGCCATCTTCGGGGACTTCAGAGGGATAAGGCCCGCAAGTACGGGCACGTCCAGGTGGCTTATGCTCTCCATAAACTCCTCAAACATTCCCACATCGTAAACCGCCTGGGTCTGGATGAAATCGGCCCCGCAACGGACCTTCTTTTCAAGTTTCAGGATCTGGAGAAACTCTTTCGGGTTGATGTTGGAGACTGCTCCCACACAAAAATCGGTTTTACCTTCAAGCTCGTTCCCTGCGAAATCAAAGCCCGAATTAAGCTTTGAAACGATGTCCAGAAGCTGTACGGAATCCAGATCATATACCGCCTTCGAGCCGGGATGGTCTCCGCAGGAGGGGTGATCTCCACTCATCACGCAGATATTTCTGATCCCAAGAGCAAAAGCCCCCAGCAGGTCTGCCTGAAGCCCGATTCGGTTTCTGTCCCTGCAGGTAAGTTGCATTATTGGCTCGTGCCCCCTCTCAAGCAGGAGTTTGCTGAACGCCAGGGAACTCATGTGCATGATGGAGCACTGGTTGTCCGTGACATTCAGGGCATCCACAAAATTCCTTAGTACCTCAACGTCCGCAAGGGCAGAGGAAACATCGGAGCCTTTGGGAGGGGAGCTCTCGGCCGTAACAAGGAAGTTCTTGGAATCCAGTTTTTTTCTAAAATCTAAGTTCATGGATAGGGAGCGCAGAGGGGGCAGGGAAATCCAGGTGCTTCAGGCATGGGGAAAAACTGCTACCTCGCCTCTTTTTCACCTCGCAAAAATTATGTGTTATACATTTTAGTCTTTGTGGGGATGATGAATGTAATTTATGAATGTAATTTATGAATGTAATTTATGAATGTAATTTATGAATGT
>JAQVBP010000064.1:7854-11165 GCA_028690255.1 Methanosarcinaceae archaeon
ATGTAATTTATGAATGTATCAGAGGTAGTTGATTTGACAGAATATGTATAATAAGAAACAAAATTACTTAAAACCATATTCTCGGGGGGCATGCACTTCGTACAGAAGGTCAAGCCTTTTTATTTTTTTCAAACGCTCATAGATCAGAGCCCAGACACAATCTTTTTCCCTGTCTACTTCGCATTTCCCATCCGTGGCCCCTCCGCAGGGCCCGTTCAGAAGCCCTTTGGGGCAGAGAGATTTAGGGCAGAAACCCCCGAACTCGCCTATATTGCAATCCCCGCACATTACACAGAGTTGAGTAAGAAGCTTGCCTTCACTTGAACCTCCGAGAGAAACGGTGTCGTTTGAACCGTATATGGGCAGGTCCACCACCTTTGCAACGATCGATACCCCACTTCCGCAGCCCATGACAAGGACGCAGTGTGCGTCCTTTATTGCAGGGTTTTTTTCTACAAGGGACCCATAAGACCGGACGCTGCAGGCCGCCGTGGGAAGAGCCCAACCCACAACATGTTTTCCGGCAGCTTTCAGGCGCGCTTCCATGTCAAGGACTTCGGGTTCTCCTCCGGTCTTTAACTTCGCAGCGCATACATTGCATCCTATGATGAAGATATCATCCTCGTGCTCTAACAGGGCCAGGACCTCTTCAAAGGGTTTCGATGAAGTTATGATCATATTTACCTCGAATAACGATACTCAGGACCCTTCCGCTTTGCGATACATTCCCGGACCATGTCGGCAATCAGGGGAAGTTTGCGGGCCTGTCCTTCCAGTTTATTGCAGAGGCGCTCAAACTGGAGCAGGGTTCCAAACACAAGGACATCGGTCCTTTCCGTCTCATGTGAGACCGCGTCTCTTTCAAGAGCAGCGTCCCCGCCTCTTGCAAGCATTTCCTGCTTTAAGATCAGAGCTTCGGTTGTTGTCAGGTTCCTGATTTTCAGGGCAAGCTGGATACTTTTGTTCTGCATTACCCTTGACCCTGTTTCCGTTGCCCCGAGTTTTCGCATTTCCCGAAAAGCGTCTTTAGGGTCTTTAATTTCAAGTGCGGAGACCTCGTAGCTTTCGGCCTTTACCACAGCAGGAAGGCTTCGGAAAGCCCCCGCTACCTTTACGGCGTCAGCGGTCTCGGCAACATCATGGGCACGGATGATGTGGGCCCCCTTGTAAACCGCAATGCTCGCCGCCGCAATGCTTCCGTATAGTCTCTCAGAAGCCGGTTTTTCCAGTACTTCCCCTATAAAGGACTTTCTTGAAAGGGCCGCCAGAATAGGTTTATCAAAGACCCGCATACGTTCCAGGTCATCAAGAGTTTCAAAATCGTAAATGGAAAGCTTTTCGTCCGTCCACCTGCCAAAAGCCGGGTCAAGGATAAGTTTTTCAGGCCCCACTCCGGCCTTTTCGGCCCGCAAGATGATCTTTTCCAGAGAGTCCATTACAGCATCCAGACCGACGGGATCTCCGGGAAGCTTATCCGAAGCCATGATTATGGCAGAGCAACCGTAATCGGCAACCACGTTGACGAGCCTGGGGTCTGCGGTAAAGCCGGAAACGTCGTTAATAATGTCCGCCCCCCTTTTGAGAGCCTCTTCCGCAACCCCTGAAAACATCGTGTCCACGGAAATTACCGCATCAACGTTTCCCGCAAGGGTCTCAAGGACCGGCAGGAGCCTTTCGCGCTCCTCTTCTTTCGTGATGGGAGCCGAAAATCTCCAGGTGGACCTGGCACCCACATCAAGAAAACTCGCTCCGTCCTCCACCATCTGCAAGGCGGCCTCAAGCACCCTGTCAGGGGTAACGATGGAATCTTTATAAAAAGACTCGGGGCTCAGGTTAAGTATACCCATTACATGAGCAGGATACCTGTCCCCGATTTTTAGACCGCAAATTGTAGTATCAACAACCATTTTTGACAACCAGATTTCACATATTTTTATTAAGTATATTCCCGGATAGTTCAATGTACGGTCTTTTCACCGCAGACGATAGCTCTACAACAACTCAATAAACATAAAAAGCCAGAAATATTGATAAGAATAATATTAACAGTGAATATATTAATAATTAATATATTAGCATTAGCATATCAGCGGATAAATGAAGATTATTATGATAATAATTATATTAAAGATTTGATAATAGGTGTTATGGGGATAATCAGGACCCGTACAATGCAGTCCAATAAAGCCACCAGTTTTCATTGGCTAACCGGACTATATTAAAATAGGCGTCAATAATACATAAAAATATTGATATCTGTAATTGATTATCACAAAAAGGAAAGAAAATCGGGAATTGGGCCAAAAAATGAAGCTTTATCAAATAATTTGCCCATTCCCCTGAAAAAAAATCAAACTCTTGAATCAAAGCATTTTCTTTGCACATTCCAGGACGTGCTGCATGAGCATGGCTATGGTCACGGGCCCGACCCCTCCGGGAACCGGAGTCAGGAGGGAGGCTTTTCGGATAACGTTCTCGAAGTCCACGTCCCCGTAAACACCGCCTTCTTCCGCGGTAATGCCCACATCGAAGATCACGGCCCCTTCCTTTACCATGTCGGCCTTTATAAGGTGCTTGACCCCGACCGCCACGACCAGGATGTCGGCCTCGAGGGTGTACTTCTTCAGGTCATCGGTGTAGACATGGCAGACCGAGACGGTTGCGTTCCTGTTAAGAAGCATGGCGGCCATGGGCTTGCCAACGACGTTGCTGTGCCCTACAATAACCACATTTTTACCCTGCACCGGGACCTGGTAATCTTCGAGGGCCCGGATAACTCCGTGAGGGGTACAGGGCACAAGTCCCTCGTTTCCTATAAGGAGCTGCCCCATGTTGTATGGATGAAAACCGTCCGCGTCCTTTGCGGGGTCAATGGCTTCCATGGCGCTCTGGGGGGAAAGCTGCCCAGGCAGGGGGAGCTGAAGTAAAATCCCGTGTACAGCCTTATTTTTGTTCAGGCTGTCGATCAGGCCGAGCAGTTCTTCCTGACTTGCGTCCGCCGGGAGCAGGTGGTCTTCCGCCTTAATGCCCACCCTGGCACAGGCCTTGTGTTTCAGGCGGACGTACATTTTGGAAGCCGGGTCATCCCCGACAAGAATGGTGGAAAGCCCGGGGGTAATCCCGTGTTCATTTTGCAGGGACTCCACTCCGACTTTCACTTCGGCTTCCACTTTCTTTGCAAGAGCTTTTCCATCTATTATTCTGGATTCGTTGCCTTCAACTGACATGAATTTGATCCGACCTGTATTTTCTCACTTATCTTTTTGCCGCAGTACAGGAATTTAATTGTAGATTTAATTGTAGATTTAATT
>JAQVBP010000064.1:11265-16098 GCA_028690255.1 Methanosarcinaceae archaeon
ATTTAATTGTAGATTTAATTGTAGATTTAATTATAGACCGGGAACTGTGCGCAAAGTTCCTTTACCCTGCTGAGGACTTCCGCAAGGGCACTGTCGTTACCTGCGTTCTTAATTGCGGTCTCGATATAGTCAGCGATAATTTCCATTTCCTTTTCCTTCATGCCCCTGGTGGTGCAGGAAGGGGTTCCGAGCCTGACCCCGCTTGTTACGAAGGGACTCCTGGTCTCAAAGGGTATGGTGTTTTTGTTGGCAATAATGCCTGCCTTGCTTAAAGCGGCTTCCGCGTCCTTGCCTGTGATATCCAGGTTGTTCAGGTTTACAAGCATCAGGTGGTTGTCGGTCCCGCCGGAAACGAGGGTAAAACCTTTTTCCATCAGACAGTCGGCAAGCGCTTTCGCGTTCTTCACGGTCTGGCTCTGGTCCTGCCTGAACTGCTCGCCCATGGCTTCCTTAAATGCAACGGCCTTGGCGGCAATGATGTGCATCAGGGGTCCGCCCTGAAGTCCGGGGAAGACTGCCTTGTTCACTTTGGCGGCAAGTACCTCGTCATTCGTAAGGATCATTCCGCCTCTCGGCCCGCGGAGAGTCTTGTGAGTGGTGGTGGTCACAAAGTCCGCGTAAGGAACAGGGCTCTGGTGCACCCCTCCGACCACAAGCCCCGCGATATGGGCAATGTCCGCGAGAAGGTAGGCTCCAACTTCATCAGCAATTTCTCTGAACTGCTTGAAATCGAGCTCCCTCGGGTATGCGGAAGCCCCGCAGACGATCATTTGCGGCCTGTTTTCCTTTGCGAGCTGCAGGAGTTCGGAATAGTCAAGCATCTCGGTTTCTCTGCTGACCCCATAGGGCACGATATTGTAAAGCTGGCCGGAGAAACTCACCGGACTGCCGTGGGAAAGGTGCCCGCCGTGGGAGAGGTCCATGGACATGATGGTGTCCCCGGGCTTGAGCACCGAGAAATAAACTGCCATGTTGGAGCCTGAACCGGAGTGGGGCTGGACATTTACGTACTTTGCCCCGAAAATTTCCTTTGCCCTGGCAATAGCGAGGTCTTCCGCGACATCAACAAAGTCGCAGCCGCCATAATAACGCTTGCCTGAGTACCCTTCGGCATACTTGTTCGTCATGATCGAGCCCTGGGCTTCCATAACGGCCCTGCTCGCATAGTTCTCAGAAGCAATAAGGTTTAGCCTGTACTCCTGGCGCTCGGCTTCGTTCTTGATTGCTTCGGCCAGTTCCGGATCGATCTCTGATATATAAGACATGAATTTTACCTGCCAATCAATGCATTTAAAATTTATTCAAAACATTAGCTTTATTAGGAGGTGTTTTTACGGGAGTTGCTAATAAATTTTCAATGTTGCTAATAAGCTTTCAATGTATGTCAATGGATGATCCGGATTTTAATGATGATCCGGATGACCAATAATTAATAAGTAATTTCTGGAAGTAATAAGAAGCAAGGAATAATGAGTCTGAAAAAAGATATCTTAATTTTTTCTCAGTATTGAGGATGTCTATCTCCTGAATATCTCAAGTAAATATCAATTAATATATCATCGGGGTCTTTTATATAGACATTGAAGTCCCTTTCTTTTTAGTCCCGGACTATTACTGCCCTGTCCTGAATTTTAAGTTTGCCCTCCACAAAGAGCCTGACGGCTTCCGGGTAAATGATATGTTCCTGCTCAAGGATGCGGGCAATAAGGGTTTCTTCCGTATCGTCCTGGTGCACGGGCACGCATTTCTGGAGGACAATCGGCCCGGAATCGAGGCCTTCGTCCACAAAATGCACGGTACAGCCTGCGACCTTTGCCCCATACTCGAAAGCCTGTCTCTGAGCATGCAGACCTTTGAACGCCGGGAGCAGAGAGGGGTGAATATTTAAAATTCTGTTCCTGTAAGTCTTGATGATCTCGCTTCCAAGGATACGGAAATAACCTGCAAGCAGGACCAGGTCCGTATCATGGCTATCAAGCAACTTTATGATCTCCCGGTCATATTCGGACTTATCGTACCTTTTCGGATCGAGAAAAACAGCATTTATCCCGTGTTTTCTGGCACGTTCCAGGGCATAGGCCTCGGCTTTGCTGGAGATGACCACATTGATCTTAGCACCCTTAATGCGGCCATTTTCAACATTATCGATAATAGCCTGAAGGTTCGAGCCCCGCCCGGAGACCAATACCGCAATGTTAACTGTCATCGCTGCCTCTAACGAGGCAGTTATATATTATACTTTTGGAAATTCGTTTCCGAAATATAACCCCATTTGAGAAAAGACTGCGGACCCGGGGTGTTTGTTCGGAGGAGGAAGAGGAGCCTCTAAAACAAACATATGTCCTTCAAATTCCGAGCACAAAAAATAAACCCGCAGGCAAAGGAAAAGAGAGCAGTTTACTCTCTCTCTTTTCGTTCCTCTATGAAGGTCAGCAGGTCGTCCGGGTCGCTCATCTTCCGCAGGTCCTTCTTCTCGATCAGGACCGTACTTTCCACGGATTTGAGCTTGCAGTGGCCTGTGATAATGAAAACCGATTGGCTCTTCGTAACTTCGGAAATGCTGCTCATAAGGTGGGCCCTTTTGACCACTGTTGTGTTAAATTCACTTACCCCCGTCAGGATAACGGAAGATTTGTCTTTTGAAATTGCCTTGAAGGGGGCCTGTAAGGTGGGGAAAACATCGTAGCCCAGTACGGAAATCATATTAAGCACCGAATCCTCGGGAAGGGGAGGCCTGGCCTGTTCGGGAATTTCCTTTCTGTCACCCTGGTCTTTTCTGGACCTCTTGTTTTCCGGAGGGGTCAGGATGTCGATGGGCCTTGCAAGCTCAATCTCGAAGATTTCTTCGAGCTGGATCACCACGTCAATGGATGCATCCATCCCTTCTTCTTCATACTTGCTGATTGTCCTTCTGGAGACCCCGACCATTGAAGCAAGCGTCCCGAGAGACATCGCCTCCTTTGTTCTGGCTTCCTTTAGAACGTTTCCTTCTATAGAGACGTAAAGTCCTCCGGGGGCCGCCGCAACAAGAGGGGGGACGTTTTCGACAAAATAATCGAAGAGTGTCTGCACGCTCAGGGCAAGAATATCATAGCGCATATACACTACGCTGTCTTCAAGCCTCTGATTCCTGGTCTTGGCTCCAACAACGATTGCCGAACCTCCCAAAAACTCGGCAAGGTACTTCATTTCCCTTGCAGTTCCCTCGTTAAGGCCGTCTATATTAAACAGGACCTTACAAAGTAAGAGGTCTTCGCCCTTTCTTGCAGCAATGTCAAAACTTCGCGGCCGGATATTGCAGCGCTCGGATACAACAAAGCCCGCATGTGACAATACATCAATAATTTGATGTATGAGAATCTCTTTTGTCATTGCAGTAGTACTCTCTGTTTGATCATCTATATATATATTACTCAATTGTTTTTATTGTTTACAGGTAAAATAAATAGCGGGAAGGCTTGAGATTAATCTGATAAAATCCAAAATAAAAACAGGAAGGAAAAACCCTTAAAGAAAAACAGGAAGGAAAAACCCTAAAGAAAAACAGGAAGGAAAAACCCTAAAGAAAAACAGGAAGGAAAAACCCTAAAGAAAAACAGGAAATAAAAAATCCGAAATAAAAACCGGAAGGCCGAAAAAAAAATGATAATCGGAATCGATGATACGGACTCAAACGAAGGAATGTGTACCACCTATCTCGGAGCTCTCCTTCTGGAAGAATTACGGGCATACGGGACGGTTGCAGAAGAACCGGTTCTGATCCGCCTGAACCCCACGATCCCCTACAAGACCAGGGGAAACGCAGCTGTTGCTCTCAGGGTGGAGACCGAATACCCCGAAAAAGTCATGGAACACGTTCTTGAGGGGGTGGAAACCTTTGCACGTTTTGAATGTGAAAAGACAAACCCCGGCGTGGTTTTTGTGCCTGAAAAGGACTTTGAGCGCCTGGAGGCCCCCCTATGGGTCTTTCTGGGCCGGGCGATAAGAGATGTGCTAAGTATAGAAGAGGCAAAGGCCCTGATATTCGACCTGAAAATCCCCTTTAAAGGATTTAAGAACGGAAGGGGGCTCATCGGAGCTCTTGCTGCCTGCGGAGCCATGCTGAACCTTGAAAAATGGGACCATACCTTTGAATACCTGGTCTACAGGGAAAAAAGCCGGTTGAGTCCTTTCTCTCCCCGGAAGGTCGAGGAAGAGAGCCTCTATGAAGCTGACAGGGCCACCTACCCCCGCACCTGGGACACCGTGGATTATGCAAACGGGATTCCTGTCTGCGTCCCCCGTTCTCCGGACCCCGTGCTCTTCGGGATACGGGGGGAAAGTGTCGAAGCTGTCAGCCAGGCCGTGGCAAGGATCAGGGCTGAGCCTGCGGAACGTTGCTGTGTATACAGGACAAACCAGGGCACTGACATGCACCTCTTAGCCACAGAAAGCATAGGGGAAATCGAGGATATGCGCTCGTACAGGCTGGAAGGCACGGTCGCAGGGGAGGAGGGCCCTAAAACAATCGAAGGGGGACATGTAATCTTTTCCGTCCGGGACAGGGAAGGATCGGAACTCGATTGCGCTGCTTTTGAGCCGACCAAAAATTTCAGGACCCTGGTCAGAAACCTTATCCCCGGAGACCGGGTCCGGCTTTCAGGAAGCGTCAAAAACCGGACCCTCAACATTGAAAAACTCGAAATCAGGGAACTGGTTCCCCTTTACGGAGAAGAAAACCCGAAATGCCCGGATTGTGGAAAACACATGAAATCCGCGGGTAAAGGGCAGGGGTTCCGGTGCAGGAACTGTGGGACCTCGGCCGGTTCAAAAGTCCGCTTTGAGGTGGAAAGG
>JAQVBP010000228.1:0-1288 GCA_028690255.1 Methanosarcinaceae archaeon
CCACCATCAGGGCCACCCCTATTACGGGGGATACGGCTGCTTTGTCTTTAAACAAACTTTTCAGATTTAACATTTAATTACTCCTCCCACTTTTACCAGGGTATAAAACCCCGGATACCCCATACTTTGTAATATTTTATAATGTTTCGCGATAGATTTTTCAGAACTTACAAGGTTTCTACTCAATATATCTATATATAGTTTGCTGAATACAGTAAAATATAATGATGTGTGAGCATATATAATATAGATAATATAAAATATGAGTAATATATAGTTGCCCGGGTGCTGATTCGAAGATAAATTTCCAGGCCTTATAATAACTTAATAAATTAAATCAAAAAATGAGAAGGGTCTCCGAGAAAAACTTAAAACATTAGTCATCGGGAGAAAGTTCACTGTGAGAATCAGAAAACAAAACGAATTTTTTAGAGATTGCGGAGCGGTTAGTGAGATTATAGGAGAAATGCTCCTGACCGCAATCGTGGTGATTCTTATATCTTCGATAGCTGTTTTCGTGTATGCGAATCTGGAAGTAACGGATGTGCCTCATACAGAAATCCATGAGCGGGTGATGCTTGCCTCCAATACCATAGAGATCCTGCACAGCGGAGGGGAACCCATAGATGTGGACGCAATCAAAATCACCCTTTACGTGAATGGGGAAAAAAGGGAGTTTACATACCTTGATACGGAGGACGTTACGGTGAGTTCTCATAACGGAGTCTGGAAATTCGGAGATAGTTTCACCATAAATACGGCTATCGATGCTAACGACACCCTGGACCTCTATTTTGTGCATACTGACTCGGAACAGGTGATCCATAAAGCAAGGCTTTCGGATTCCTGGATAAGTTGATTTCAGGGAAAGGCAGAACTTAAACCGTATGGATAAAAAGAAAAAATATACTATAGATATCGGTTATCCGGTGCCGCATCTGATTAATAGGCAATTTAAGAGAAAGGGAGACCGTAAATGGAAGACATGCCTGCTAAATACACAAAGGCCTACCCGGCTAAAAAAATCGATGTTGGAGGAAAAACCAAACTGCTGGACATTCCGCTCGCCTGCGAAGCGGCCATCGAAGTTTACCTCGACGGTAAACGCTTTACGACCCTTCTGGCCTCCCCGGCGGAATTCAAAGAACTTGCCGCAGGCCACCTGGTAACGGAAGGGATTCTCAGCTTTGAAGAGATTTCCGGAATCGAGGTGCAAGAAAACAGGGTGGAGGTCAGGACAAAACGGGCCGAAGGGCGGGAAGGGGAGTACCTCACTCCTAACCCACTC
>JAQVBP010000228.1:1388-3421 GCA_028690255.1 Methanosarcinaceae archaeon
TCCTAACCCACTCACTCCACAGGCAGAGGAAAAAGCTCCGTACATCCGCCAGGATGCGACCTTCGAGGCAAAAGCCGTTTTTGAGGGGAGGGAGTACCTCGAATCCGGCCCCTACCGCCTGAGCCGGGGAACCCACCTGGCCGCCCTCGTGGACCGGAATGGAAAACTCATCGCCCGATCCATAGACGTCGGAAGGCATAACGCTGTGGACAAGATAGTCGGAAAAGCCTTCCTGGAGGGGCTTCCCCTATCGGAACTCTACCTCCTCTCAACAGGCCGGCAGCCTGCTTACATGGTCGTGAAAGCCGCAAGGGCAGGAATCCCGCTTATCGTGACAAAGGCCATGCCTCTGGATTCGGGAGTCGAGGCGGCCAGAAAAACAAATATGGGGCTTGTTGGAAAACTTTCAGAGGATTCGATGCTTGTTTTCGCAAATGACTGGCGGATTAAGGTATGAAAGGGGGCAAAACCCCGGCTTTTCTTTCTTCAGGTACCAAAGAGGGAGAATGTCCACAAAAAATAGTTATTATTTGAATTTCCAGGCCCCTCGAACCCCCTGGCCGGTTTTTGAATCATCCTCTTCAAAAAACTAACCTATTTATATTTTTGAGACCATTTGAGAAAATACCTTGAAATGCCCAGAGACTCCGGGAAAAAGAAGGGAAAGGGGAAAGGGGAAAATGAATTCAAAGCTCATAAAAACAATCATCGATTTTTCCAGATCAGATACTGCGACCGCAATTGCCCTTGCAGCAGTGCTGATGCTTGCTATTTTGTTTTCTGCCTACACCATAGTCCATGTTGAGTATGTCCCTAAATGGAAAGGCGACGCCGAATATGCCCACATGAACGAAGTATGGGGAGATATGGGCGCAATCAAATCAAGTTTTGATTCCCTGACCGTGCTTATGAATACCGCTGGAAATACAGCAGAAAAAAGAGTATCCATCACTGTTCCCTTTTCAATGGGAGGGGGGGAACTTCCTGTGGTGGGTCCCATAAAAACAGGGGGAACCCTGAGCGTAAATAAATACCGGCATAAGATGCACCTGGAATTCGGGAACCTCAGCATCCCGGACATCAACTGCGGATCAGTCACCTACCATTCGGACAACAATTACTACGTGGACCAGACCTTCTGCTATGAAAACAGTGCCCTGATTCTTGAACAGGACGGCATTGCCCTCATGAAGATGGACCCTTTTCTCCTTAACTTTAATGAAAACGCGAATGAAACAATTATTTTCGTAAACGCCCTGAAAATCACCGGCAACCCGGACAGCATTTCAGGAAACGCCCCCGCAGGGGTTAAAATAAGCACCCGCCTTCTCGAGAATAACGAAAGCTATGCATACGCCAGGACCTTCAACCTCACGATTTACACGAACTACCCCGGACCCTGGAAAAACTACCTTAACGAAACAGCAAAAAAGGCCTGGTTCACCTACGGAGAGGACTACCTGTTAAGTTCCGATGGGTCCACTTATGTAAAATTCACCATGCTGTCGGACAAAGATCTGCGCCTCCGTATCCGTAAGGCCTCGCTTGATACGGAACTGGAAACCGGAGGAGAAGGCTCTGAAGTGGAGCTGGACCCCGGAACCGGAATCCCGAATGCAGCTTTCCATTCCAACCGGACCCGGGGGGCTTTCCCGCTTACCGTCCTGTTCTACGACGATTCCACAGCCGACCCGGACATCTACAGCTGGAACTGGAGCTTTGGAGACGGTAACTGGTTCAACACAACAAACCGGACAGAAAGAAACCCGGTCCACAGCTATGAAAACGAAGGGAGCTATACCGTAAGCCTGACCGTGAAAAACCGGGCAGGCAGCGATACCGAAACAAAAACCGATTTCATAGGCCCTGAACAGCCAGGGGAACTCCCGCTTCTGGAGCTGAACCGCTGGTATACCTTCCCCCACGTAACCGGACCTGACGCAACCGGGCCCGAAAGCATTATCGAAGCCTTAAGGTACTGGAATACAAACGTACCCCTCCTGCCAGGCGACGAGGGAGTGGACCAAAAATTA
>JAQVBP010000065.1:0-7503 GCA_028690255.1 Methanosarcinaceae archaeon
ATTCCCCGCATGAATCGGATTTTAGCTCCCTGAATTCCCATCAGGCCTCAGGTTCACCCCAAAAATCAAATAGCAAAAAAAAGAGTTAAAGACCATGGCTGGCAGCAGTTTTGGGCAGATATTCAGGATCACAACCTGGGGCGAGTCCCACGGCAGGGCCGTCGGGGTCGTCGTGGACGGACTACCGGCAGGTCTCCCCTTTTCCGAAGCGGACGTGCAGAAAGAACTTGACAGGCGGCGGCCCGGGCAGAGTGCGGTCTCCACCCCGAGACAGGAAAAGGACAGGGTGGAAATCCTTTCCGGCCTTTTTGAGGGGCTCAGTACCGGGACACCTGTGTCCATGCTCGTCTGGAATGCGGACGCCCGGTCTTCCTCTTACGACGCGATCAAAAACACCCCGAGGCCCGGACATGCCGATTTCACCTATCAGGCCAGGTACGGGATCCGGGACCACCGCGGCGGGGGCAGGGCTTCGGCCCGGGAAACAATCGGAAGGGTCGCAGGAGGCGCTCTTGCGAAATTACTCCTTGCTCGCTCAGGAATACGGGTCGCAGCCCACGTCCTCGAACTCGGGGGAATCCGGGCCGGGCCTTCCTCCTTTGAAGAGGTGCTTGAAAACGTTGAAAAAACTCCGGTCCGCTGTGCCGACCTCAAAGCTTCCGAAAAGATGCTCGAAGCAGTCACCTTTGCCCGGGAAGAAGGGGACAGCATAGGGGGTATTGTGGAAATTCTCGCAAGAGGGGTGCCAGCAGGGCTCGGAGAACCGGTGTTTGACAGGCTTGATGCGGACCTTGCAAAAGCCATTATGAGCATCCCTGCGGTCAAGGGTTTTGAAATCGGGGCAGGCTTTGAAGCCGCAAGGCTCCGGGGGAGTGAAATGAACGACCCTTTCCGCATGGAAGCAGGTTCTGTGGGGTGTGCCAGGAACAGGGCAGGAGGGGTCCTCGGCGGAATTTCAACGGGTCTTGACCTGGTCTGCAGGGCCGCTGTAAAACCCACGCCCTCCATTTCAAAACCCCAGCAAAGTGTGGATCTTCTGGCAGGAAAGGACACGGAAATCGCAATCAAAGGCAGGCACGACCCGACAATTCCTCCCAGAATGGTACCCGTGGCCGAAGCCATGGTCGCACTCGTACTCGCAGATCACATGCTCAGGAGCGGTTTTATAAACACAAGGACTCTGCTTGAAGAAAGGGATTTTTGAAGCTTTTCGTTTCTTCTCCTTTTTCCCCTTTTTCTTTTGGTATGAAAGTTCGTTCAAGTACTTTCATTTATTTGTGCCTGTTACTCGAAGGGTTTCATGTGCGTTTTTTCCTCTTTTTCCCTTTTTTCTTGTTTTCCTCTTTTTCCCCACATTCTTATTTTTTTCTCCCTTTTTATTCTCCCTTTTTTCTTGTTTTCCTCTTTTCCCCTCTGTATTTTTCTTAATTTTTTAGATATTTTCTTAAATGAAATGATATTAATAGAACCTCTTACTTCCTCTATTATTAGCATGATAGAATAATTACCGGATTTTTTCCTGTCCATTTTTCTAAATGACAGGATATTAATATTACCTCTAAGGTATAGGCAAACTCCAGATTATTCTAACTATTATTCAGATCCAAAGTTTCTTTTTAAAAATAATGATCAGCATGACTAAAGCACCAAGGCTTATTGCGTGGGAGCTTACCGCGGGCTGCAATCTGAATTGTGTGCACTGCAGGGGCGCTTCCACATCCCGGGTCCCCGAAGGGGAGCTTTCAACCGAAGAAGCGAAGCGTTTCATTGATGAGGTGGTGGAATTCGGAAAACCCATCCTCATACTGAGCGGAGGCGAACCCCTCGTAAGACCCGACATTTTTGAGATTGCCGGGTATGGGACGGAGATGGGGCTCAGGGTCGTGCTTGCGACAAACGCCACTCTCCTGACCCCGGAGATTGCAGAGAAACTTAAAATAGCCGGAGTCCAGCGGGTCAGCGTCAGCCTTGACGGGGCGAAAGCTGAGACTCATGACAGTTTTAGGGGGGTTCCCGGAGCGTATTCCCGTTCGCTTGCCGGGATAGAGGTCCTGAAGGCCGCAGGTATTCCCTTCCAGATCAATACCACGGTTTCAAAACACAACCTCGAGGAAATCCCGGCCAGTTTCGAGTTTGCAAAGGAAATTGGGGCCGTTGCTTATCATGTCTTTTTCCTGGTACCTACGGGCAGAGGCCAGGACTCCGATGAAGTTTCCCCTGTGGAATACGAAAGGGTCCTTAACTGGTTCTACGACCAGCAGAAAACTGCGGATATCCAGTTAAAGGCTACCTGTGCCCCCCACTATTTCAGGATCATGCGTCAGAGGGCAAAAAAGGACGGAATCGAGGTTACGGTAAAGACCCACGGCTACGAGGCCATGACAAAAGGCTGCCTCGGTGGGACCGGGTTTTGCTTTGTGTCAAGTGTGGGTGAGGTCTACCCCTGCGGCTACCTGCCAGTGCTTGCAGGAAACATTAAGGAGCAGCCTTTCAGGGAGATCTGGGAGGAGGCCGAAGTCTTTAAGAACCTCAGGGCTCCGGAAAAGTTGAAAGGAAAATGCGGGGCCTGTGAGTACAAACCCGTCTGCGCGGGGTGCAGGGCCCGGGCTTATGCGGCTACCGGGGATTACCTTGAGGCGGAACCCTACTGTATCTATACCCCACGAAAAAAAGGACAGGGATTGGATGATTGAACTTGATAAAAATAATACCCTCTTTGTAAAATCCGACACCTCCTTTTCGGCCCTTTCAGGCGGTGGAAGGGAGAAAACAGGTCTGGAACTCGATGAAGTCGATAAAGCCATTCTGAACGCGATTCAGCCCGACTTCCCCCTTGAGGAGGAACCTTTCGAAGCGCTTGCAGGGCAGCTCGGGGTTTCAGAGGACGAGCTTTTAAGGAGGCTGAACACCCTGAACGATAAAGGAGCGATCCGGCGCATAGGGCCTGTTCTGAACTCCAGGAAACTGGGGGGCGTAAGCACGCTTGTCGCTCTCAGGGTGCCGGAAAAGAAAATCGAAACAGTCGCGGACTTCGTAAGCAGTTTTCCCGAAGTTTCCCATAATTACCAGCGGCAGGGCGACTACAACCTCTGGTTCACCCTCTCGGCCCACAGCAAGGAAGAACTCGATTCGATCATAGAAAGCATAAAAACAAAAACCGGCTGTCCGATGCTGGACCTTCCCACCCTTCAGCAGTTCAAGATCAGGGTGAAGTTTAATATCAGGTAAATTCGGACTTTGATGGTTTTTAATCTACGGTATGTTCAGTATTTGATAACTTTCCCATATCAAATTAATTTACTTTTTCGGGCAAGGCCCGGAAACCGGGGTGAAAAAAATGGATGAAATAGACCTAAAGCTTCTCAAACTCACACAGGACGGGATCCCCCTTACCCGTTCCCCCTTTGCCGGAGTCGCAAAGGAACTGGGCCTGACTGAAAAGGAAGTCGTGGTACGTCTTCAAAAACTCCAGGAAGAAGGTAAGATCCGACGTTTCGGAGCCTCCATAGGGCACAGGCTTATAGGGATCACGGCAAACGCCATGTGCGTCTGGAACGTACCTGACGAGCGGGTCGAAGAGGTCGGGCAGATCATGGCTGATTTTGCAGAGGTCAGCCACTGTTACCAGCGCCCGCGTTTTCCTGACTGGCCTTATAACCTCTTTACCATGGTCCATTCCTACACCGAAGCCGAATGTGAGGAAGTGGCTGTCCGGGTCTCGGAGGCCACAGGTATAGAGGAATACAGGCTGCTTTTCAGTGAACGGGAATTTAAGAAAACCGGAGTCAGGCTCTGAAAGGGTCGTCATCCCATTATTTTTTTATAACTTCCCATTAATATTTTATAATAATCCCTTTACTGGTTCATAACTTTATAATAATATTTTAGAATGTTTGCATAGTGTTTTTCCAGTATTTCCAGTATTTCCAGTATTTCCAGTATTTCCAGTATTTCCAGTATTTCCAGTATTTCCAGTATTTCCAGTATTTCCAGTATTTCCAGGAGTTGTAAAGTCATGCAGGAGACAGAACGTTATCTTCCTCTTATGATTGATTTTTCAGGCCGGAAGGTAGTTATTTTCGGAGGGGGCTCGGTCGGGGAACGAAAGGCAGCTCTTTTTTCCGATGTCGCGGACACGACAGTCGCAAGCCTGGGTTTTTCTGAAAAATTGCATGAACTTGAGGAGGCCGGAAAGGTAAAACTCTTTGATCTGGACCTTTCCGGGGCCTCCGATGAAAAACTCCTCTCCCTGCTGGAAGGGGCTTTTTTAGTTATCCCGGCAACCAGTAGTCTTTCCCTTAACGACAGGATCGCGGCCCTTGCGGAAAAGGAGGGGAGGCTTGTAAACCGGGTTGAGTTTGCGGGGCCTGCGGTTGTGCCCTCGCTTATCCGGCGGGGGCCCCTGATGATTGGGATCTCGACATTCGGGCAGAGCCCCGCGGTCTCGAAGTTTACCCGCAAAAAAATAGAAAACATAATTCCCCCGGAGTATGAGGGGATGATCAGGCTCCAGGCCGAACTCCGGACTCACCTCAAGGCACATGTCGCTGAACAGAAAAGAAGGCAGATAATCCTCTGGCAGGTCCTTGACAATGAAAAGGTCTGGGAAAAACTTGCCGAATCATACGAAGAAGCCGCCCGTTTTGCGTATGCTCTTATTTCCGGACAGGTCGATCCTGAATGAAGCTCTTCGGGGATAAACTTTAAAAACGGGGACTGTTTCTTAAAATCTACGGAGGCGGCCTATTAATAAATACATATTAATAATATGTATTCTCATTTTATCGGGTTTAATTGATTTGCGTATGATAAATAGATGTGCATCAATCGTATGTCAAAAATTTCCGACAACAAACTTTAATTTATATACTGTCTATTATCATAACCATTATATTATATAAATTGATTCATATTTAATTGATTTATATTTAATTGATTATTAATTATCGCTTGCTTATAATTTATCAAACTCACCTGTTTAGACTTCTCAGAAATCACTTATTCGGAGGCCTCTCTCTTGACTGAAATCTCTAGCATGATTATCTCTCACAAAAAAGCAAAAATTGAAGAAATGGAATGTATGTGGCATGGGGGAGATCTTGAGAGCTTACTTCAATACTTATATTCCAAAGAATCGGTGTACGAATGTGTAATAATGAAGACCTGTAACCGGGCCGAGATCTATGTCCTTTCCCCCCGGGGCAGCAGCGTGCTTTTTAACTTTGCAAAGGAAAAGGGCGTCTCCTCCAATATTGTTGAGTTTTACGGGCACGACGAGTCTCTGATCCACCTCCTCAGGCTCTCCTGCGGACTTGAGTCCATGATCGTTGGAGAAGACCAGATTCTCGGGCAGATCAAGGAGATGTACGCCTTTGCAAAGGAAAAAGGAACGTCAGGCAAGATTCTTGACCTGGCCTTTAAAAAAGCAATCCAGCTCGGAAAAAGGGTCCGGACCGAGACCCGGATCAACGAGGGTTCGGTCTCCATCGGATCGGCGGCAGTCGAGCTTGCCGAAGATATTTTCGGGAATCTGAAGGGAAAGAGTGTACTCGTTATCGGGGCCGGGGAAATGGGCATACTGGTTGCAAAGGCCCTGGCCGAAAGAGACATCGAGGGCATCTACATTGCGAACCGGACCTACAAAACCGCCGAAGAGCTCGCTTTCGAACTCGGGGGGCACGCGGTCAGGTTAGACGACGTTGACGCTTACCTGAAGGACGCCGACGTCGTGATCAGTGCAACGGGGGCTCCTCACCTGATTCTCACTAAGGCCGATATCGAAAAAGCGGTAGAGGGCAGGGAGAGTAAGCTCCTTCTGGTGGACATCGCAAACCCGAGGGACATCGAGGAGGCCGCAGGAGAACTTGAAAACGTTGAACTCTGCAATATCGACAACCTCCGGGTCATCAGTGAAAAGACGCTGAAAATGAGGAAGGAAGAAGCCAGAAAGGTGGAAGCCATAATCGAAGAGGAGTTCCAGAACCTGAAACTTCAGTACAAGCGCAGCAGGGCCGACGACCTTATCTCAAAGCTCTACAAGCAGGTCTACGATGTCCGGCTCCAGGAGCGGGAAAAGGCCGTAAACCGCCTGCGGGCTTACCATTCAATCGGGGAAATCGAGATCGAGGTTCTGGACGACCTTACCCACTCCATCGCAAACAAGATCCTGGCCGAGCCTACCAAGCTTCTCAGGCAAGCCGCTGAACTTGAAAATGAAGAACTTCTTGACGCAGTATCCAGAGTCTTCAAACTGGACGGAAAACCCCTTAATACGGAAGAATAATACTAATTAGTTGAGATGAGTGATGCTTATGTTTCCGGAAATCAGGATGCGTAGATTAAGAAAAGGAAAGATCAGGAACCTTGTAAGAGAGAATTTGCTCTCCCTTGACGACCTCGTACACCCCATTTTCGTGGACGAGACCATTGAAGATATACAGGAAATCTCCTCAATGCCGGGGGTATACAGGTTCCCGCTCTCGGAAGTTGCAAAGGAGGCAAGGGAAGTCACAGAGCTTGGAATTCCCGCAGTAATACTCTTTGGAATCCCGGGGCACAAGGACGCTGAAGGTAGTTCTGCTTACGGGGAACATGACGTTATCCAGGAAGCCGTCCGGAGGATCAAGGCCGAGGTCGGGGACGAACTCGTCGTAATTACCGATATCTGTATGTGTGAGTACACGGACCACGGGCACTGCGGGATCGTGGATTTTGCGGCCGAAGAAGTCCTGAACGATCCTACTCTTGAAATCCTGGGCAAAATAGCAGTAAGCCACGCAAGAGCCGGAGCCGATATGGTGGCTCCTTCGGGAATGATGGACGGTATGGTGGGTGCAATCAGGAGAACTCTGGACGAGCACGGGTTTGAAACCCTCCCTATCATGTCCTATGCCGCAAAGTTTCATTCCTCTTTCTACGGCCCCTTCCGGGAAGCTGCAGATTCCGGCTACTCCTTCGGAGACCGCTCAAGCTACCAGATGGACCCTGCAAACAGTGACGAGGCCCTTCGGGAAGCTGCCCTTGATGTTGCCGAGGGCGCGGATATCCTCATGGTCAAGCCCGCCCTTCCCTATCTGGATATCGTGTACCGGGTTAAGCACGAACTTGAGATGCCGACTGCTGCCTATGCCGTAAGCGGGGAGTATGCCATGCTCAAAGCGGCCGCGGCAAACGGCTGGCTCGATGAGGAGAAGACCGTTTACGAGGCCCTGCTCTCCATCAAACGGGCAGGAGCGGATATCATCATTACCTATTTTGCAAAGGACATCGCCCGCAGGCTCAGATAAGGAGGCTGTTTCCTTTCAGGGTGGTCGGGATCTTCGGGATTCCCGGCCTTCCTGCCGGCGGTGGGTTTGTTTCTTTTTTCCTGCTGCTTTCCGGGCCCTTTCAATTTCATTTTTTATTTTCAGCTTTCCCGGCAATTTCTTAAAAGGGAAAAGCTGTGGTAGATAAAAATAAGAAGGCTTCTGTGTTACATACAGATTTATTGATTTGTAGATTTAC
>JAQVBP010000065.1:7603-16029 GCA_028690255.1 Methanosarcinaceae archaeon
TTTACAGATTTACCGGTTTACAGATTTACCGGTTTACAGATTAACAATTTATTGATTATTATAAGTTTAGAATTATTAGCTAAGGAAAATCCGGTGAGAATTTCATGACGCTTGAAAAATCCGAACAGATGTACGAGAAGGCAAAGACCCTGATCCCGGGCGGGGTAAGCAGCCCGGTACGCGCGATCAAACCCTTCCCCTTTTACACGGCCTCGGGCAACGGCTCGAAAATAAAGGACCTTGACGGAAACGAGTATATCGACTACTGCCTGGCCTACGGCCCCGAGATCCTCGGGCACAACAACCCGGTCATAAAAGAAGCCATTGTTTCCCAGTTAGATAAGGGATGGCTCTACGGCACCCCGACCGAACTCGAGGTCAACCTGGCCGAAAAGATCGCAGGTTACTACCCGAGTATCGACATGCTCCGCTTTGTATCCACTGGCACGGAAGCCACGATGAGTGCTATCCGCCTGGCCAGGGGATACACAGGGAAAAAGAAGTTCGTCAAGATCGAAGGGGGTTTCCACGGGGCCCACGACGCGGTCCTGGTTAAAGCAGGTTCCGGGGCAAGCACGTTCGGAGAACCCGATTCCCGGGGCATCCCGGCCGACTTTACGAAATATACCCTCCAGACTCCTTTCAACGACCTTGAGACCATGACCTCTCTTGTGGAAAAGAACAGGGACGACCTCGCGGCCGTGATTATGGAGCCGGTTCAGGGCAACGTAGGCCCCATCCTGCCGGAGCCGGGCTACCTTCAGGAAGTCCGGAAACTCACGGAAGAAAACGGCGTTCTCCTCATCTTTGACGAGGTAATCACCGGGTTCAGGCTCGCCATGGGCGGAGCCCAGGAATACTACGGGGTCGTGCCCGACATGACCACCCTCGGCAAGATCGTGGGAGGCGGGCTTCCAATCGGGGTTTTCGGAGGCAGGCGTGACATCATGGAAATGATCGCTCCATCCGGTCCGGTTTACCAGGCGGGGACCTTCAGCGGAAGCCCCTGCTCGGTTGCCGCAGGCATTGCCGTGCTTGATTACATGAAAAAGGAAGCCCTGCATGAAAAACTGAACGCAACCGGAGACTCCTTCAGGCAGGCCCTTTCGGAAATCATCGAGGACGAGGGGCTTGACTATTATGTCTCCGGGGTTGCTTCCATGTTCAAGGTCTTCTTCGGAGCCGAACCTAAGAATTACCAGGACGTCCTGAAATGCGACAAGGACGGGTATCTGACCTTCTTCCACAGGATGCTTGCAAGCGGTATTTTCCTGCCGCCTTCCCAGTTCGAGACCAACTTCCTCTCGGCCGCCCATACGGAAGAGGACCTGGATAAAACGCTTGAGGCCTATAAGGAAAACCTCTGAGTTCTTTCAGCTCTGAAAACGCTTAACTTTCTATATATTCGAGGAATTCGAGGAATTCGAGGATAGCATCATGATCATAGGAACAAGGGGCAGTGCGTTAGCGCTTGCCCAGACCGATACCGTTGAACGCCTCTTAAAAGAGCAGGGTGTTGATGCGGCCAGGCAGGTTATAAAAACGATAGGGGACCGTTTCACGGACCGGCCCCTGCACGCGGTTTCAGGCGTAGGAGCCTTTGTGCGTGAGCTTGACGAGGTGATGCTTGCAGGAGATATCGATATCGCAGTCCATTCCATGAAGGACATGCCCACCGTCAGGCCTGTGGAAATTCCGACCGCAGCTGTGCTTGCGCGTGATTCTCCCTTTGACGTCCTGATCACCTACGACGGGACCGAACTGGACGAGCTGCCTACGGGGGCAATTATTGGCACAAGTTCCCTTCGAAGAGCTGCCCAGATGCGCAGGTACAGGCCTGATCTGGTAATCCAGGAACTCCGGGGCAACATCAACACAAGGCTTCGGAAATTGAGGGACGGCCACTACGACGGCATCCTGCTCGCAAGGGCGGGGCTCGAGCGCATGGGCTGGGTGGACGAAATTAAAGGCGAGATCTTAAACCCTGACTTTTTTTGTCCTTCCCCCAACCAGGGCACCATCGCCGTGTCCGTGCGCGCAGGGACTGAGGCTGAAAAAGCGGTCTCCGCCCTTGACCACGTGCAGACCCGGATCGAGACCGAGCTTGAGCGGCTCCTGATCATGGAACTCGGAGGGGGCTGCACGACACCGGTTGCTTCCTACGCCACTTTCCTCGAGGGCGGGGCAAACATAAGGGTCAGGGCCGAAGTCCTTTCCCTGGACGGCACGGAGACCATAAAGGTCGATGAGGTCCTTCCTGCGCTCGGCTGTCTGGAAAAGGCCAGGGAACTCGGACAGAAGCTTGCGGATATGGGGGGCAGGGAACTCGCCGAAGCCGCACTCCGGGCTATTTCAGAGGAAAACTGCGATTTCTGAATTCACTGAGGAATTTAAAGTGAATTTAGGCGAATTTAAGGAAAAAATAAGGAGTAAGCATGTATTCACTCACCGGGCTTGAACTGAAAAACCCTACAATCCTTGCTGCCGGGG
Organism: Methanosarcinaceae archaeon; assembly: GCA_028690255.1. Lineage (GTDB taxonomy): Archaea > Halobacteriota > Methanosarcinia > Methanosarcinales > Methanosarcinaceae > JAQVBP01. The sequence continues at coordinate 10,094 of JAQVBP010000065.1, forward strand.
TGCTCGGCACAACCGGGGCATCCCTCCGGAGGGTTGCGCTTGAGGGGGGAGCCGGAGCCGTGGTCAGCAAATCAATCGGCCCGGAACCCAAGAAAGGGCACCCGAACCCCAGTATGATAAAGCTGGACTGCGGGTTCTTAAACGCCATGGGACTCCCGAACCCCTCTTATTCCGAATTTAAGGGCGAGCTTGAAATCGCAAGGACTGCCGCGGCTGTTCCCGTGGTTGCGAGTATCTTCGGAGGCAGTGCCGAAGAGTTTGCGGAAGTCGCGGAAGGGCTCCTCCCCGGAAAACCCGACGCTTTCGAGCTCAACGTAAGCTGCCCTCATGCGGAAGGTTACGGAGCGGCGGTCGGGTCAAACCCCTGCCTGGTGGAGGCCATAACTGCCCGGGTTAAGGAAGTTTCGGACCTGCCTGTCTGGGTCAAGCTGACCCCGAATGTAAGCGATATCACGGCAATTGGAAAAGCTGCCGAAGCCGGGGGTGCGGATGCTGTCGTTGCTATCAACACCGTAAAAGGCATGGCAATTGATATCGAGTCCGGCTACCCGATCCTTGGAAACCGCTCGGGGGGGCTTTCCGGCCCTGCCGTAAAACCGGTTGCCGTAAAGTGCGTCTATGACCTTTATGCGGCTCTTGAAGTCCCGGTCATCGGGGTCGGGGGAGTTTCGACCTGGGAAGACGCCGTTGAAATGATAATGGCGGGCGCTTCCGCCGTGCAGGTGGGCTCGGCCGTCTACGAGAGGCTGGACGTATTTTCTGAAATAAGTGCGGGAATCGAGACTTTCCTCGGCCGTAAAGGCTACGGGGACGTAAAGGATATTATAGGGCTTGCCCATGAGAGGGTCTGATGCGTCCGCTTAATGTTAATATAGAAGGAATTATAGAGGAGTCACCCTCGACCAGGACTTTTGTTTTCGACCACTGCTTTGAGGCCGCAGAGCCCGGGCAGTTTGTGATGGTCTGGGCCCGGGGCGTCGATGAGGTGCCAATGGGCCTGTCAAGCAGGAACTCTATAACGGTGCAGAAGGTCGGGGAAGCGACTTCGAAACTCTTCGAGTTAAAGATCGGAGATTCTTTCGGGCTCCGGGGCCCTTACGGGCATGGGTTTACTCTTCCATCCCCGGGGGAGAAGGTCCTGATAGTTGCCGGAGGGGTCGGAGTTGCCCCTCTTGCCCCCTATGCCGAAGCCTGCCAGGCTTCAGGTGCGGAGGTCCGCACAATCCTCGGGGCCAGGTCAGCATCGGAACTGGTTTTTAAGGAAAGGTTTTCGGAGGCAGGACTTCTCGATATCACTACGGACGACGGGACCGAAGGTACAAAGGGCTTTGTTACGATGATCCTTGAGGGTCTGGACGCCTCAGAGTACGGGAAAATCGCGGTCTGCGGGCCTGAACCCATGATGGCCGCGGTCTTTAACGTGCTCAAAGGAAAAGGCGAGGTCGAGCGGGCCGAGTTCAGCCTTCACCGTTACTTCAAGTGTGCCATCGGGGTCTGCGGGGCCTGCTGTCTGGACCCTTACGGGCTTCGGGTCTGCAAGGACGGGCCGGTCTTTTCCGGGGAACAGCTCCTTGATTCCGAGTTCGGGAAGTATACCCGGGATGCCAGCGGGCGAAGAGTTAAAATTTAAGTTCGCGTATATGTTTTAAAAAAATAAGAAAGATTCGCGTACAAAAAGGAGATGTCTTATGATCGGCAGGTTCAGGTCAGGCGATGAGGTCTTTTACGGGGAAATTGATGACGGTCGGGTATATCCGGCACCAGGAGGGCCTTCTGGGACGTTTGAACTTTCAGAACTCCGGGTCCTTCCCCCCTCAAATCCTTCAAAAATTATTTGCGTTGGCCTGAATTACAGGGACCATGCGGAAGAACTTTCTATGGAAGTTCCCGAATCCCCTGTCCTTTTTTTAAAACCCCCCTCGGCCGTTCTCGGGCACGAGGGCAAAATCCTTTATCCGGCATGCAGTTCCCGTGTGGACTACGAGGCCGAACTTGCGGTTGTTATCGGGAAACGCTGCAAGAACGTCGAAGCCAGCCGGGCCGGAGACATTGTTGCGGGTTACACCTGTTTTAACGACGTGACTGCCCGGGACCTTCAGCAGCAGGACGTTCAATGGAGCCGGGCCAAAAGTTTCGATACCTTTGCGGCTTTCGGGCCCTTCCTGGCCTCTCCTGAAGAACTGGACGTTTCGGACGCTAAAATTTCCTGCCGGGTAAACGGGGAACTCAGGCAGGAGTCCAGTACCTCCAGGCTAATTTTTGACGTGCCCTATCTGCTTGAATTCATATCCGGGATAATGACCCTTGAGGTGGGGGACGTAATCGCTACCGGGACTCCTCCGGGAGTCGGGGAAATGCAGAGGGGCGATTGCGTTGAAGTAGAAATCGAGGGAATAGGGATATTAAGAAACGAGGTTATTTGATGTTGCTTGACCAGATTGAAACGGAACTTGAGCTTACCGAGCGCCATATGACCGTTTTGAAAAAAGTAATTGAGGGAAGCCCTATAGGGATTCTGAAACTCGCCGAGGAGACCGGAATGCAGAACCATAAGGTCCGCTACTCCCTCAGGGTGCTGGAACAGTCCGGCCTGATAAAAGCCTCGGCCCAGGGCGCAATCCCCGGGGACAATGTGCCCGATTTCCTGCAAACTTTTGACGGAGGACTTGAGAGACTTAGCGAAAAACTTGCCAGGATAAGAGAAATTGAGATTTCTATTCCGAAATAACTTTCTTTATTCTAACTTTCCCTGATCCCTGTTTTTCTGAGCATGGAGGATACGTTTACTTTTTATAATCCCTTCTCTATTCTTCTTCCTATTTATCGATAAATCAGCCTTATCGATAAATCAGCCTTTTTGCTGAAGTTTCCTTCTCTTTATTAGTCCGTTTCTTTCTTATCCGGAGGATCATCTATGAGCCTGAATCATGAAGACCTTAAAACAATCGAAAAATACGCACTTCAAAATGCCGTGAAATACGGAAAAGTCCCCCAGCCGAAAGCCGTTATGGGCAAGGTTATGGGGGAATGCCCGCATCTGCGGGAGGACCCGTCGGCCGTCTCGGCCGGGCTTTCGGAGGTCTGTTCGGAGCTTGCAAAGGGAACTCCCGAAATCTGGGAAGCCCGGCTTTCGGAACTTGCGCCCGAGCTTATCGAGGCCCTGAGTGTGAAGAAGGAACCCGATAAAGGTTTGAAAGCTCTTGAGGGTGCTGAAGCAGGTAAAGTCGTCATGCGCTTTGCCCCGAATCCGAACGGGCCTGCAACTATTGGCAGTTCCCGCGGAATGATTGTCAACTCCGAGTACGTGAAGATGTACGGGGGTAAATTCATCCTGCGCTTTGACGACACGGACCCTGAAAAAAAGCGCCCCATGCTCAAAGCCTACGAATGGTATCTGGACGATTTCAAATGGCTCGGGGTCGAGCCTGACAGGGTGGTCTATGCCTCGGACCGTTTCCCCCTCTATTATGATTACGCGAAAAAACTCATTGAAATGGGCAAGGCTTATGTCTGTTTCTGCCAGGGCGGGGATTTCAAAACCTTCAAGGACGCCAAAGAGCCCTGCCCCCACAGGGACCAGAGCCCCGAGCTCAACCTGGAGTACTGGGAAAAGATGCTTGCAGGAGGCTTCGAGGACCAGGAGGCCGTGCTCCGCATAAAGACCGATATCGAGCACAAGGACCCGGCGCTTCGGGACTGGGGGGCCTTCCGTATCCGCAAGATGTCCCACCCGAGGCCGGAAATCGGGGATAAATATATTGTCTGGCCCCTTCTGGACTTTGCAGGGGCAATCGAGGACCACGAACTCGGCATGACTCATATAATCCGGGGAAAAGACCTGATGGACAGTGAAAAACGCCAGGGTTATATCTACAAATACCTGGGCTGGGACTACCCGAAGACCACCCACTGGGGCAGGGTCAAGATCCACGAGTTCGGAAAGTTCAGCACAAGCACTCTTCGAAAAGACATCGAGGCCGGGATTTATTCCGGCTGGGACGACCCACGCCTCCCAACGGTCCGGGCCATCCGCCGCCGGGGTATCCGGGCCGAGGCCCTCAAAAAGTTCATGCTTGAGATGGGAGTCGGGACGACGGACGTGAGTATCAGCATGGAGTCTCTCTATGCCGAGAACCGGAAACTCCTGGACCCTGTTGCCAATCGCTACTTCTTTGTCCGGGACCCCGTGGAACTGGAAATCGTAGGGGCCGGGTCTACCGTGGCACAAGCTCCGCTCCACCCGACCGATACCGCAAGGGGTATGAGGGAAATCCCGGTCGGGGACAGGGTACTCCTTGCCGGAGACGACGCAGGGAATCTGGAAGTCGGAAGCGTGCTCCGCTTAAAGGACCTCTACAACGTGGAAATCACTTCCCTTTCCCCCCTGCAGGCAAAGTATATCGGAGATTCCATCGAACAGCTCCGCGAGGCAAAGGGCAGGATCCTCCACTGGGCCCCTCTGGACGGGATTTCCGTAAAAGTGCTCGGGCCGGAAGGCCTCATCGAGGGAATCGGAGAACCCGGAATTAAGAATGAACTTGACAGGGTCGTGCAGTTTGAAAGGTTCGGTTTCTGCAGAATTGACTCTGTCAGTGAAAAAGAGCTTGTGGCTTACTTTACCCACAAGTGATTTTTTTTTTGAATCGGTCGTTAATCGGTCGTTTTTCAGGTGGCAAAGAACGAGGGTGGGGGGCCCCCCCTCCTTTCTCCGCCTGGCTCTCTGCCATCAATTACCTTTTTTTAGCGTATTGGGCTTTTTCTCCTATATTAGGAAAGTTAACATTGAAGTTTTATTTATTTACTGAGGGAGCCCTGTTTACCTTTCTCGAAATAAATGAACAATTTCTGAATATTTTGGGTTTAAGCCACAAACGAAGGGCTCTGGCCGAAGTGGAAAAGTGGACATATAAAACCCGGCCCGTGGCGTTGAAGACCCGGCAAGCTCTGTAAGACAGAAAAAATATATCCGGTCGGATTTGGCAAAAAGCTTTTTGAATCGCATGGCCCGGATTTGTGAACTGAATCTTTTGTTTTGCCGGAGCTGGGCCGGTTGTTGAGGTATCGGAAAACCCGGCCCCTAACGGCCGACGCAGGCGGCCGGGCGTTTCAAGAAATATATGAAACAAATGTATACTTTTTCACCGCTGTTTTTTGAGAGTAAATGGAGATTTCAGTATTCAAGGCAGGGGTTTCTGCGAAGTCAGGTTTTTTATGTGTGCCACTACGAAAAGGCCGCTCGCTTGCGCGACCGGGGAGGGGCCCGGCTTCACCACTCGAAATCAATGAACAATTGCCGGAAATCGGGTTTGATTCGTAATAATGAAGACCCGGCCAAAGTGGAAAAGTAGACATATAAAAATCGGCCCCTGGCGTTGAAGACCCGGCAAGCTCTGTAAGACAGAAAAAATATATCCGGTCGGTTTTGGCAAAAAGCTTTTTGAGTCGCCTGGCCCGGAAGTTTAAACACGATTTTTTGTTTTGTCGGAGCTGAGCCGGTTGTTGGGGCTCAGAAAACCCGGCCCCTCAACGGTCGATGCCAGGAAGCCGGGCTTTTCAGGAATGATACAAAACGGATGCATACTTTTACACCATTGTTTTGTGAACTGCCGCTCGGCTGAAGACCGACCGGCTTCCTGCTTTATACCCCGGAGCAACCTCCACGAGTCCACAGGCTCTTCCCACCGTCCCGGCGGTGCATCTTTAATTAGTTCCTTTTGCTTGGCTATTTTCCAGTTACACTGGAAATCCCACAAATTTCCAATTTGTGCGATCGCAAAAGTGAGTGGTACTAAATCGGTACGTTAATATATTAATTTTTTGGCACTAAGCCAATATTGAAAAGTGGACGCTTATATCCCCGAAGCTAAAGACTTCGGGGTTTTACGCTGCATTCTATAAAAACATAACTTGGGGACAACACCCAAAAACAGGATCAT
>JAQVBP010000066.1:0-1878 GCA_028690255.1 Methanosarcinaceae archaeon
CCCGAGTTCCGCTTCGGGAGCACGGTGTCCGTTTCGCTCGCTACGCGAGCTCAAGCGGACTATAAAACCTTATTTAGGCAAACTGGACTAAAAAACACCAGAACAACCTTAAATGGAGTATTCCTGCATTAGTCTTCCGTGTTTTTATGTGCTTTTACGTGATTTTACATGATTTTAAGTGCATTTCTATGTTTTTCAATGCTTTTAAGTGCTTTTCCGCGAATTTAATCACTTTTTTGTGATTTTTCGTGCCTTCAGCGCTGTATTTTTCGCATGGACCCCCTTGCAAAAAGGCTGGAGAAGATCGTGGTAATGAATACAAAAACCCCGGCCCAGAGCAGGTAATCTCCGATTTTCAGCTCGAGGGCCGAAAGGGCAAGACCTGCGATCAGGACAAAGATGTTCAACCTGTTTACTTTTTTGTTTTTCTCAAGGATCTGTTTATAAACCCTCATTTTTTCCAGATTTTCCTTTTTTTCCGCTTTCATGGAGATTTCCTCTTATTTCCCGGACCTGAACTGTGTTCATAATTTACCCAGTACAGTATTATATACAAAGAATATTCAGAACAAAATTAAAAATTCAAACCTCAAACATCAAACATCAAACATCAAACATCAAACATCAAACATCAAACATCAAACATCAAACATCAAACATCAAACATCAAACATCAAACATCAAACATCAAACCTTGTGGAAGCAGCTTCCCTGAGCCTGTTCAGGAGAGCCCTTCCAGGCCCTTCGAGCCTGAAAGACCCGTCGGCTATTATAACTCCGGGCTTTTTTTCATCCAGGGCCCGAAGCCCTTCAAAAAGCTTTTTTGCAGCTTCCGCAGGCTTTTCCGCAGACCCCAGCACAAAACGCAGGGCTGACGGGGCTTCGGATTCCGAAAGGCTGACGGAATGGTCTGAAGAAAGGTCACCGAAAAGATCGGATGAAAGGCTCACGGAACTTTCCTCACTCAGGAGCAGTCCCGCAGTTTTCCCTTCCTCCAGAAAAGTCCGGACGAGTTCCCCGATTTTCCTGGAAACGGCCCCGCTTTCCCCTTCGACGAGGACAACGGGGGTTTCAGGGGTATAGTGTCCGTATTTTTGCCCGGCCTGTTTTTCAAAGCCCTCTTCAACTCCTTCAGAATCCCGAAAACCAGTTCTCAGCTCTCCGACAATGCTTTCGAGTTCCTCAAACCCTATGGCTCCGGGCCTTAGCACGGTGGGGACGGGCCCGGTCATATCAACAACCGTGGATTCCAGCCCGATTTCCACAGGTCCGCCGTCTATTATTATGTCCACTCTGCCTTCCAGGTCGGCCAGGACGTGGGCCGCACTGCTCGGGCTCGGTCGGCCCGAAAGGTTGGCGCTCGGGGCCGCAAGCGGGACCCCGGCCCTTCTGATAAGTTCCAGAGGGACAGGGTTGTCAGGCATCCTTACCCCGATTGTGAGTAAATTCCCGGAGGTTATCGGAGGAACTTCCCCGGCTTTTTCAAGCACAAGAGTCAGAGGGCCCGGCCAGAAAGCCTCCATTAGCCGCAGGGCCTTTTCCGGGACGTTTCGGGTGACTCTTTCAACATCTTCCCTCGAATGGACAAGGAGACTCAGGGGGTTTCCCGGAGGCCGGTTTTTGGCCTCGAAAATCTTTTTTACAGCTTCCGGGTCCAGCCCGTCGGCTCCGAGCCCGTAGACGGTCTCCGTGGGAAAGGCGACTGTACCACCTTTCCTTATTACTTCCGAGGCTTCGGCAAGGACGGCCTCGAAGTTTTCATCGGTTACCCGGAAGAACCGGGTCTTTGTTCCGTTTTTTACAGTCAATTGAAACAACTCCGGTTTCAGCCAAATTATTCAGCCATTATTCAGCCATTATTCAGCCATTATTCAGCCA
>JAQVBP010000066.1:1978-3437 GCA_028690255.1 Methanosarcinaceae archaeon
ATTATTCAGCCATTATTCAGCCATTATTCAGCCATTATTCAGCCAAATTATTCAGATCGACTATCAGACCAGGCATTCCAGGAAACTCAGGCCCACTTTTCGACCGCGGCCTTGAGTTCTTTTCGGCCCTTTGAGTATTCCTCAAGGCTGAAGCCCTGCATACTTGCTTCAAGGGCCTGCCTGCAGGCCGTAGCTCCCGCTTTAGTGCCCAGGGGATGGGCATGGATCCCGCCCCCGAATTGCATTATGACGTCCTTTCCGAAAATCCTGTAAAGCTCGGGGATCATTGTCGGGGCAAGTCCGCCCGAGGCCACCGGAAACATCGGTTTGAGTCCGCCCCAGTCCTGTTCAAGCACATGCCGGCCCTCGTCTGCGGGCACCTTTTCAAGGACACACTCGTCCCGCAGGGCAAGCACCTCGTCCTTTTCCCCGTGCATTTTCCCGACAACCGTCCCGATATGGAGCTGGTCAAGCCCTATCAGACGGCAGAGTTTGGCAACGACCAGCATACTGAGCCCGTGCCTCGGGTCCCTTGTGAAAGCCGAGTGCATGCAGCGGTGGGCATGAAGCGCAAGCCCCGCATCTGCGGCTGCGTCCCGGAGAGTCTGAAGGGCGGTCCAGCCCGCGGGCACTATATCGATCATCGCGTAGCTTGCCCCGAGGTCTTTTAAGACTCCGAGTCTTCTCAACATCTCCCCGCAGGTGGGAGCCGTGATATTACAGAGGTAGAGCTTTCTCTCCCCGGTCTCGGCTTCGGCTTTCAGGGCGCCTTTCAAAGTAAGCTCCGCCCGTTTCTCAAACCTGTTAAACTTCTGGTCCGTCAGGTTCTCGTCATCTTTGACAAGGTCGCACCCCCCGGCAAAAGCATTGTAGGCAACCTCGGCGTGCAGCTCGGAGGTCAGGCCCACTTTGGGTTTGACAATGGTTCCCACAAGGGGCCGGTCCTCGACTCCCAGGATCTCCCTGACTCCGGAAAGCCCGAAATTGGGCCCCCTGAACTCCTGAAGCATGGAAGCCGGAAAAGCGATGTCCTGAAGCCTCAGGTTATCCACTATTTTCATGCTGAAGATGTTTCCCGCAACCGCACTGAGGACCTGGGGGACCGAACAAAGCTCGAACAGCTCTTCGGAATAGGCCACCCGCACGGTCTGTGAGGGCTCATCGAGATAAAAGACATGGGGTTTCAATTTTTCTGCAAGCTCCGGGCTCAGGGTGGAAATCTCGGTCCAGGAATCGATCGAACTTTCCCCGGCCATGTGGGTGCTCACTTCTTCAAAACCGATCCCGGCAGCGGGTTCGATATGGAATTCACAGACCAGGTCTGTGGCTTTCGGGCTGTAACCCGGATCTACATAATCCCTGCGCATTCTGTTTTCTCCTTATTGTCTTGAATAATGATTTTCTTCTCAAACCAAGGGGCTGAACCTAGATAAAAATTTGTTCAGACAAAAGGGATACA
>JAQVBP010000066.1:3537-15690 GCA_028690255.1 Methanosarcinaceae archaeon
GATACAAGAAAAACGATACAAGAAAAACGATACAAGAAAAACGATGCAAAAGAAAAAATATAAAAAGAAATAATTATAAATTGTATAAATGTTGACAAAAAATACAATAAGGAGCCGCATTAATTACCCTGACCTCCATTTTCGACAGGCCGGAGAGGCCGAGGAAGGGATATCCTGCTGAGGTATTATGAAAAATTCAAACCTTAAAGACAGATTTCTGGACACGTTACTGGGAAAAGGGCCTGACCCGGGAGAAAAGATACCTGTACTTTCCGTAACCCAGACCGGAACCGTTGACCTGATGAAAAAAACAGGCGCTTTCTGGCCCGAGGCTCACAGCAACCCCGAAAAAATGGCAACTCTCGCTCTCGCAGCTCACGAAATCACGGGACTGGAAGCCGCAAGGTACCCATACTGCGTAACAGTCCTTTCCGAGGCCCTGGGGTGCAAAGTGAGAAAAGGTTCACAGGCACTTCAACCTTACGTGATCTCCCACCCCCTGGAAGTCGGAAAACGGGTACCTGAAATCCCGGAAGACCTGCTGAACAGAGGAAGAATTCCCACGGTCCTTGAGGCAGGCAGGCTCCTCAAAACAAAAACAGGGGATTCACTGCCGCTTATTGCGGGCATTGAAAGTCCGGCTTCCATTACGACCAAATTGATGGGGGGAGACAAATATATGAAATGTCTTCTGAAAGACCCCGCTTATGTCAGGGAATGTCTCGCCGTGAATACGGAAATCGTAATCGAGTATGCAAACGCCCTGCTGGATTCCGGAGCCGATGCCGTTTGCATGCCTGACGGAGTCTCAAGCCCGGAACTGCTGAGTCCGGCCCTCTTCGAGAACTTCATAAAACCTGTGTATGGAAAATTCTGCAGAGAAGTAAATGGAATTAAAATAATACATATGTGTGGAGATGCCACCCCTTTTTTGAAAACCCTTTCAGAATGCGGCTTTGCCGGCATCAGCGTGGAAGAAAAAGTAAGAGACCTGAAAAGGGCAAAAGAAGAGATCGGAAAAGGGGCAATCCTTATAGGAAACGTTTCCACGGCTTCCACTTTGCTCTCCGGAACTCCCCGGGAGGTGAAGGCCGAAGCTAAAAGCTGTCTTGAAGGAGGAATAGGGATCCTGGCCCCCGGATGCGGAATTGCTCCCCTTACCCCGGTCGAAAACATGAGGGCCCTGGTCGAGGCAAGAAACGAATATTACAGTTAAAAAAAGAAATACACAAAAAATGAAAAATGAACAAAAAATGAAGAGTCCTTTCGTTTTTCAGGCTTTTTTCGTTCATCCCATTTTCAGCAGACTTCCGACCCCAAGTCCCTGGAGACGGGTCTCCTTCGAGCCCCCGTACCCCGGGGAAAGATCCTTTCGATCGATGTCAAAGCGGATCTGTTCCTTCGGAAGCCCGTACTCATCCATGTGCCCAAAAACCAGTTTTTCCATGAGTTCGAGCCCACAATCCACGGCTTCAGAGTGCCCATCCACAACTTTCCTTTCTTTTTCCGAAAACACATGGTAGCGGTCAGTCCCGAATTCAGCAGGCCGGACAAGTACCTCAGTTCTCTTGATGATGTTTCCGACAAGGGCACCTATGGCATTGCCCACCTCATGGTGCTCCGGAACCCGGATGTCAGCGTCGACAAATTTAAGAATTTCAGGCACATAAGCCCGCACAGGAGCCCCTATCATCACCACCGGAACCGTGATTTTGAACCGGGTAAAACGGGAATTATCCATCAGTTTTTCCAGAGTCTCCCGACTGAAATCCTTTGCAAAAAGACTCAGCAGATCCAGAGCGATGTTTTTTGCAAAAGTACGCTTTATTTCTCTGGAAAAGTTTTTTTCATCCAGCTCCAGGTAGCTGCCGAGAAGTTTTGCCCCCTGCAGGGAAGCCGAACTATCCCAGGCTTCATACTCCCCCAGCACATGGAGAGCATCCGTCGGGGTAAAGCCTATTTGACAGATACACCTTTTCCGGACCAGGGAGCGCAGGGCCCTTGCAAGATGAAGAGGGTGTTTACCCATTTTATCCGAAATTTCGAACACCGAAAGCGGCTCGTACCCAATAACCCCGAAAATGCTGCGTTCGTAATCGTCCAGTTCGAATTCAACAGAGTAATTGAGAGATTCAAGATCCTCCACGGAATCCGAGCTTCCGTTCCTGATAAAGAAAACCGTGGGCTGGACAATATCATCCAGAATGCGGTTCGAGGGAGTTTCTGCCCGCCGGAGTTTGTCCGCAAAGCCGGGATAGGTGGAAGCCGCAAGACAGAGGGGAATTACCCTGGCAGGTCCGATTAAGGGTTTTTTCTGTACCCGGACGTGGCTGTCTCCTCCCATAGCCGAGGTCCGGACCCGGACAGCCCTGACCATGGTCTTCCAGTTTCCGACCGTGGCCCCGTTTTCACAGATTTCCGGGACTCCGTCCTCGATAAGAGCCACATCGGTGCTTGTACCTCCGACGTCCACCGCCACACAGGTCTTCAGCCCGCTGGTATGGGCGGCTCCCACCAGACTTGCGGCAGGTCCCGAAAAGATAGACTCTACCGGTTTTTCAAGCGCTTCTTCGATCCGGGCCAGGGACCCGTCACATTTCATAACCATAAGAGGAGCAGTGATCTTTCTGGCTTCCATTACGGAGAGGACGGCTCGTATAAACCTGGAGTTTATGGGAATAAGGCGGGCGTTTAAGGCTGCTGTGACCGCCCTTTCGTAGGCTCCGAGGTCAAGGGAAAGCTCATGCCCGCAGACCACGGGTTTACCGGTCAGGCGCAGGATTGTGTCTTTTACAGCCAGTTCGTGCTCGGGGTTCCTTATGGCAAAATAAGAAGAAACGGCAAATGAAAAGAGCCCGCCTTTCTTGCTATTGACAAAATTCTCCACGCTTTCCAGATCCAGCAGGCAGATTTCATTTCCCTTCGAATCATGGCCCCCATTCACAGTCACCACATCCCTGGCCGGGACCTCCCCGCTGACAGAATAGCCGGCCAGGATCAGACCCGCAGGATAGCCCTTCCCTTCCAGGGTCGAGTTCGTCGCAAGAGTCGTGGAAACGGATACAAGCCTGACTGATTCCAGATACTCCTCATCCAGACCCGCAATTACGTATTCTATTCCCTCAAGCAGGTTGGAATGTGTTGTTAGCACTTTATTGGAATCAAGGATGGCACCGTTTGAAAGGTCCATGATCACGGCATCGGTATATGTACCTCCGGTATCAATTCCTAAACCAAAATTCATAAGTTACTATTTATTTACAAAGAGATATAACATATCCGCCGGGGCTTTTTAAGAGTAAGAAAAGGAAAGGGGATGTAAAATATTGAGGGGTATGAAATAATAGAGGAGAAAAATATATAAAAGGAAAAAACTCGAAAAACTCGAAAACAATAATATGAAAGTTAAAATACCAAAACAAAAAAAAGATGTTTGAAAAAAAAAGATGTTTGAAAAAAAAGAAGATGTGTTTGAAAACACACCTTATTACTCATTTTAATCTTTTCTTTCGCCTTTGTATTCGTCCAGTATGCTGTCTTCGCAGAGATCGACCCCCATTTTGTAGGCCGCCCTGGCGATCATGTGTCCGGAAATAGGGGAAGTCAGGAGGATAAAAAGCCCTACTGTTAGAGCCTTTATCCCCATTGGAGATGGAGGTAATAAGCCCGAATTTCCGATTTCCTGGATCATAATGCTTAAGAGGACCCCGAAAGCTCCGAGGGTGCCTATCTTTGTGGTTGCATGCAGCCTGTTGTAAACATCAGGCAGGCGCAAAAGGCCGATCATCCCCAGTGAGAGGAAGATGACCCCTATAACCAGGCAAGCAATGCTCAGGATTTCAAATACGTTCACCATTTAGAGCACCTCCCCTTTATCGAGATACTTTGCCACGACAACCGTCCCCACAAAAGAGATGATTGCAAGGAGCATGGCAACGTCCATCAGGAAGATCGAACTTTCCCGGTAAGCATAGAGTCCGAAAATCACAACCAGGGCATTACCCATTGCGTCTTCTGCCGCAATCCTGTCAGGAAGAGTCGGCCCGTACAGTACCCTGTAAATACAGGGAGCTGTTGCAAGAACCATCACGATCAGCGCCAGGAAATCCGCATCTGCCAGTGAAATCATTCGAATGCCTCCAGTACGTATTTTTCAAGGTCGTCCCGGATGGAATCACGGATACCCTGCGGATCGGTCGCATCGATTGAATGCACAAAGAGTGCTGTCTGATCGTCGGAAATATCCACAGTTAGCGTCCCCGGAGTCAGGGTAATGGTATTTGCAATACCCGTAATTCCGATATTGGTCCTGGTCCTGATAGGGACCCTGATGATTCCGGGTTTGATGTTGATCGTAGGCTGGAGCACGATCTTTGCGACCATGATGTTTGCCTTTATAATCTCCTTGATCAGCACGTAGAAGTACACGAACTTCTTGGGGATCTTGGCAAGCCAGTCTCCTGTGGGAGTTATTACTTCGTCCAGCCTGTAAAGTTTATTAAAGGGCTGAACAACCACAGCTCCGAAAAGCAAACCAAGGAAAATGCTGCCGATGGAGATACGCCCACTGACCATACACCAGACAACCGGGAGAGCCATGTAAGTTATCAAACGACGCTTCATCGAATCACCCTCGTTAAGACTGCATCAATATAAGGGTTCGGATCCATGACCTGCAATGCAATGGTATTTGCAATGCCCAGGATAGGCTCTGCATATATACCCAGGATGAACACAAGAACTGCCAGGACCACAATAGGCCCTACCATCAGTAAGGACAGGCCGTGATGGGAATATTCTCCGTACTGAGGGTCCCTTGCCCCCCAGAAGATAAGGATCCAGCCTCTGAACATGTAGAACAGAGTAAAGATCGCAAACACGAGGGCTATTCCTATGGGGAGGTAGAACTGTGATTTCAGACCTGCATCGAAGAGCATGAACTTGGAGATAAAACCACCCATCGGAGGCACACCCCCGATAGACATGGCGCCCACAAGGAAGGTAGCGGCCATTACAGGAGAACTGTCAACCATCCCTCCCATCTTGCGCATATCCCTGGTTTCGGCTTTGTGGATGATTCCGCCTGAGGTAAGGAACAACATACTCTTGGCAAGGGCGTGGTTTACCAGGTAGACAAAGGACGCTGCAATGATTAACACCGCCCCTGCAATCTCACCTGCCTCATATGCGATTGCTCCCATTCCGAACCCCAGGAAGACGTATCCTATCTGGGAGACACTGGAATAAGCAAGCAAGCGCTTGACATCGGTTTGCCCGATGGCCGCGGTTGCCCCGAGTCCTACCGTGATTAAAGCCATCACAAGGATGATTGGGCCGAAGACCCCTTTCAGAGGAGCGAAAATCACGAAGAGGATCCTCAATATACCATAAGCTCCGATCTTGATGATCACCCCACTCAGCATTGCGCTGATAGGGGACGGAGCTGTGGGGTGCACATCCGGAAGCCAGTAGTGCAGAGGGAAAACTGCCGCCTTTCCTCCGAACACAATGATGAAGAGCAGGCCTATGGCATATATGTGCCAGGGCATGGTTCCCGCCTCCGAAAGAATCCGGACCTTGAGGGCAATGTCTGCCATGTTCAGGGAACCGATGGAAGCATAAAGTGAAGCCACCGCTATCAGCATCACATTTGACCCGAGCATGTTCAGGACAATGTACTTCATGGTAGCTTCCATCTTGTCCGAGATCTTCGTAACCGTTGAGGTTTCGTTTGCAACGATCAAAGCTCCGGATGAGAGCAGCATGATTTCGAAGAAAACAAACAGGTTGAAAATATCCCCTGTCAGGAAGATCCCGTTGATACCTGCAAGCATGAGGTTGTACAGGGAGTGGTACGTAAGGTTCAGGGATTTACTCTCTATATAATCGTAGGAGTAAATAAGCCCCATGCACCCGATTAAACAGCTCAGTACCACCATCGAGGCACTCAGGAGGTCGGCTACAAGCACGATCCCGTACTTTCCGAATTCTCCCACCTCATAAACCGTAATTCCGCCATCCCAGACCGTGGAGAGCAAAAGCCCGCTTAAACCCAGCAAAACCAGACTTGCCACAATATCCAGGGCCTTTTGAAAGCCCGGATATGCTTTGGTCAGGATCGTTGCCGGAGCCATTAACAGTGGAATGGCTATCAGGAGTATGGGAAGGTGCTGCATTAAAAAGCTCATCCCCACAGCCTCCTGAGTTCCTGAACATCGGTCGTTCCGTATTCTTCATAGATACGGTACGCAAGCGTCAGGATAAAGGCAGTCGTTGCAAGCCCGATCACAATGGCTGTGAGCACAAGGGCCTGGACAAGCGGGTCCACAAACTCGGTATAAGGAGCTGTTGTAGTTGGCCCCACTATTCCGGCTGCCAGATTAGCCAGATTATCGTTGTAGACCAGGCCCTGATTAACATGCTCCCCGTGTTCAAGGATCGGCACCTTACCTTCGGAGAAGACCCCGCTTGCAACAATATACAGGTTTACGGCATGAGATACGATCCCGAAACCGATGATAACTTTCATTATGTCTCTGCGGAGGATCAGGAAGGTCCCCATTCCGAATAACAGAGAGATGGTAAGTGCGAGCAGAGTATTATTCATTGTCCGCCCTCCGGATCTTTTACTTTATCAGTGCCTACTTTTGTAACAATAAACAGCAAACCTCCGACCACCACGAAGTAAACTCCGAGGTCAAAGAACATGGAGGAGACCAGTTCAAGCTCGCCCACTTCATACCCCATTAATTCTATTGGCCTTATATCGAAGGCACTTCTGAAATAGTTGTGGCCAGCAAGTAAGGGAGATAGTGCCGTTATGCTTGCAAAAAGCAAGCCGTATCCGAACCAGGAATGCCAGTCCGGATTCCAGATTTTTTTGATATCTTCATATCCGTATGCCACATAGATGAGTCCGATTCCGCATGCACAGAGCACACCGCCGATGAAACCTCCGCCAGGTCGGTTCCCTCCGATAAGCAGGAGGTCGATTGAGTAGAGCATATCCACCATCAAACAGATCTTTGCGACTGTTTTGGTTATTACCGTGGTCACTCGTCTTCACCTCCCTCGGCCCCTCCGGCTCTGCTCAGGATCAGGTTATAAACACCCAGAGCTGCCAGGGAGAGAACTGAAATTTCTCCGATGGTATCGTACCCTCTGAAGTCCACGACTATCACGTTTACAACGTTCAGTCCACCGGTCATCGCCATACTTTTCTCGATGAAGTACTGGGAGAAGGACTCAAACGAACCAAGCATTCCAACATTTGCGTTGACCATGATGGCAAAGACCGCAAACCCGACTGCGCCGGAAATTAATAGGTTTACCATGACTTTACCCATCGGCATTGGTTCTTTGAACTTCTGAGGCATCTTCATAATTACCAGGATAAAGACAATGGTGGAAAGCGTTTCCACACAGACCTGGGTCATAGCAAGGTCAGGGGCCTTCAGGTACATGTATAGCAGGGATACCAGGAAACCCAGGGCCGAGAGAGAGATAACTGCCGGCAGGTATCTCGGGATTATCATGGCACCAAGGGCTGATACAAGCATAAGGGCATAGAGCACGATTTCGTAGGGCTGCGCATTAAAGTTCATACCCGCAGGCAGGATGCTTCCGGCAGGGATATGGAAATAGAAAAGCGGAACCATAGCCAGGAAGAACATAAAAAGCAACGAGGCTTTGATGTAAGGTCCGATTGGCCCTGGCTGGAAAACCGCCGAGATTTTGTGAGTTACGTCTCTGGCGTTGTTAACGGTCCAGTCATAGTAGTAGTTCACACTGATCCAGGGGAATCTGGCACTGAAACTGTTCTGCCAGGCCGCGATTCCATTGTAGAACCTGTAGAGTATGATACCGGTTGCAAAGGTTGCTACCGTCATCAGGAAGGGAGTTGTTATTCCATGCCAGAGTTTTATGTGCAGGTGCTCGGCCCCCGGGACAAGCCCGCTGTAGGCTGGCTGGATCAGGGTCTCGATCGGGAATTTCGGATAAAGCCCGAAGAAGATAATCAGGCCTACCAGGAAGACTGCCGGAGCAAGCATAACCAGAGGGGCATCGTGCACGTGGTGCGGGACGTCATGGTCATGGGTTCTCTCCCCAAGGAAAATTCCGTCTATGAGCTTGATGGAGTACATAAGGGTAAACACCCCGCCCATCACCGCAACGACCGGGAAGATTAATGCCCAGGGGCCGCCGACCAGATGGCCTATTTCAAGTGAGGTCTCATAGAACATTTCCTTGCTGAGGAAGCCGTTGAGGGGGGGTACACCTGCCATCGATGCGGCCGCAATCACAGCCACGATAAAGGTTTTTGGCATCTCTTTTCGCAAACCGCCAAGTTTTCGTATGTCTCGGGTCGCCGCCTCATGCGCCACTATACCTGCCACAAGGAAGAGCGTGGCTTTGAAGGTGGAGTGGTTTAACAGGTGGAAGGTCGCCGCCGCGAACCCCAGCCCCGGATGTTCGGCCGTGCTGTACCCGTACATGGTCATCAGGTAGGCTAACTGACTTATTGTCGAGTAGGCCAGGATGGCCTTGATGTCAGTCTGCCGGAAGGCCAGAAAGCCCGCCATTACCATGGTGAACATTCCGGTCCCTGAAACCAGGATCAACCACTCAGGGGTCCCCGAGAGAATGGGGTGCATCCTTGCAACCAGGTAAACTCCGGCTTTGACCATTGTGGCCGAGTGCAGGAAAGCACTTACGGGGGTCGGAGCTTCCATGGCATTGGGGAGCCAGATATAAAAGGGCCCCTGAGCCGATTTGGAAGCGGCCCCGATAAAGATAAGGATCAGGGTTGCAACGTAGAGCTCACTGTCGTGGACGTTTGCGAGGAGTTCGGAACTCCCGGCAACCTCCGATATTCCGTAGGTCCCTGAGGCTATTCTGAGCAGCAGGAAGCCCGCGAACATGAAAAGGCCGCCTCCGGCCGTCACCAGCAGAGCTTTGGTTGCACCGTATATGGATTCTGGTCGTTCTCTCCAGTATCCAATGAGCATGAACGAGGTGATACTAGTCAGTTCCCAAAAAACAAACATCTGGATCGTGTTATCCGTAAAGGCCACGCCCAGCATGGCTCCCATAAAGAGCAAAAGCCACTGGTAATACCTTGGCAGGTCTTCCTTTGTGGACATGTAACCGGTTGAATAGGACATGATGATAACACCAACGCCCGTAACGATTAATGCCAGGAGCACGGCCATGCCGTCCCCATAAATATCAAAAGAAAGACCTGCGGAGGGTAACCAGAGCCAAGAATCCTTTATTGGAGTTCCCGCCATTGTATACGGGACTACCTGAGCAACAAGCGCAAAACATGTAAATGCAATGGCTGCAGCAATCCAGCCTATGCGCTGTTTAAATACTTTATATAACAAAGGTAGTGTCCATGTGACTATAAATGGTAAAAAGACAGCTATTACTATTGCGTTAGATGGATCCATGAATCATCAACCCAACCTCTGGAATTGTTTATTATAGATAGTTAGTATGTACTGCAGTCAGGTATGAAAAAGTTCAATCCAGAATTAATCCACATAGAAAATAAAGATAGAAAGAAATCTTCCATTTTCTTCAGCGTATAGTCTTTTGTCATATAGTAAAAATGTTTCGGTTTTTATTGAAAGCCTCTTCACTATCAAGCAAACTATTTTTCAATCAAAATTGCGGAAAATATTCGGGAAAAATTTACCCAAATTAACAGCGTTTATCTGTTAAATCTGCACATTATACCGGATATCCGACAAAAGTACAATTTTATACAGAATTAACCGATCTTGCTCTTCATTTCAATCGTTCTACGGCTTCATGTAGAATAATAAATATAAATATACATTTCCCCAGCAATTCCCACTTTATTATATCGTTAAAATTCAAAACGTTTGAAATTATAAGGTCTCATGATACTGTTTTACCCCATAATGTTACAGGATAGAAGTAATCGATTTCAGAACGTGTTTACGAAGTGTCTAAAAAATCAAACATGATCCTGTATGCGTTTATAAGCATTGATGAGAATTACCTGACATTTCTGCCAATTACCTGACATTTCTGCCAAAAAAGAAAGAAAAATAATGAGTAACGGAAAAAGAAAAGAATAATAGAAGAAAAACAGAGAACAAATTAAAAAAATAATCGGGTTACAATTGAAGAAAATGATAGAAGAAAATGAGAAAGAATATAAGGAGGAAGATGAGGAGGAAAAAGATGAAAAGTTGAGAGAAATTAAAGAAAGATAAAGAGGTACCGAAAAAAAAATTAAAATAAAGAAAATTAAAATAAAGAAAATTAAAGTAAAGAAAATTAAAGTAAAGAAAATTAAAATAAAGAAAATTAAAGTAAAGAAAATTAAAGTAAAGAAAATTAAAATAAAGAAAATTAAAATAAAGAAAATTAAAGTAAGAAAATTAAAGTAAAGAAAATTAAAATAAAGAAAATTAAAATAAAGAAAATTAAAATAAAGAAAATTAAAGTAAGAAAATTAAAGTGGCTCTTCGTCGTTTCAGATGGGTAATTTGAAATCTAACTTTCCTAATTTTAGATAGATTATATTGATAAAATATTGAGTGTTTCGGAATCCTCTAGCATTTCTTTTTATTAACTGTACAATACTGTTAATACCTTCCAAAATGCCGTTAGTGATCCTTGAATCAAAGTAGTTCAGAATTCCATCCCAGTGCCTTTTAATGGTTTTAGCAACTTTAATTACTGCTTCTAACCTGCTATGAGTCGCCCAAAAATACCATTTTTTGAGATATTGTTCAGCTTCATCTCGGTTTTTGCATTCCCAGAGCTTCCTAAGGCTTTCTTTTATATTATATGCCCTTAATGTCTTCAGTTTTTGATTTTGCAGCTCTAAAAGCTTTTTCTTTTGTTTTTCAGTTAGTTTTTCCTTGTTTGTAAGCCATATGAATTTGGTAGCTTTTAGTTTCTTGTTTTTTTTTGTTCTTGTTTCCTTACTTCATTGACTCCATCATTCATCGCTTTCATCACATGAAATCTATCGAATGTAATTTTTGCGTGTGGATATTCTTTTGAAATGCCGCTAATATATGAAGGAGACATATCGCAACATGCTAATCGAATGTTGCTTGAGTTTCCGTTATGATTTTCCAAGTCTTCACGAAATTTGCTGATAGTTGAAGAGTCCTTTCCTTCACAAGCAAATATTACCTTAGAATCGCTGTTATCAACAACAATCGTTATGTAGTCGTGTCCTTTCTTGCATGAAGTTTCATCTATACCAATCACAAATACATCAGAAAAGTCCTCTTTTGACCTTGCTTCACCAACGTAATGGTGTATGACTCTCCAAAGCTTCTTGTCATTCTCCCCAAGCAATTTCCCAACTTGTAGTACGGGCATTTTTTTTGCAAGTTCGAGGATCATAGCTTCCATTCGGAGTGTAAAACTACTTTGTTCGCGAGCCCAGGGAACTTTTATTTGGAGAACTCCACAATCTTCACATTTTACTCTTGGAACTCTACAGTGCAAATAGGTAGTGTATTGAAAGTGGTTGATATGACGCAATACTTTATCTTTAGTATCATAAGCAGAACAATTAGGCTTACCACATTTAGGGCATGAAAATTTAGAACCACGTTCAAAATCAAGCCAAATATCAAGGTTTTCAGATACCGAGTTAAATTCAAAATTTGATATGTACCATGGGTTTTTGACATTCAGAGGAATTTCAAATATCTTTTCGCAAATGGGTAATCAAACTCCTATATTTATTTCCACTAAATATTGTAATACTAATTTATATTATATTTTTATTATAAAAATTTACCCATATTATCTAGCGAAGAGCCATTAAAGTAAGAAAATTAAAGTAAAGAAAATTAAAATAAAGAAAATTAAAATAAAGAAAATTAAAATAAAGAAAATTAAAGTAAGAAAATTAAAGTAAGAAAATTAAAGTAAAGAAAATTAAAATAAAGAAAATTAAAATAAAGAAAATTAAAGTAAAGAAAATTAAAGTAAAGAAAATTAAAGTAAATAAAATTAAAATAAATAAAATTAAAATAAAGAAAATTAAAGTAAAGAAAATTAAATACCTCACGAAAGAAACCGCGGGCTTCCTGCATTCATAGCCCGGGAAAAACTCTACGGATACAGGCCAGAAGGGGGCCTGGTGTCCAG
>JAQVBP010000067.1 GCA_028690255.1 Methanosarcinaceae archaeon
TATTTGCTGCAGTGCACAGGTTTTTCCGTCGTTTTTACTTTCTACTCCTCTTTTTATTTCTTATTCTGGAAAAGCCGGAAGCCTCTGGCTTCCGGGACAAGAAAGACTCGATAAGGCTAAATTAAGAATTTCTTCCCCCTACAATGTTATTCGCTATATTGAGTCGTTTTTGTCCCGCTTGAAGCAGGAGAGCGGTCTGTCTCAAAAATACGTAAAATAGAAAGGAAAGAGGAAAAAGAATGGAAAAAAGATAATATCTGCCTTATCTCCTTTGTGTTCATATTCACCCCTCCATCTTTCCGATGTACACACATCCCATAGGCTTGAGATGAAGGGTTGGAAATATGGGAAAGGTAATTGACAACTTTTTTATTCCAACACTCTGTGAAACATTCAGTGAAATCATTTAACATCATAAGGTTTTTATATAACTTTATTTAACATTCATCAGGTGATAGAAAATGCAAATTTTCTTAAGTTTCGCATATGATGAAGATATTGAACAAGTTAATGGCTTCAGAGGAATGTTAAGTAATCCCAACTCAGATGTAAATTTTTTGGATGGTTCGTGTAAGAAAGATTACAAAGGCAAGCCTGAATACGAAATTGAACAGTATATCAAATCATTAATAGATAAATCGTCTGTAACAGTCTGCTTAATTTCAGGTAAAACAAAAAAAAGTGATTGGGTAAACAAGGAATTAGAAATTAGCCAATCTAAAAATAAAGGAATTATAGGAATAGTATTAAAAGGAAAGAATGAAGAAATCAAAAAATATTCCGATTGTCCTAAAATATTTGATAATAAAAAGTATTTCGTTCATTATTGGGGCGAACCTGCAAAAATGCAAAAATTTATTCAAGAAGCTGAAAAAAGAAGATGAAGCATTTTTCCTTCATTTCATGTTAATTTTATCAGTTTATTAGACCCAATTAAAAATGCAATAATTCAATTCCATACTTACCTTTCCCAAAGTTTGATGGATATATACCTTGTGATTGCATAGAAGGAGATAATAATTTTCTATGATTGCACACTGGTTTATCTGATAAAGAAAATGTGCATTGACTACATTCATCACAATAACAATCTCGTAAACTCAATGCAAAATAAAATCCCATTGAAAAAACAGCTGAATGAATTTTTTTTAAAGCTGTATTATAACTATATTTTTTAGTATTATTATCTCTCCATTTCCATAATATAAAATCAGTCCATAAATTTAATTCTAACTTATTAGAATACGGAGCGCATGAGAAATTTTTCCGGTTAATATTTTTACAATGTGTTGTACAATTAGAATCTTTTATCTCTAAATCAAAAATTGATTTAAGCTCGATGCTTTCAAATAGTTGTGGAAATTCCTGTAGTAAATTTAAACACAATTTTTCCACTTGCTTTTTACTAATTTCATTATACTTTTGAAACGACTCTCTTTTTTGTAAACTTATTGAACAAATTTCATCTGTATTTAATAAAATTGCTGCACATCTGTTGATACTAGTACTGTTTGGCATTTCAAAATCAAATCCTGCATTGTGCATAGTCTTTTGACAATCTATTCCAACAGACTCCATGCTAGTCAATCTTAAAGATGGTTTTTTGCACTTTTGATTATTTAGTATAGAACATTCTCTACATTTTTTGCAACAACCGCCAGATAGAACAATATAATCCAATCCACCCTTGCTCATGATATTATCAAGTTGAGTTGATATTCTTTGTATTTCCATTTCTTTTTGAGAATTTTCTATTCTCATCTTAAACCAAGAATAATCCTTTTGGAAAATATACGTTGTAGCTACTAATAATATCCACTTAAATTTATCATTTTTTATTTCTATAGATAAGGCATGTGATGCTGGTGGACAAGAATGACTTCGATTGTATTTTTTACATCCAAACTTACACATATACTCTGCTTTGTTATCAAAAACGACTTTTTCAAATGGTATTGCTTTCATGAAAGCTAAAGGACTATCATAAAAAAAATCGGTTAACTCTTGTAATAACATCTATTCACTCCGATTATTAATAATTTTTTTAAAACATTGTGGATCTGGAGCATATGATATTGGTTCAATCAGGGAATCTGTTCGCGATATGTCTCTTTGCGCTAAGAGCCTTTGAGCGACACACTTACCTCTACATTCATCTAAATATTCACAATTATTGCAAGGGGTTTTCAAACCGGTTTTATAATCCTTATTAATAAAATCTCTAAACAATTCAAAATTGTAAGAATTCCATATTTCTTTTAAGCTTTGCGTATAAATATTTCCAGCTCTAAATTTTAACAAATTTTTCCAGGCTGGACACATCACCATATCGCCATTTGGTTGAATAAGAGGAGCATCAAGTCCTCCCCTGCAATAATGATTTTTTTCTTTTTGATATAAGTGATTCTGACCTAATAGGAATAAAAAATTTATTGGATGGCCTAACCTAATATCGATTAATTCATTCTGATCTTTGTTCCTTCTTAATAATTCTACAAGGCTTTTTTGTAATATGAGGAAATCAGATGGCGTTAAATTAAAATTTTTATCTTGGCCCCTGCCTTGAGGAACATAACGTAAAAAATTTATTTGGTTAAAGTTATTATCCAAACAAAAATTATATATTTTATCTACATGTCTAAAATTTTCTTTAAAAGGTACTACATTGGCACCTAAAAATAATCCAACATCTTTAATATTAGCTATTGTTTCTTTAATAACTTTGAAAGAGTTTGGTACATTATTAATGAATTCTGCAGTACGTTTATTATATCCTTGTATATTCATTAACATCTTAGGATTATTCTCACTTATTACTAATTCCTTCAATATTCTTTTTGAGATTGATTTATTTTTTCCATTTTCAATTTTCATTCCACTTGTATAAATAACAATATTAAGCCCGCTTTCTTTTAAAAACTTAAAAAAATCTGCATAGTGCTTATATAAAAATACTTCTCCCCCTGATAAAGAAACTGTATTTACACCAAATGATTTAGCCTCTTCAACTATTTCTATTATACGTTCTAATTTTAACTCTTCTTCTTCGTCAATCCCTGCTTCGCTACTACAGTAAATACAATCTAAAACA
This sequence comes from Methanosarcinaceae archaeon, assembly GCA_028690255.1. Lineage (GTDB taxonomy): Archaea > Halobacteriota > Methanosarcinia > Methanosarcinales > Methanosarcinaceae > JAQVBP01. The sequence continues at coordinate 3,092 of JAQVBP010000067.1, forward strand.
CACTTTTTAGTCAATTCAATACTTAATTCTTTGAATTTATTCATAATTCCTTGCGATATCATTTAAGCCTCGAATATAGCTTATATACTTCACTTCTTGTTTCAATTATATTCCACACTATAGGAAAATTTTTAGTCTGCACCTAACCTCATTTGAAAAATTATTTATTCTAATTTATGCCATTGATTGTGTAATCCACGGTTAACTAGCCACATCGTATGCTCGCGTGAAATCGCTTGCTCAGCATTTAGAACAAAACATTGAAAATCTTTTTTGTCCTTAACAAATAAAATTTCTTGCCTAATTTCGTTCAATTCTCGGGACGCATTTTGATAAGGCTCCACTAATTCTGCATACTGTTTACTTCGACTCCATCCAATTATACTTGTAATTAGCATCACAATCAAAGCCAGTACTGGAGCACCATTAATATGAGTATATACTAGAACTATGCCTGCAACAATAACAATTAATTGCAATAGAATTACAAGTATCTCATATCTATCGGAGTATTTTTTGTTTAGTTTTGCTTTATCTGTGTACCAAGTAATTTGGTCATCAATACGTTCCTTAATATATGTCTCCCTTTTTAATTCCCATTCCATTTTTCTTATTTTTTCCATAGACTGCTTTTTTTCATCTAATATCCCAGAAGATGTTGTTTTTGGATCAGGGTTTACTTTATATGTTTCTTTTATTTGCCTAATTTGTTGAAGGAATAACAGTTCAGCTCTGTCCTCTTCACAAAAATTTCCGCATCCTACAGCATATTGCCATGCTAAACTCTTGATGGATTCGGCAACGGCTCTAGATTCAAACCATTTTCTTCCAAATTGCTGTTTGCTATAATGAAATTGAATTATTATTCCAATCAAAAATATGACAACTATAGCTGAAAAACCGATTGTAGAAATTGTTTCATTATTGGATAAAGAGATAATCAAGGATAATATTGCAACAATCACTAATTGAATTAATTCGCATCGAATTTGCCTAAAATGGTTACGTTGTGCAGTTATAGCACTTTTATTGTAAATAAAATAGCTATCTGGGAGATCCATAATCCACCATAAATTTATCTATTACAGCCACTTCCATCCACATTATTATACTTCTTTATTTGTTTAATACGTCCTGTAGCTTTTGCAGCCCTCTCAATTGCAGCTTCGATTTTGTCCTGTTTCCATTCTACAATCTCCGCACCAGCTTCATATAATGCCTTTCCAACTGGTGAATCCCGAGGTGGTGGTGTAACATCTTTGAGAAGAACTCCTACAATTCCGTTTGGATTATTTTTTTTTAAACTTTCTCTGATCTCCCAAGCCACCCACTCGCTATATGCTGTTTCTTTACCAATAACCACTATCGTAACTGATGTTCCTGTGATTTGCTCATGAATCTTTCTTTTGATATAGCCTTCATTTTCACTATTCACTGGATCCAACAGATGACGCCCAATAAAATCAAAGTTAATTTTAGAGTTTTTCCCTTGTAAATTGAAAGCTTTCGCCGACATCTGATCAGCATGTTGATATGAAATAAAGATTCTGCGTGCCATTTATGGCTCTCCTGCATTTTTCGATATTGGTTGCAAAGATGCCAGTTCTCCACAGTTTGGGCATCGACGTAGGAGTGATTTGTTTACAAAAACCCTCTGACATGATGAACAAAACCACTGATTCTCATCATTTGAATTTTTTACTCTTTGCGGTATTACCTGTTCGGATGATTCTTGAAAGAACTGTTTAAAATATTGTCTTGCATACTCCCAAGAGAATTTATCTTTCTGCTTCCACCCTATGTAACGATATTCTCCGTGTTGTAGATTAAACCGTTCAAGACGATCAATTTCCTCAAGGTAAGAAGCGGTGGAATCCTCATACAAATCGAGTAAATTCCTGAGTTTACAGCATGTCTCATGTGAAATTCCCTTATGAGTCCTAAAGTGTTTAGCAAGGGTTAATCCAAACTTTTTATCGATTTCTACTAAACTTATCGGTGGATTTACAAAATGCACTTTGTCTGCAGCAATAGAAAAATCCCAGCCCCCCGAGAAAGCTCCTTCAACATACCATTTGATATGATAATATCCAGATAATACACGGACACCATTTCTATTAGTGATAAAAAAAATGTATGGACGACCATACTTAACAACTCCTCGCCTCATATTAGAAGAACATGTAGAAAACAGTCCATATGTCGATGTTTCAAGATTTGGGTCGCTTTTATTATCACCTGGCTTTGTTACCCAACGCACTGGTAGTGGACTAATATCGTCACTATAATAATATGAGAGGTAACCTTCTGGTTGTGAGAGAATTTCTAAAGGTTTCCAAGGTGGGTTAGGTGGATCCACAGCCACTTCATTTAAATCCATTCGTATATTCCTACGAGTCAGTTTTTTACATACGACTTAAATTATTATAGTTACTTAATGATCTTATCCAGAATCTTATTGTCTGAACATTGCAATATAATTATAGTTATTACCATATTAACATTTTCAAAAGGATGTACCAATAACTTGATGGGTAGCGTCCTACAATCCCATCCTTTATAGTATCCCGGAGTTGGTGGTATTCCAGACTTTGAACGAAAGTCTAAATGATTACAGAAAATAGTTTTCTACAAAATCGAGATTTTAATTTGGGAAATTGCATTCTGGTCCATACAATATTGTTGGAAAAGAGAGAATCCGGAATAATGGCTAATTATATCTTAATTAAGCCCATAACCAGGATATACAGCTTTAAAGAGGTGCATTAAATGAGCCTGATATATTTTGACCCGGAAAAGTGCACGGCCTGCGGAACCTGTTCGGAGATCTGTCCTGTTCACGTAATCATACCCGGAGAGGACGGCGTCCCCTCCGTCCCGCCCGAAAATGAGCCTTTTTGCGTCCGCTGCGGCCACTGCGAAGCCGTCTGCCCGGCAAACGCAATCCAGGGGAATTACGAGACCTTTTCCCCGGAGAACAATCTTGCCGACACCGAACAGATCAGCCCAGAAGTGCTAAAAAAGTACACCCAGAGCAGGCGTTCGATAAGGGCCTTTAAGGATAAACCGGTTGAAAGGGAAAAGCTTGAAGAAATTCTGGAAACTGTACGTTTTGCCCCCTCGGGCATGAACGTCCAGCCCGTGAAGTGGCTTGTGATAAACGATGCCGGGAAGGTCAAAAAGCTTGCAGACCTTGCAATCGACTGGATGCGCCTGATGGTCGAAAAAGACATCGATCATCCGCTGAAACAGATTTTCCCCGGACTCGTCGCCCGTCGGGACGCAGGCCTTGACCCGATCTGTTATGAGGCCCCCTGCCTTGTATATGCCTATGCCGAGAATGAATATGCATATACAGATAGCATCATTGCCCTGAGCACTGTTGACCTGGTGGCCTCCTCCTTTGGCCTGGGCGGATGTTGGGCCGGACTTTTGCAGATCGCGGCCCGGGAGTACGAACCCCTGAAGGAGGCCCTGGATCTCCCCGGAGGAAACGTCCCGCAATATGCGCTGATAATCGGGTATCCGAAATATAAGTTCTGGAGGATTCCCGGAAGAAAGCAGGCCGACGTTATTTGGAGATGATAAGGCGCCTTCCGGCCTGAATTTTTTTTGAAAAAACGTACATGAAATTCCTGAATTACAGGTACAAAATTAGCTGAATTGAAGTTCGGAGGGCTTCAATTTACCTTATTTCGTTAGGAAGGTACGAGATTTTTAACAGATCGGCGGGAAGTCCCCTTCCTCGATTTTTCTAATTGAAAATTAGAAACTCCTGTTAAACCTATGGTTTAACACGACAGCCGGAGGCTGGCAGGTGGGGGTAGTTCACTCGTTTCGACGGGCTTTGCGAGAATAGTATATAGATTCCAAAATAAGAGAATAAAACCACGGATAAACACTGATGGACACGGATGACGTAAATCGTGTTTATCCGTGTCCATCCGTGGTTCTTTAATGGGAAACTCGCTGATCTATAAGCCGATTTCAAAGTCCATAGTTATGGAAATGATTTGGAATCGCAATAATAGTTCCTCTCATCTCGTCCTGCACCTGACTGAAGAAGGTCTTCTTCTTCCGTTACAAAGTTTAAAAACCAGGTGATTAACTGGTAAAGGCCTTCTTCCTGATCGACAGGATAATCTCTAATAAGTGGCAATACATCAGTCACGGGCTCTGCATTCATTTTTATTGGAAGAAACGGAGAATACAGAGCAATTCATATACTAGATGAGCTACAAAATGTTTTTTATTTCAATAATTACAGAGTGACTATATGTATAATTTCGGTGCAGAATTTTCAAATTTGAAATGAATGCAGACCTTAAATCAGCACTAAAATAGAAAAATAGATGAAAATAAGATAAAAAAAGATAAAAAGGAGATTTCAGGCATAGCGTGGAATCTTCAGGGTGTAAGTCAACCACCCATACGAATAAATGACCTGCTTTAAGGGATATTCAAGCCCCCTGTACTAAAATAGATAATTTTAGGGAAGAGCAGTTGACATCTTAAAACTATATCGGGGCCACAGACTTACAATGTATGAAATAATCACCTGGATTCTAATCGCTTTTTGTCTGCTCCAGTCCGCAATCTTTTCGGGCCTTACAATCGGAATTTTCGGCCTTGGTCGGCTGAGGCTTGAAATCGAAGCCGAGGCTAAAAACCGGGAAGCCATAAAGGTCCTGAATCTCAGACGGGACTCGAACTTCCTGCTCACAACCCTGCTCTGGGGAAACGTAGGGGTAAACGTTCTTTTAACCCTGCTTACGGATTCCGTAATGACCGGAACCGCGGCGTTTATTTTTTCAACCGTCGGGATTACATGTTTCGGAGAAATCGCCCCTCAGGCCTACGTTTCAAGAAATGCGCTAAAAATCGGGGCCCTTCTGTCCCCTGTAGTCCGCTTCTACCAGATATTGCTTTACCCCGCGGCAAAACCCACGGCTCTGATCCTGGACTGGTGGCTTGGTCGGGAGCAACTTGAACTTTTAAAAGAACAGTCCATGCGCATCATGCTGAAAAAACATATCGAGTCTTCGAAGTCCGATATAGGAAGGTTTGAAGGGATGGGAGCCCTTAACTTCCTCTCCATCGACGACATCTCCATCTCGGACGAAGGCTCGATCGTGGACCCGAAAAGCATCATTTCCCTGCCTATCAAAAACGGTCGCCCTGTCCTGCCCCTTATAGAAAGGAACCCTGAGGACCCCTTTTTGAAAAAAATAGAGGCCTCTGGGAAAAAATGGGTGGTTGTCACGGACCCTGCAGGCGAACCTGTTATGGTGCTTGACGCAGATGGCTTCTTAAGAGACGCCGTCTTTAAAAAAGGCCCCTTTCTTCCCTACTACTACGGACACATCCCGGTTGTGATAAGGACTCCTAAGACCAGGCTGGAACAGGTTATACGGCAGTTCAAGGTCTATCCCCAGCACCCCGAAGACGATGTGATCGACCAGGATCTTATCCTCTACTGGGGAGAGGAAAAACGGATTGTGACAGGTTCCGACATTCTGGGCCGCCTGCTAAGAGGCATAGTGGTGGAATGCGGCGAAGGGGAAGAAGACACCTGTACCAAGGCCAGCTCAAAGGTTTTGAAATCCCGCAGGTGAGGGAAAATATCGCAATGGCGGCCGGGTAAAAATCCGAACCTCGTTTGCTTTTGCGCGGTTCTTTTTCTCTTTTGCTTTTGCGGCGTTCTTATGTTATATTCAGGACGTCCAGTACGGCCTTCCCGAAGGCCTTCGAGCTTTCGGGGTCCCGTCCGGTTATCACTTTTCCTGAAACTACCACGTTTTTGTCCTCGTAGAGGGCTCCACTGTCCTCAAGTTCCCGAAGTGTTGCAGGGTTCCTGAAAACCGTACTCTTTTTCCCTTCAAGTACCCCGGCCCTGGCCAGGACCACCGGAGAAATACAGATTGCTGCAAGCACTTTCTCCTGTTCGTAAGCCTTTTTTACAAGCAACCGGAGTTTCTCGTTATCCCAGAGGAATTTCCTGGAGCCAGGCCCCCCTGAGATTACAATTGCGTCATAATCACTGGCGTTGGCCTCGGAAATTCTTATGTCAGATTTGATCGTGCCCCCAAGCACCCCTTTTGCGGTTTCCGTGGACTCGGCTGCAACAGTGACCTCAATTCCCCCGGTTTCAAATATTTCCTTAGGGATAAAAAATTCCTCATCCCTGAACTCTTCCTGAGCTATTACAAATAATACTTTTTTGCACTGATTTTTAGCTTCTGTCATAAAGTCGCCTTCGTTAACAGCAATATAACATATACGGTGATATCTGAGTTCCCGGTAACGGAATCAATAAACCCTCCATCGAATAATTAATTCTGTATTCATATGGGTCTTTTCCAATATGAACTACCACTCGGCTAAAGACCGAACGGCCTCATGAGTCATTCTTTGGAGCAAACTCCACAAGTCATACAGACTCCAACCCACGTTCCTTCCATAGGTGAAAAGATTTATGAGCATGATACTTGAGCTTCCTTTCGGATTACGGCTTTTCCCGGCTCTGCCCGAACCCTTCGGGTGACATGTACCATGTTTCCAACTTGCGTGCTTGTTTTTCGCTTCGCATTGTGGTGACAGGACAGGATATTATATTAATTGAAATATGGAAATAATTTTGCAGAATCAATAACATGATGATGTGAAAACGATTATTACATTGAAACTTACGTACCTATGGGTACAATATCGAAGGTAGAAATTTGTTGGTAGTTCCGAAGATTATGACCGAAAAACAATATTAATTATCTCCGGCAGCAGACGGGGAGGGGGAACCCAGTTCTTAACAATTCCGACTTTGACGGAAAAGGCCGAAATACGCCATTTCCGGTTGTTTTCGATAATAGCAACCGGGAGACCGGAAACAGCCTTAAAAAAAGAATGTATAATCAACAGATTAATCTATTAACCGGGCCGAATTTCCCAGAACTTTTTTTGCCTGCCCTTCAGAAAGCCCTGCACCCATCACTATTTTCAGGGCCGTTTCATCCGTGATAAGGTCGTCAATTCCGTGGGTGTCCGTATTCAGGACAAGGGTTGCCCCGAGTTCAAGGCCCAGTCTGGCGACGTGCCCGTTTGTCCGGTTGTGCCCGTTTCTTGCCGTGATTTCCAGACAGACATTATTTTCAATTGCAGTTTGTACGTCCTCCGGGGAGATCAGGCCTGGATGGGCCAGGATGTCCACGTCCTCGCAGACCGCGGCCGCGGCGTTTGTACCGGAGGCCACGGGCTCGGCAATGGTTTCCCCGTGCACGACCACGATATCAGCGCCCAATTCCTTTGCTTTTCGGGCGAGGGGGGCGATCTTCCTGGGGGGAACGTGGGTAAGTTCGACTCCGGCCAGGACTTTTATGTCCCATTCTTCCTCAAGGTACTTAGCCTTCTTTGCGCCTTCAAGGAGGAATTCAAGGTTCGAAAAATCCGCGTGGTCGGTAATCGCTATGGCCTCGTAACCATGCACAACGGCCCGGCGGACGAGTTCGCTGGGGATTAATTCCCCATCACTGAAAATGCTGTGAGTGTGAAGGTCAATCAAATGGAACCACCTGTTTTTGGAAAAAAAAACGTTTTCTTTCTTCTATGTATTATCTAAACAGACGCCCTGCTTAAAAAATTATTCGACCTTCTCGTTCTCAGAACTCTCAGAGTTCTCAGGCTTCTTTCCCACATCTGCAAAAGCGAAACTGGGCTTTATGCGCCTGGTTTTTGTCCTGGGAGTCTCAGGCTCCTCAAATTTTTCAGGTTCCTCAACAACATCGGCAAAGGCAAAACCGGGCTTTATGGGATCTCTTATCCTGACCTTCTCAGGCACAGGCTTCTCAGGGGTCTCCGTCACATTGCGCTCCAGCACACTTGCAAAAGCCAAATTGGGCTTTACGTCCTCGATTTTTATCCTGACCTTCTCTCCGACCTCGACTTCCTTTACAAAGACCACCAGGCCATTTACAAGCACGGCCCCGTCTCCGGAAGTTCCGAGTTTTTCGATCTCGACCACGAACTCATTGCCCTTCCGTATAGAAGTCGTCAGGAGTTTCTTTCCTATAACGTAGATCTCCGCACTCTGGGTTCTGGAGGCTTTCGGGGTGTAGGCCGAGGTCCGCACGAAATTAGCCCTTACCTTATCCATGTAGTCCTCGAACATATCGCCCTGGAAGACCTTCACAACAAAAGTTCCGCCTGGCTTCAGGATCTTTTTCGCGCACTCAAGAGCCGAGGTGGTAAGCTCGATGGACCGGGAATGATCATAGGACCAGTTCCCGGAAAGATTGGGGGCCGCATCACAGATAACCACGTCCGCTCCACCTTTCCCGACAATCTCGATGATCTTCTCAATCGTAGAATCAGCGTTAATGTTTCCCCGGATAGTCTCCACTCCCTCAAGGGGCTGGATTATCTGGAGATCCACCCCCAGAACCTTTCCCCTGGAAAACTCCTTTGCAACCTGCAACCACCCGCCAGGAGCCGCCCCAAGGTCCACGACCGAGTCTCCTGGATTGATAATACGGTGCTTCTCGTTAATCTGCTTGAGTTTGAAAGAGGCTCTGGAACGGTAACCTTCCTGTTTTGCCTGATGATAATAATAGTCTCGTCTGTCTCTTGCCATGATGTACCTTCCCTGCACTGAAGGATAATATAGCTTACGCAAAATCCCTTTTTATGAATATTTATATTACTATAATAGACATATAAATATATATGTGCTGTTATCCAGGGAGTTGATCGAGAAAAATCTAACATCATATAAGCGATGAATTAATCCTGATAGGTAAATTAAAAAACATACAAAAAAAGTTATGATTTTGTCCTTCATACCCGCTGGTACTCGCACATGAAAGCCCTCATTTGTCCGCTCAATGCCCCGCAGTAGAGATACCAGGGCTTTTCTTTGACCTCAATTACCAGATGATTTTCCCCGTCCCAGGTGAATAAGGCAACTATCTCTTTTCCTTCAAGCATCCCGGAATTTCCAGCCGGGACCTTCAGCCCGTATTCCCGAAGTTTATTCTTCATGCAGGAAAACACATCAGGAGTCACGTTTTCAAATCAGATTCCCCGGCAATCCTCCTTTTCCAATCTCCTTCCGGTCATCTATCAACCTCTATCCCTGACTACGGGGCCTTATCCTTAATTTGACGCTCTCTGACACTGCTTTACAAAACCTTTTATTTTTCTCTCCAATTCCCCACAACTGATGATAAATGGTTTTTCCGTAATCGTAACAGTAAGCTTTGACACCCCGTCCCATTCATAATCGGCAAAAACTCCACGCCCGGAAAGCCCCCCTTTCTTTCCTTGCGGCACATTGACACCATTTTTCTGAAGTTTTTTCTTCATACAGCCAAACACATCAGGAGTGACATCTTTAAATGTTACAGGTTTGCATCCCATATCTTTTCCACCTATTTGATATTTAACATACATTTAGAACTCGTCACTGAATAACTTATGTATAATTTCGACTCACTGAAAGATACAAAATTTCGACTGAACAGCTTGATTTTCAAAATCAGGGTAACCAATTTTCGGTTGTATTGAATTTCAGGCCGCCTGACCAAAACAAACCGACACAATGAAAAAGTCTGCCTGAACAAAACAAAACAAAACCAACACCGTGAAAAAATTCGCTTGAGCAAGCGCAGAAAGCGAAACAGGGGGAGAGAAGGGGTTAGACCCCCGTGTTGTTGGGATTTCATCGAAACACCGGGTAAAGCTTCTATTTACCGTAATCCTGAGCGGAACCCGGGAAAAACCCCTTTCAAAAATCATGGATACTTTTCTGATTATCTCCGAGCTCTTTTTTATCGGACCCGGTTATTTTCCGGCTTTCTGCAAGCTCCTCTGCCTTCTCAGGCCGGCCAAGTTGCCTGAAAATCCTTGCCGCGATCCGCGGCCCCACTCCCGCAGCCACCGTTTTCGGGTCCGCTTCAAGGAGACCTGAAAGGGTTGTAAAGCCCGCAGAGTAAAGTTTCCGGGCCCTGACCCGTCCGATGCCCTTTATGCCGAGCAGTTCCATTAATTCGGGGCCCGCCCCATAATGGAGCCTCTTTTCAAGTTCCTTTGCCTTCTCCGCCCCTTTCAGATCCAGCAGGCCCGCAAGCTGGGCAAGGACGTGCATGATCCACTCCCCTATGTCCGCAATTGCCCGAATATCCCCTTCTCCTATTCCGAACTTTTCACAGATCTCGTTTTCCGGCCTTTCCCGAATCCAGTCCGTCAGCATAAGGGCGGTCTTGACCTCGGCCAGGAACCACTCGTATTCCGCGGCCTTGAAAGGTTTCGGAGCCTCTGCAAACTCCTCAACGTGAGAGACCACAAAATCGTTTACAGGCCCGTAATCCGGCCGGCGCATGTAGAGCTGCCGCATATCGGGTGTACTGCAAACCAGGTGGAGAAGGGTCAGGTCGGTCAGCCACCCTGCTTTTTTCAGCCCGTTAACAAGAATCGAGGCGGAGAGGGGATCTAGGTAGAGCTTTGAGACCAGCCCTCCGTAACCGGTAGCTTTGAGGTTTTCGGAATCCTCGAGCATCCCTTCCTTCTTCAAAAAGTACAGGCACTCGTCCACAACCGAGGCCAGCCCGAAATTCGAGTACTGGAACGCAAAAAAGGTCGCTTCCAGAAAGTCCATGAGTTCTTTCTTCGTATGGGTAAATCCGTTTGCGATTGTGGAAAGTACATGCGTCCGGAGCGCATTTTCGGTCCCGAGCTTGGACCAGATCTCTTCGGGCCCGGCCTCGATATAACGCCCGAAAAGGTCCACAAGCTCCTTATTCGAACCTGCAAGCAGCACAGCTTCCCCGTAAGGGTCAAGCCTGGGCCTTCCCGCTCTTCCTGCCATCTGCTTGTAATCCAGGACAGGAATGGGCTGCATCCCCGCATCAGGAGAGTAGCGCCGGTAGTTCCTGACAATAACCCTCCTAGCCGGCAGGTTAAGGCCCGCTGCCAGGGTAGGGGTACTTGAAATCAGCTTTATCCTGCCCTCCCTGAAACCTCCTTCCACGCACTCCCGCAGCGCCGTGTTCAGACCCGCATGGTGAAAAGCCGTCCCCGCCCGGATGCAGGAAGCCAGGTCAGTCCCGGTATCGGTCTCACTGGCTTCCAGGACCTCTTCCGCGAGCAGGGCAAGGGCTTCCCGGTCCCCGGAAACCAGAAGCTTCCCAACTTTCGGGGCAGCCTTCCTGGCAAAAGCCGCACAGTTCTTCCTGCTGCTCTCAAAGACCAGGCACTGCCCCCCCTCCCTGAGAGTGTCAAGCACAAGGGATACCGCATCATCCGGACCTTCTTTCCGGACAGGTCTTTCAAAATCCTTACAGTAATAGGTCCCGTCCAGGAAGACCCCCTCCCGGAGTTCCGTGGGCCTCCACTCACTCAGGACGAGTTCGGCCTCCAGCCAGGCTGCAAGCTCTTTCGCGTTTCCGATGGTTGCGGAAAGGGCCAGGATCTGGCATTTCGGGTTAATCCTCCTGAGTTTTGTAAGTGTGACTTCAAGGGTGGGCCCCCGGTCGGGAGAATCGATCAGGTGGACCTCATCGGCAACAACCACCGAAATTTCCTGCATCCAGGCAGTCTCGTTCCGGAGCAGGGAATCCGTCTTCTCAGAAGTTGCCACAATAATGTCGTTTGACCCGAGGCCCTCGTCCCTCCGGTCATAATCCCCCGTGGAAATCCCGACCTTTACCCCGAGTTCGGAAAAGGCCTGAAAATGCCTGAACTTCTCGGAAGCCAGGGCCCGGAGGGGCACTATGTAAAGAGCCTTCCCCCCTGCAAGGATGGACTTCAGCATTGCAAGCTCGGCAAGCAAAGTCTTGCCCGAAGCCGTGGGAATAGCCGCAAGGAGGTTTTTCCCCTCAAGAAGCCCCCTCTCAACGGCCTCCGCCTGGGGCGGATAAAGTTCCGCAATCCCGGACTCAATATAAAAACGCTTCACAATCTCCGGCAGGTCGAGGCTCTCAATTTTCATAAAATCAGAAACTCCCGCATCAGATAAAAAAGTAATCAGAGATCGGAAGCAAGCGGATAGTCCATTCGACAAAACTAACCAAGGAAACTGACCTATGCCTCCTGAAAGCCCTCTTGAAGAAAGGAAACTGAAGGAATTAAAACCGATGCTTTCAAAAAATCCTTTAGATCAAAATGAGAAGGACACCGGGCTGTTGTGAGTTCATCACACCCGGCTAAGGAATGGTAAACAAAAATACTTGTATTATATTTGACCCATTCCTAAATATACATTTATAGTCCGCTTGAGTGAGCGCAGCGAGCGAAACGGACACCGGGCTCCCGAATCGGAATTCGGG
>JAQVBP010000068.1:0-5913 GCA_028690255.1 Methanosarcinaceae archaeon
GGCCCAACAACATTTCTCCCATCCACAATAACCGGCCTGTCCTTTCCACAAAGCTCCTTCAACCTTTCAGCCTTCAAATCAAAATAAACCGTATGCCCTGCAAAAATCACAACGGCATCCGCACCCCGGACAACATCATCAATATCAGAAGAAATCTCAACACCCGGATAATTCACAACATAAGGATCGTGCACTGAAACCTCGGCCCCGGCCTCAAGACAGAGTTCCCTATAAGGTTCAGAAGGCGTGTTCCGAGCATCATCCGAGTCATTTATGAAAGCCCAGCCAAGCATCGCAATCTTCGAACCCTCAACTTTCTTCCCGACTCTCTCAAGCGCAGCAACGGTCAGGTTGTACATATGCACCGGCATAAAGTCATTGACCTTCCTTGCAAGCACATATATTGAATCCGCGCCTTCCGGATAGTCAAGTTCACCCCCCCCAATCTTCACGCCCCTTTCCAGGTGGTAGGTGTCCTTGGTAAGACAGTGCCCTCCAACTCCGGCCCCGGGCCAGAGAATGGCTCTTGTAATCCCCTCTCCCTTCAAACTGTCCACGCCGGTCCTGACATCATAAACGTTGATGCCCATGGCCTCGCAGTAAAGGGCAAGCTGATTAATCGCGGCAATCTGCAAATCCCTGAAAGTATTTTCAGCGGTCTTCGTAACCTCGGCCGCGGTTGCAGACATCGGGATGGGCTTTCCCTTCGTGAGCACAGGGGAATAGAGTTCAAGCGCCCGCTTCGTGCTGGCCTCGTCAATTCCCCCCACGATCCTGTCGTGTTCCCTTATATTTCGGAGAAGCCTGCCCACCATGACTCTCTCAGGAGCATGGGCGAGGGCAAAATCCTCTCCAGCCTTTAAGCCGGACTCTTCCTCAAGGATCTGTTTTGCCATGCCTGTCGTTGTCCCGGGAGTAATGGTTGACTCAAGCACTACAAGCATACCCGGTTTCAGGTACTTTCCGACGTTTCGAATGCCGGCGATAAGGGCGGAAAAATCCGGCACCAGGTCCTTCGGGTCCGCGAAAGGAGTCTGGATCGCAAGGGTTACGGCATCGAGTTCCGAAATCCTTGAAAAATCGGGAGTACACTCGAACCTGCCTGCCTTCACGACCTTTCCTATCAGTTCTTCAAGGCCCGGTTCTTCTCCTTTAAGCGGGCTTTCGCCGCTGTTCAACATGTCGATTTTGTAGCCTGAGGTCTTTGAGTTGCGCTGGAACCCCAGGACTTTTTCAAAACAGGGGGCATCCGCAAACAGGACCGCGGCAGGGATTCCCACGTATCCCATGCCCAGGACCCCGATTTTTTTTATTGGCCCACGTTCTTCAATAAGTGATTCTAACCTGTTCATACATACCACACTGTTTGAAACTTTTTTTTATGATTCGTGATAATACTGAATGAAAATATCGATATATTAAAAATATCAATACACTTAGCACATATTGATATATAAAGAATAGTTATAATCAGATTTCAATCAAGCTTTCTTCCTTGTAGGATCTGATAGCTCCCTGAGCGACTTCCAGGGCATGTTTACCTTCTTCCCCGGTGGTGCCGGGTTCTTTTCCACTGTCCACGCACGTTATAAAGTGAGCCAGTTCATTCATAAGGGGTTCGCTCTTTTCTACCTTGGCTTTCCGGACCCAGCCGCTGTCGTGGACTTCCACGGTCTGGTCTATGTAATCCAGGTAAGCCACGCCCTTTACTCCTATTGCAGTGAGTTTTCTTACCTTATGGGGGGTCAGCCAGTTAGTTTCAACCACTCCTGCAAACTCGTGGTCCAGGCGGAGGAGGATGGAAGCATGGTCCTCAAAAGAATGGATATCCGCCCCTGCGATTGCATAAACGCTGTTTACCTTCCTGCCGTAGAGATAGGATATAATATCGATGTCATGGACCCCTATGTCCAGGATCACGCCAACGTCCCTGATCCTCGGGTTATAGGGCCCGACCCTCCTGGTTGAGATTGAAACGATTTTCCCGAGGTGACCCTCGTCAATTATTTCCTTGAGTTTGATTACCGCGGGGTTGAAGCGCTCGATGTGCCCGACCATCAGGACCTTTCCGGCTTTTTTTGCGGCTTCAATCATCAATTCCGCATTTTCAAGCGTATCGGCAATCGGTTTTTCCACAAGCACGTGCAGGCCCGCTTCAAGGGCGTCGAGCACCACCTGTTTATGCAGTTTGGTGGGAACAACAATACTGACCGCATCGAGCCCCCCGGAAAACATTTGTTTATAATCCGTAAAGGGTTTTGTGCCGTACTCGGCGGCCATTGCCTCCACCCTTTCCCGGTCAACGTCCGAGATTCCTGCAAGTTCCACGCCATCCATTTCACTGTAGATACGGACATGGTTTTTTCCCATGGCCCCGGTACCTACTACTCCTACCCTTATCAAAAGTATCAACACCCGAATTTCGCTTCGGGAGCACGAGGTCCGTTTCGCTCGCTTTGCTCGCTCAAGCGGACTAAAATATTCCGTGTGCTTCCGTGCATTCTATGGTTTAAATCTTCGTTTGAAATTAGTTTAAAAGTTTTGGTGCCTGACCACACCATCATTTATAAAAATCTTTAATTGCAGCTATGATCTGCTCCAGATCGGCCTCGGAGACTCCGGGGTGCACAGGCAGAGAAAGAACTTCTTCTGCAGCTTTTTCAGCCTCCGGATGGCTGTCTCCGTACCCGAGTTCCCTGTAGAGGGGCTGGGTATGGATTGGTATTGGATAATGTATTCCGGTCCCGATTTCGCGTTCCCTCAGAAAAGCCGCCAGTTCGTCCCGTTTTTCAGCCCGGATTGTGTACTGGTGGAAGACGTGGGTGCACCCGTTCCTTATAACGGGAAGCCGGACCCCGTCCACAGCTTTCAGGCCTTCGGAAAGAATTCCTGCGTTCTTCTGCCTGGCCGTGTTAAAGCCGTCCAGCTTTTTAAGCTGCACAAGCCCGATTGCCGCAGCTATATCGGTCATGCGCAGGTTGTACCCGACCATCTCGTGCAGGTAGCGCTGTTTTGAGCCGTGGGCCCGGATCATCTTTGCCCTTTCCGCAACCTCCCTGTCCCCGGTAGTAAGCATTCCGCCTTCTCCGGTCGTCATGTTTTTCGTCGGGTAAAAACTGAAAGTCCCGGACCCGAAAGCCCCCACTTTCTTCCCGAAATAAGAGGCCCCGTGGGCCTGGCAGGCATCTTCTATGAGGGTAAGGTCGTGGTCTTCGGCAAGTTCCCGGATGGCTTTCATTTCAGCGGGGTGGCCGTAGAGGTGGACCGGCAGGAGGGCCCTGGTTTTCGGACTGATTTTTTCCTGAATATCCGCAGGGTCTATGTTGTACGTCTCCGTTTCAATGTCAGCAAAAACCGGTTTTGCCCCCGTGTAGAGGACGCTGTTTCCGGTTGCGATGAAAGTGAAAGGGCTTGTGATAACCTCGTCTCCCTTCCCGATCCCGTGGGCGAGCAGGGCGGTCTGGAGAGCGGCGGTGCCCGAGTTTACGGCAACTGCATATTCAGAGCCCGTATACTCCGCAAAAGCGCGTTCGAATTCTTCCACTCCGGGGCCCTGGGCGATCATGCCTGAGCGCAGGACTTCCGTAACGGCATCAATTTCTTCCTGATTAAGTTGTGGGGTTGCTATAGGAATCATGTATGGCCTCATAGCCTTTTTTTCGCTAATGATAAACGCTGCACATAAGGTTTAAGGGATTTGGTTCAGTGGAAAGTCCGGTTAATTCCAGCACCCACATTATTTTAGATAGTATTTAACCGTTTCAGGGCTTCAGGCAGGTCCTGAATTCTGGCAGGTGTTCCAAGAGCCAGTTTCCAGGCGGGCACGTCTTTAGTAACAAGAGCTCCTCCCGCAACCATCGCCCCTTCCCCGATCTCAACGGCCGGCAGGAGGGTTGCGTTTGCTCCTATGGATGCACCTTTTCTCAGGATAGGGCCTTTGAGCTCGTACTCTTTTCGGATCGGGTATTTATCGTTGGCTAAAACGGCGCAGGGCCCGATGAAAACGTTGTCTTCAATCACAACATTTGTCGGGATGTAGACATTGCCCTGGATGCTGACATTATTCCCTATGCTGACGTTTCCGTCGATAATCACGTTGGTCCCGATAAGCACATTGTCTCCGATAGTTGTATTTTCCCGTATCATTACATTATGTCCGGTTTTAAAACTTTTCCCGGTTTTTACATTAGAAAAAATTGTTGTGTTCGGGCGTATGATAGAACCGGCCCCCATGCTGCACCCCGGAAACTCGAAATCCTCGATTTCCAGGTTTTGTTCTATTATTTTCATCAGAATCCCGTGTTCAGGATAGCCGAGTATTACGTTTTCCAGGACTATTGAATTTTCTCCTATCACGGAAGCGCCATAAATTTTGGAAGATTTGTTAATTCTGGTACTGGTCGGAACCATCGTATTCACGATCCTTCAGGCAAAAACCCCCTTTTGCTTTAACAGAGGAAAAACGCCTTTATGCTTCGATTGGCTTTTAGCTTAAATTTAAGCTAACGTTTACATGCTAATCAACTATTAATTTTTAATCGAATTTTTCGGCCCGCGGTATCCACAATCTGCAATAATTAAAGGTCATAAGGTTTCAGCCTTTAAGGTCCTCCGGTTCTCAAACCTTTGCAACAAAGCCTGCCGATTTACCCGGGCTTTCCCGTATCCCGGATCAATCTCAAGGGCTTTTTCAAAGGCCTTCAGGGCTTTTGTATAGCCCCCTAGTTTTTCCAGAACAATGCCCCTGTAATTCCAGGCCTCCGCGTTAAGGGGATTCTTTGCAAGGGCCTTTTCAAAAGGTTCCTCAAGCCAAACTTCTCCAGGCCCGGCAAGCTCATCCTCAAAGCTGCGGACAGCCCCACGATAGTATTTCAGGCTGTAATGTGCAAGGTTCTTCAGGTCCCAGACCCTGCCCCTTTCAGGAGAGATTTTCGCAACCCTCCCGAAAGCCTCCAGGGCCTCATCAAAGCTCTCAAGCCCGAGCAGGGCAAAGCCCTTCATTTCCCAGGCCCGGAGCTCTTCCGGGTTTTCCCTGAGATCATCCTCTGCCTTATTAAGCAGCCTTTCATACCTTTTCTCCGACAACCGGGCCGAAAATCCCCTTTTAAGCTCGACCCGGGAGGTTATCGGAACCTTTCCCTGTCTGTGTACATCCTGAACCTTCAACATCCCCACTCTCCTAAAAAATATACTCACACCTCATCCGGCCTGACATTTTTCCGAAAATATCTCCGAGAATACACCCTGCAATTTCTTTGAAGAGGCCCCAGGAACCGGTAAAATCGATCAATTCCCAAACCGATAAAACCGGTCAGATTCAAACCCGGTTTTCCGAAAACGGCCAATTCTCCGTTTTGATTGAGTGTTTACATATATATTTAGATAAGGGTTACAAAAAACAATCTGTTAAGCTAACGTCTGCACGAAAAAAAGCTAATGACCTGGGAAAAAAGGTTGCAAAAACCTCAAAACAGAAAAGAGATTATTTCCTGTTTTTTACATCACATGTCATTTTTCAGGGGGAAGCCTGATAATCAACCGGACATCTTTCAGGACCAGGTTTTTTATAAGAAGAGGTCTGGACTGAAAACCCTTAATTTTCAGGCTCTCGATGTGCATGTCTTTTATTTTAATGATTTTCGTCCTTACATTTATATCTTTCATGTTCAAAAACCCCTTATTGTATTTGCTTTTTTATACACTGAATTTAAAAACCCATACAGGACAATGCTACAGCATCAGGTGAGTCTGTCTTAACCAGACTATCCCAACACATAAAAAATATAATAATTTATACATAAACCTATTCCAGCATTACCGGTTAATCGAAGCCGGACCAAAGGAAACCATAAAAAACATACCGAAACAGAAAAAACATACCGAAACAGAAAAAACATACCGAAACAGAAAAAA
>JAQVBP010000068.1:6013-15350 GCA_028690255.1 Methanosarcinaceae archaeon
ATACCGAAACAGAAAAAATATACCGAAACAGAAAAAATATACCGAAACAGAAGAAAAGCAGACAATGGTAAACAGAAACAGACAAACGAAGTGAAAGGGGCCCACAGAAAACCGGGGGCCCATGTTTGAGAAAATATGATAATTTTCAAGGTAAAATAATTATTTCTTGAATTCTGTGTAGCCGCACTTGCCGCAGGTCAGACGGGTTTTGTGATCGGCTAAGAATACCCCGGGGCCGCATCTTGGACAGAACTGTTTGAGTCTGGTTACGGAATCGCCCTCGACCTTGTAGTAATCTTTAACTGTCATATTTTTTCACCTCACTCTTCAGTTGCGTCTTCTTCTCCCTCTGCGGAGGCGGGGGCCGGGTTTCTTTTCAGGACGTACTCGAGCTCAAGCTCTTTCATGCGGCTTTCTTCTTCATAGAGCTTGGCATACCCATTAGCTTCCTGCATTCCGAACTCAGGAGTCATTTTCCGGATGACCAGCAGTTCAAGAGGTGCATTCAACATTGCTGCGAGCTTATTTCTGACATCGCTTCTGGAGGGGGTCGAACCTTCATATTTCACAACGAAATCCAGTTCCCTTCTGTTTAAAAGCGGGTTGTTTTTGTCTTTACGAATCAATATATCCATTTAAAATTCTCCATATATGGTTTATTTCAGTATTCCGGGCTTCTCCCGGGATAATCTTCTCGAAAAGCTTCAGTATAAAGGCCTTTTTTTCTTCCGTGACCTCTACAAAGACCACCCCTTCATCGGGCTGTCCGTAAAGGACTACCGTACCCAGAGGGGCCACAGCTATCACGGGAAGGGTCGCAAGGTCTTCTTCTCCGCGGACGAAGATCCTGACCGGGGTCCGGGCCCTGACGGCCTTTGCAATAGCGCAGATAAGCTCATCAGTGATAAGCCCTGCAGGGTTATCCACCAGAACCTCGCCGTACAGCCGGTCCTTTGTCCGGACCGAGACATCATCTGAAACCGGCAGCCTTTTGGTCCGGTCGTCCACAATGCAGAGGTCC
Organism: Methanosarcinaceae archaeon; assembly: GCA_028690255.1. Classification (GTDB taxonomy): domain Archaea; phylum Halobacteriota; class Methanosarcinia; order Methanosarcinales; family Methanosarcinaceae; genus JAQVBP01. Next base: position 7,035 of record JAQVBP010000068.1, read on the forward strand.
GGAATAATCCCGGCTTCGAGCAGGTGAAAGGTAGTAACATCCCCCACGGATATAAGTTTTGTGGGGTTTTCAAGCCTATCGACGAACTTCTCTATGGTGTCTTTCCCCTTTCCCAGATACAGAGTCCCGAGGGGCTTTTTCATGAGGGGACGAAGCTCCTCTGGAAGTTCGAAACCTACACTCAACTCAGCGCACCTTCAGAGCAAATTTATCCGGGATGTCAACTCCGAGTTTTTTAGCGATTTCCGAGCGTGCAGGATCAAGAATAATCACTAACCCGCTCCATTCTTCACTCAGATCCGATGTCCCACAGATAGGGCAGTTAAGCCCTTCCAGAACCCTCAAACAGTGTCGACATGCTTTTTCTGCCATGGCCAATCCTCTTTTCTCTTAATATCTTTGAATCATACTTTTCAGGCATTAGCAGCTCAGGCATTTTCGGGAGGAGTCTGTTTATTCTTACGGGCCTCTTCAAGCCACTGAAGTTTCCCAAGTGCAGTCTGGCGCATGGTAAGCCCGATCTTGCTTTCTTTGGGTTCTCTCTCGTTAATGCTTACTGCAACGACCCTGGCCCTTACATGGTCCCCTTCCCCGAGAGAATTGCCTCCGCCTTTGGTAACAAGCCTTGAGTTCTTGGCGTCGTAGGAAATAAAGTCATCCGTAATCTGGCTGACGTGCAGAAGCCCGTCCATAGGCCCGATCCCGATAAAAGCCCCGAAACTGACGGTTTCGACGATTTCACCTTCTATAATCTCCTGGAGTTCAGGAACGAACATAATAGCCTCAAAAGTCACGTCATAGAAAACGGCCCCGTCCCCTACCAGGATGTGCCCTTCTCCGATCTCATCAATCTTGCATATGGCAACCAGGGCCCCAAGTTTTTTATCTATTTGCCCCTCAAGCTTTTCTCGCAGCAAATTTTTCACAGTAGAGACTACATCTTCCCCGAGCTGGGTGGGAGGGATGCGAATCGTATCAATAAGCTTCATCATTTTATACATATGTTAATCACGACCCTTCAGGCAGGATGTCTGCGACTTTAGTCGTGGGAAGAATGCCCTCAAAAAATAAGACATCCTGTTCCACTGTTGGATTTTTCCACACTACACTGCATTTGAAACATGTTCCCGTAACAGGCAACGTCGTTTTTAATTAATTTCCCTCTCCGATCCTGGATTATGCTTGTCATGCACGGCACTCAGCCCCCATTTCTCAGGGCTTTTAATACCGTACGATAGAACTACAAACTGAGGAAGCATTTGCAGGTATCATAACATATCCGGCATAGTCAATTAAAACTCAGGCAAATCAATCAGGGCTTGCCGAAGCAAACTTTTGTTATTGACTCGTTAAACACAGTAATTAGTGAACTACCGCTCGGCTGAAGACCGACTGGCTTCCTGCTTCATACCCCGGAGCAAACTCCACGAGTCCACAGGCTCTTCCCGCCGTCCCGGCGGTGCATCTTTAATTAGTTCCTTTTGCTTGGCTATTTTCCAGTTACACTGGAAATCCCACAAATTTCCAATTTGTGCGATCGCAAAAGTGAGTGGTACTAAATCGGTACGTAAATATATTATTTTTTTGGCACTGAGCCAATATTGAAAAGTGGACGCTTATATCCCCGAAGCTAAAGACTTCGGGATTTTACGCTGCATTTATAAACACAGTAATTAAAACGGCACATCTTGAAACGGCACATCTTGAAACGGCGGATGTTTTAAACCGATGTTCACTAAAAACACCGGACTAAAAAACCTGACTAAAAAAACCGGCTTCCTCAATCAAAATCCAGCCGATTTTTCTGCCGCAAAGAAAGTACGGAAATTCCTTTTGCTTTCAGCCTGTGCTTTAATTCAATGTCATTGGTAAGGACAGCCGCCCCGGATTCCTCCGCAAGCTTCAGGATCACGTCGTCCGCAGGTCCGGTGCCATTGATCAGGACGCAGCGTCCTGCCATGGAGCGGGCGACCTTTGCAGCCATTTTGTCCGAACCTTTTGCCCGCTTTATAAGCATATCAAGCTCTTTCAATACCGCTTCAGGAACGAGAAACTCGTAGAGGCCAAGCCTTTTCAGCTCCTCGAAGATATCCACCCCGAACTGGACGGGGATCATAAGCCCGTTAGTATCGAGTATGACCTTCAACTCTTGATAACTCCTACCCCGATAAGCCTCCAGCGGGAATCGATCCTCCGGCTTATCGCAACCATTGCCCCGAGAGCTGCGCAGATAGGACGCTTGAGTACTACCTGGGCATCTTTTGTCCTTGCACTTGTGACTACTCCCACAGTGGTAGCGGTTCCGATATTCAACATGAGAGGTTCGCTGGTCTTGATCTCGTTGATCTCGATTTCTTCCTTGGTTACCCCCACCACACGTTCAAGCAGGTGCAGTTCCATTGTGAACTGGTGCCTGGTATCGGGAAGGGTACCCGGAAAGCCTGCGACCTGACCTGTCAAAGAGTCTCCTTTGGTCAGAGCCGGGTCAAGAAGAGTTCCTACGGCCAGAAGGCCACCGGGGGTTGCTTCATCGACCTTTGAGGCCCCTGCGTGCACGGAAGAAACCTTTGTGGTGATGGGGACCCATCTCGTGCTGCCCTCGCTTGTCACCTTGAGCCCGGGCCGGATTTCAAGTTCGTCTCCGGGGCGCAACACCCCTTCCGTAAGCGTGCCTCCTATGACGCCTCCACGAATGCCCTCGATATCTATCCCGGGCTTGTTGATGTCAAAAGACCTTGCGACCAGCATATGCGCCGGTTTGTCCACCTTGTGGACCGGAGTGGGAACCACGGTTTCCAGCATATCGATCAAAGCGTCGATATTGACGTTTTGCTGGGCTGAAACCGGAACGATTGGTGCATTTTCCGCAACCGTACCTTTCACGAACTCTTTGATCTGGTGGTAGTGTTCTATCAGCCTCTCCCTTGAGACAAGGTCGATTTTGTTTTGCACGATAACGATGCTCTCGATTCCGATAATGTCGAGGGCCATCAGGTGTTCCTTGGTCTGTGGCTGAGGGCAGTCCTCGTTTGCGGCGATTACCAGCATCGCTCCGTCCATAATCGCAGCCCCGGAAAGCATGGTAGCCATCAGGGTCTCGTGGCCCGGAGCGTCCACAAAGGACACGGTCCTGTGCACTTCCGTTTTCTCCCCACAGTTGGGGCAGGTCTTTGCAACCGTGTAACCCTGAGGTTCAGGACATTTTGGGCATTTCATGAATACGGAATCCGCGTACCCTAAGCGGATTGAAATACCTCTTTTTACTTCTTCACTATGTGTATCCGTCCACACGCCTGAAAGGGCCTTAACAAGCGTGGTTTTTCCATGATCGACATGACCTACCATACCGATATTAACGCAGGGCTGACTCAAGTTATGATTTCCTCCACTAAAATGATGATAAAGATATAACCAGGTATGAACAGGGAAAATCCCGAATCCCATATAAAGGAAAGCAGGCCTGGCTCATTTAAAGCCCGGATCTGGCCGCCGGGAAAGAACTTTATATAAATATTAAATTGTGATAAGGGTTGCAGATTCAAGCCATGTTTTTTAAAGTTTGCGGTGACCTGCAACATTCATACCTACTAATGCCGGAAAGGCTTAATAAACTTATGTGACGATCATGTCGAGCTTTTCCATTTCCAGAGCACGCCTGATTTCAAAGGCAACTCTCCTTCCCGTACTCATTGGCTTTCTCCATAGAGTGTTTCCGTAGGAGTGCCCGACCGACATGTGTACATTGGTCCCGCCGCCTACTCTGGGGGCCACGTCGTAGATGTAGAAGTTCAGGTCTTTGTCAATGCAGGTCTGAAGACAGAAGGGGCCGATAATCCCGGGAGCATAGTGTTTCTTTGTTGCTTCCACGAATTTTTCACCCATCTCAAAGACCTTTTCGAGAAGTGACTCCCGAAGGGTTGCAGAGTTGTGCCCGCATACCGTGTATTCGGGGGTGAGCTGCTGCTCGGAAAGGGTCATCTGCTGTGGGGCCGAAAGCCTGACGTGCCCGTCCAAACTGGTCTCGAACCGCCAGTCCACTCCGAGAATTTCCAGAGGGCTCATTCCGGTCTCGAGAGGGGAGTAAAACATGTCGAAGTTAAAGACAGGACCTATAATATAGCGTTCGATCCGGGCAGTTTCAAGAGCCTCCCTGGTGATTACTCCCTGCCTGATAAGGGCCTCGGACTTTTCCTGGTATTCCTTATAGGTCCCGGCCGTAAAAAAGCCCCGTTCGAGTTTCTTTACCGCATGAGGAAGCTTTACCATGACCAGTTCGTCGATGTCTTCCGGGTTTTCGATTTTTTCCGGAAAGGGGAGACCTGCTTTTTCCAATATCCAGTAATAGCTCTGCTCCTCGCTTCTTTCCTCGCTCCGAAGCAGGCTCCTGGTTCCCACCATGGGGACTCTGAAGGAGTCTTCGACCTCATCAATGCTGCAGTAGGAGGTAAAGGAGCGGTTCGGGACAAAAAGCACGTTTTCATCGACCAGTTTCTGCTGGTTTTTCGGGAGCAGTATTTCATTGAATTTGTTGAAAACCAGGGCATCGTCCACAACCCCTCTGACAATTCTCCCGTAGGGGTCTCGCTTTGCCCTGAAATATTCCGTGTAGGTCTTTTCCCTGCCGGCCTGGCAGATCGCGAGAGTCTTGAAATTTTCCTCAACGGCCCCGTCGCAGATGTCAAGCCCGGAATGAGAGGCTACAGTTCCCACCTTGATCTGATCAGCATTTTCGTAATATTTCTCGGCGATTTCCTGGATTTCTTTTCGGTCAATCATATATGTTGTCCCTCAAATTTCATAATCAATTTTTCTGAATATATAATATAATTTTAAATATCTAATTAAGATCTTAATTAAGAGCCCTGGACAATGAATAAACGTTAAATTCCGGACATTTCCTTGAATAATAAAGGCAATCATTAATAAGAGTAATCTTAATGAAAACGCATTACCAGAAAGAGCTTTAAAAACCCTGCGGTCTCCAATCCAGGCCGCTTCCCGGCTGGCTATTCCCCCGTCCACCGGCTATCGGACATGTAAGTTGAGGACTTTAGACCGGATCGCTTATCAGAAAATCCACTTCGCGGGAGAGTCTTCCTTTCAACTCTGAAAGAGCTGAAATATAAGGGGAGTTATAAAAGTTTCAATTACGGCAGCCACAAAGAGGAGGGGGACAACCCGGCGGAAATAGAATAAAATTCCCCGCCTGATTTCCTTTTTCACATCGGCCGGCTTTCCGGAAAGGGAGAGGAGCACCCGATGCCCCAGGCGAAGCCCGATCCCGCCCGCTAAAAAGATCATGGGCAGTTCAACGATTCCATGAGGCAGGAGGGCCAGCAGGATGCGGAAAATGCCAATTTCCTCGGACACGACCCGCGAAATTACACCCACCACAAAGCCGTTAAAGGCGATAATCAGTACAGGGGCAATTCCCAGGACCAGCCCAAGGACAATTAAAAGCAGACCCACAAAGGAGTTGTTCAAAAAGATGAATAACATTATGAAAATCGGGTGCATGTCCAGAAGTGAACCAAAACTGGCTTCAAAACTTTCAGTTACCATTTCGGCCAGGTCGGGGAAATAAGATAAAGAGCCATAGCCTGCAAAGGCCGAGAGGGCAAAAATGAGGACTATGAACCGGACGTAAGGGCGAATAAGCTGCAGGTAGTCAGAAAGCTCCGATTTATTACCGTATCCCCTGTATCCACCGGGGCCTGCGGGAGGAAATGAGGCATTTTCTCCACAGGGGGAAAGAGATGCCGAGCCGGGACCGGTTTCATTCCGGGAATAAACCGAGGGACCACTCAGGAACTCAAGATCAGATTCATTCAGGGAATCATCAAGAGTTTCATTAAAGGCAAGAGTTTCATTAAAGGTATCGTCACTTTTCATAGAAAATATCCCCCCTAAATTATCAGGACAGTACATTAAATCCCCAGCGTCATCCGGATGGTATTTCGGCAGGCGGGAGAAAGGCCCAGGATAAGGATTACCATTTTGATTAGCATACTGAGCTTCGAAGTGTCTTCATCGTCCTCAAACTGGGTGTCGAGCACATAAAGGACTCCTATAAAGATAATAAGCTTCAAAGGGTACATAACCAGTGCGGTGCCCGTCAGTTCAATTAAATAGGCTGGAAGCACGTGCTTTTCGTAGTAACCAAGTTTTTCGATTCCGATTACCGTGGAAGAGGCATCCAGAAAATGAGCCAGAAGAATCGAGAGGTTCAGGGGGTCGGTAAAGACCTTTGACCCCAGGCTCCGGGCAACCCCGTAGAAGACAAGGGTCAACCCACCGCCGGCTCCAAGCACAAAGAGGGGAACATAGGCCAGGACCACATCCTCAAAGTAAAGCAGGGTCATCAGGTTTCCCAGGAACCATAGAAGCCCGAGACCCGCAAAAGCATAATGGAAGTCCCGGATAAAACCTGCTTTCTGTAAGCTCAGTGAAAGCCAGAGACAGGCCACTGTAACCGCGAAGACCAGAAAGTAAATATTGGGGGTTATTAAGAGGTAGCTCCAGGGTGCATCGAAAATTCCGGCCGGGGAGTCCTCAAGCACTCTCAGGGAGGAGCCCGCAAGCACAAAGGGCAAAACCGAGGCGATAAAGCGGGGGTTTACCCTCACTTTAAGGGTGTTCAGGAGCCTGTAGACTCCGAAGATACAGATTCCCAGGATCAAAGCCCAGGTAAGGGTGTTTACCACATTGTAACCCGAATCACCTCTTATAGGGTCCAGGTAATAAACGTTAATAAACTGCGAAATTTTATCTATAAGAGAGTTCATCCTTATCACTTGTTCAGAATAGCAATATCCTAATACAATTAATACTTACTATATATAAACAGAGAAAACGATTTCTAGAAAACCGATTTCCTGAATTAAAAGATTCATTTTCCGGAAATACCTTTTTCGGAAAGTATCCCTCTTCAAGAACATTTATTCGAGGGTTCCTGTATAAATTGATAAGTTATATTTATAAGTTGATCAATCATATATATAAGTGTGTTATTATATAAACTATATATATAAATGTCCGGGTTTAAACATAAAAAAGAAAAACCGGACCCACAGATATAAATTTATGCGGGTATAAAATTGAACGGAAGCAAAAACAGCGAAAAATGGATGCAGTTGCCAAGAGACGTGTTGATAGGGCACGGTGTCATCGAAAGCATTGGAAGCGTTTGCAAAGACCTGAAACTGAGGGGAAACGCCCTTATAGTAACTGGTAAAACCACAAAGGACGTTGCGGGCAAAAAGGTCAGGGACCTCCTGAAAGACTCCGGAAACAATGCTGAAATGGTGCTTACCAGCAGCCCTACAATGGAAGAGGTGGAAAGGGTCCGGGAAATAGCTCGGAATAAAGACGTAGCTTACCTCCTGGGAGTCGGGAGCGGCAGGTCAATTGACATTGCCAAGCTCGCGTCCACCCGGCTGCAGCTTCCTTATATCAGTGTGCCCACGGCCGCATCCCATGACGGGATTGCTTCTTCAAGGGCCTCGATTCTGGACAACGGGAGAAAAGCTTCGGCCGAGGCAAATGCCCCGATGGCTGTTATTGCGGACACCGAGATAATCTCGGAAGCCCCCTACCGTTTCCTTGCGGCGGGTTGCGGAGATATTATCTCTAATTACACTGCTGTCCTTGACTGGGAACTTGCGGGCAGACTCAGGAACGAATACTTCGGAGAATACGCAGCGGCCCTTTCCCGCATGGCCGCCCGGGTAATCATCGAGTCTGCAGGCTCTATCAAACCCGAACTTGAGACCTCGGCCCGTCTGGTGGTAAAAGCCCTTGTCTCAAACGGGGTTGCCATGAGTATAGCGGGTTCATCCAGGCCTGCTTCCGGCTCAGAGCACATGTTAAGCCACGCCCTTGACAGGTTAGCCCCGAAACCGGCCCTGCACGGGGAACAGTGCGGGGTGGGGACCATCATGATGATGTACCTGCACGGAGGGGACTGGCAGGAGATCAGAAACGCCCTGAAGACGATCGGGGCTCCCACGAGTGCGGAAGAGCTGGGAATTGAGGATAAATATATAGTAGAAGCCCTGTTAGAGGCACATACAATCAGACCGGAACGTTACACCATCCTGGGAAACGGGCTTACCCGGTCAGCTGCGGAAAAGGTCGCAAAGGTTACAAAGGTCATAGAGTAAACCTTTTCAGGGATTTGAAAAGCGCAGTCAGGATGTGTACGGGAACCGTATTTCCTAAAACGGCAGGAGCAGGTCTAAAAAGGGATTTCATATTATGATTCTTAATAGCTATATGTCATATGATATATGTATCGTAAATTATAAAATATGAAAT
>JAQVBP010000069.1 GCA_028690255.1 Methanosarcinaceae archaeon
TAGCCACTTTAACTGAAAAGTAGGCTCTGAAAGCCTCCCGGGTTTTTGAATTTTCGAATTCATAAGAAATGGGATGTAAATTATCAAAATCAAACTTAATAACTAACTAACTAACCAACCAACTAACCAACCAACTAACCAACTAACTAACTAACCAACTAACTAATACTTACTACTAACTAAAGGCCTTACCTGACCGGGGCCTTTAACAAATCATAACCAAGCAATTCAATTTACAACTAAACAATTAAAGAGGAGATTTCTATGGGAAATATTAGACATACCAACATCAAGAGAACCGCATTCCGCCTGATCGAAAACTACGGGGAAGTCTTTACCGGAGACTTTGAAACCAACAAGGCCCTTGTAACCAAATATACAACCATCGAGAGTAAAGTCATAAGAAACAGAGTAGCAGGATACGTCTCAAGAAAGGTCGCCCGCGCAAAACCCCTCAGGTAAACAGTTCTGCAACAAGAAGAACTCAGGTGGGGATCTAATGTTTCAAGGAGCAATGCCGGCCCTGATCACCCCTTTCACAAAAGATGACAGGGTTGACAGGGAAGGCTTTGAGAGAAATATCGAATTTGTCGAAAAAGGCGGAGTTTCCGGAATTGTCCCCTGCGGGACGACCGGGGAATCCGCAACCCTTTCCGTGGCCGAACACGGAGAAGTAATCGACATCGCAGTAAACTGTGCAAAGGTGCCGGTAATTGCGGGAACAGGCTCAAACAACACAGGAGAAGCCCTCCTGTTCACCAAACATGCCGCAGACGCCGGGGTAGACGGGGTCCTCCTGATTTCCCCTTACTACAACAAACCGAACCCTGCGGGCCTGATAGCGCATTTTACCAAAATCGCAACCGCCGTGGACGTCCCGATTATCCTCTATAACGTCCCATCCCGGACCGGGCAGGACATGTCCGTAGAGGTAATTGCCGAACTTGCGAAAATCGAGAACATCGTCGGGATCAAGGAAGCAAGCGGCAGTGTGGACAAGGTAACCCGGATCCTGGAGAACACCGTGGATGAAGACTTCGTGGTGCTCTCGGGAGAAGACGGCCTGACGCTTCCCATCCTATCGGTGGGAGGAAAAGGTGTCATTTCGGTTGCCGCAAACATCGTGCCCGAGAGGATGTCGAAACTTGTGGAAGCCGGCCTTAAAGGAGACCTGGAAACCGCAAGAAAACTTCACTACGAACTCGCACCCCTGATCCGAGCTCTTTTCTCCGAAACAAATCCGGTCCCCGTAAAAAAGGCCGCCGAGCTTATCGGGCTTGCGAGCGGACACCTGAGACTCCCTCTTGCTCCCCTGGCTGACGCTAACACTGAAAAGCTTGCGGAAGAACTCAGAAAACTGGGGGTTCTTGAATGATCAACGCAGCCGTAATAGGAGCCTGCGGGCGCATGGGAGCCCTGATTGTGGAAACTATCACAACCTCCCCCGACCTGCAGCTTTCCGCAGCCTTTGACCTCACCAACGTGGGCAAAGACGCCGGGGAAATGGCCCGCATAGCCCCTCTCGGAATCGAGGTCTCGGACGTCAAGGACCTTGAACGCGTCCTTAAAAAGACCGATACCGATGTCCTGATAGATTTTACCGTCGCAGGCGCAACCGTGGTTAACGCCCCCGTAGTTGCAGGCTGCGGAGTCAACCTGATAATAGGGACAACCGGCCTCTCCCCGGAACAGCGGGCCGTAATCGACGGAGCGATCCTGGAAAACGGGGTAAAAGCCGTAATCTCCCCCAATTATTCCGTGGGTGTGAACGTCTTTTTCAAAATCATCCGGGAAGCTGCAAAGTACCTCTCGGACTACGACATCGAGATCATCGAGGCCCACCACAACCAGAAGAAGGACGCTCCAAGCGGGACCGCCCTTCGGGCCGCCGACGTGATCAGTGAAGCCGTTGGCGGCAAGGAATACGTCTACGGAAGAGAAGGCATCGCCCCCCGGGAAAAAGAGATTGGAATCCATGCCGTGCGCGGAGGAGACATCACAGGGGACCACACAGTGCTCTTTGCAGGGAACTCCGAGCGGATCGAGATAAAACATACGGCCCACTCAAGAGAAATCTTTGTTAAAGGAGCAGTCCGTGCGGCCGCCTGGGTCTGCGCACAGGAGCCAGGAATCTATTCCATGGACGACGTACTCGGGCTTTAATCAAAAAGCCTTAAATCAATAATTTTGAATAAACCGGCTTGGGCTGCCTAAATATCTGGCAGGCCCGGGTTCAAAGTTTTTTCTATTTTTTTTCGACAATGACTTCCTAAAAAACAAAATCCGGAAAACAGCCAAAAAACAGATATTACAAACCGGAAAGGAATCCGTACAAAAAAAACCGAAAATCCCCTTTTTACTGAAAATTTTCATAGTGGGGAGTCTTTCCGCTGTTTTTACGACAGTTATAAAATTATTCTCCTTTACTGAAAACGAATCCGGAACTCAGGTTTTCAACCCTGTCCGCAAGGAGCACATCCCCTTTTATACCGAACTTTTTTCCTCCGCCCCATTCCCCAGTTATTTTGAGCCGGTCGGCTTTTGAGACAAGGCAGGCCCCGTGATACAGGACAATTGCCTTTCCTCCCTCATACGTTATGGGAAATACACTCTCATGTATACCGAAGCCCCTGCCAATCACAATAAAAAGAGGCACCCCGAAGAAAAAACCCGGCTTTTCGTAAACTCTTGAATCGGCCAGAGCCTCGCATTCGGGCGCTGAAAATTCAGCCACTTCTTCCCCACCTTTATCAAACCGGGAAGAAGAGTCCGCAGGCAGCAGAAAAAGAAACAGCACGACCGCAATAGACAGAATCATAGCCGCTGCAATAATCCCCCCGAGGAGCTGACTCATAAAATAAGAGTATACCAGAGTGATTAGAATCAGAATGACCGCTGTACCGGCTGTGAAATAAAAAATTCCTGATTTTCTGATCATTTCCTTCCTCCTGATAAAAGTATGGCTGAATAGTTACCTTTTGTTTTACTTTATTCTTTTGAACCCTGTCAGAAAGGGGCCATTTCCAGAAAGAATTTACCGGAAAGTTTTTTCAGCCAGGGGAGTTTTCCTCCACATATTCAACATATAGAGCCTTATCCAGGTCTTCTTCAAGAAGAACGATTATGTTATTGGGAGCTCCGGCTTCCGAATTATTTTCGTTTTTCCAGGAAATATTTCGCATTGATTCGACACTTCCTGCCCCGAATAATCCGTTTTTTTCCTCTTTTATTGTGGCTTTGCAGGCTTCAGACCAGGCAAACATAATCTGGCACCAGGGGTCCTTGCTCTCAAACTCGATCCGATCCAGAGGGACGACTTTTCCTTTTTCGAACAGATACACAGCGTAACCGGACTGCCCTCCATATTTTGTGCTCCCGGCAGAGGAACCAGCCAGGATCAGCAGGTCCTGAGGAGTATTGAAATTAAGGGAAGAGTTCCCTGTTCCGGAACCGATCCCCGAAAAAACAGTTTCTACCACTTTGAGGACAGCCAGGGGATGAATACTTTCCGGAAAAGCCCCATTCAGTTTTGATTCACACCAGCCAACTTTACCATTTTCATCCACCCTCACCTGGAAAGATCCCCATTTACCGTCCTTTATTCCCCTGAATTCCAGAAGGGCGTGGCCCATGGTTCCGGAATCCTGCACATAGATTACCAGCTGATCAAGGACTGCGGTCTCATTTTCAATTCCTGTCTCTTCAACCGCAATCCCCCAGAATTCCAAAAGTAAAAGCTCATCGGCTGTTGAGATCAGGTAAACCTCTGAATCGGTATCAAGGTAACCTGAAACCAGAAAGGCTGCAAAAAGCAGAGCCATTATAAATATAATTTTTTTCAATTATTTCCCACCTGGTTAGTTTGTAAGGGATTGAAGATTACTGTTTTATTCTTTTCTCTGTATACGACCATTTCAGCCTTCGAAAGAGCCTCTTCCGTAAAGACAGTAAAACAGGGAGCCTCCTTCCCCGGCAAAAAGATGATGTCACTTTCCCCCGGCGTTTTGTTTTCCTTTATCTGAACATTATGGTACTTTCTCTTACAGATAGTGATAGGATACCAGGGGTTTGCACCCGATAAACGAACCATTTCCAGAGGGATAAGACCCCCGTTCTTAAGCACGAAAAGGTTATTATTGAGCCTCCCTTCATAGCTGACATCCCCTGTCATGCCGTTAAGCTCAATATCGAGCCCTTCTTCTCCAAAAGTAAGTTCCCTGAGCCTGATTTCTTCAAGCCCCCTCAAAAGCTCCAGCGGATGAGGTGTTTCCCGGAAGCTATCGGTACTTTCCCCGGAATGCCAGCTTACGGTCCCCTGGCTGTTCATCTCCACCCGGTAAAAATTCCTGCGGTCTTCCTGCTCTCCCCAAAATTTCAGCAAAATATGTTCAGGAGAACCCTGAGACCCGACCCTGATCTTTAAATCGCTGAAGACTGCGGTCTCATTTTCAACAGCTGTTTCATTAACCGTAAGGTCCCAGAGCCCGGAGAGCGGAAGTTCATAAGGCTCAGGCCTCAGGACCACGGCCTCGTGGGTTTTTTCGGTACAGCCCGTGCATATAAAGAAAGCTGAAAGCAAAAGAATTACTGCAATTTGCGTTCTCATCAGATCCCTCCGGTTCAAACAGAAATCTCCCCTATGGAAAGAGGCCGGCCTTCCGCATAATCAGCATAGAGCTCGACGTCAACCGTATTCCAGGGCTGTATATTCGTACTGTAAGTTTCCTCGAACTGCCCGTCGAGCGTGAACCGGAAGTTATAATCCACTATTTCAAAGCCCGGCACCCGGAACCTGAAGGACTTGGGCCGGTAAATTACCCCCCCGGCTGCAAGTTCGTAGCTTTCGTTAAGCACGGAATTGTACTCCGAATCAAAAACCTCAACCCTTAGTTCATGGGCTTCGGAATCGTGGTTCCGGACAGTAAAAAGCGGGGTTGGCGGTCCGGCTATAAAATACGGGACGGCTATAAACAGCACTGTCAGCAGCAATAAAAGAACAGTTGAACCGATGAGAACTTTCTTCCTTATATTCTTCATAGCATACCTCCAGTAAACTTGAAAACAGAGTACTCGATGGCCCGACCCGGATTTTGGAAATGATGATATTTGCAAAATCTTTGAAATATAGGTCTGGCAGATTTGCAGATAAAAAAGGCCTTTTGTAAGCTTGTCTGAGGTCATTACCTTCCAGGGTATTGTTTTCGGAGGCATTTTCCCGGATTCCGGCCTGCCTCTCATCAAAGTTCCGGCTCCAGCTCAACAATTTATGGTTTAAGAAAAAGAGTTCAGGGCCAAGCCTGCCGTTTATGCATACAGTGTTGTTGCAAAGAAGGTTCCTGTCCGAGAAATTCAGATCTATGCCCCTGCGGCTGTTCCGGATAGAGTTGCCTTTCAATTCGTTCCCGCAGGCCCTCTGCAGCAGAATAGCAGAAAAGGCGGCGTCCCGGACCGTGTTGTTTTCCAGCAGGTTGCCTTCGGCCTGCTCAAGCCGGATACCGTAGCTGTTGTTACGTTCCGCTGTGTTATTCCTGAGGATGCAGGCTTCCGAATTTTTCAGGTAAACAGCACAGGTATTGTCCCTGAAAACGTTGTCCGTAAGCTTACAGATACTGACCCCATCGAGAAAAATGCCGGAACTATTTTCAGGATAGATACACCCATTTGCCCCTTCCACAGTAAACCCTCTGATCTCCACGTTTTTACACGTCACATGGAAAACGGGAGCATTGGGGTCTTTTGCCCTGATTACCGTGTCTTCCGGGTTTCCGGACTCAGCCCGGAGCCTCACCTGGGAATCCACAACAAGGTTTTCAGTATAGGTACCCGGGGCAACAAGAATCACTTCTCCGGCAAGAGCATTCTCCAGGGCCTCCTCGATTGTCCGGAAGGTCCCGTTTCCGCTTCCGTCTACCTTTACGGTTAAGGGAGGCCAGCCGAAACTTTTAAAAATTTCACCCCCGAAAATTGCACCCTCTTCGAAAATTACACCCTCTTCACTGGAAAAAACCACTCCCGCAGGCAAGGCTGCGGATTCGCAGGCTTCAACTGCACTTACATCGGATTCTTCTGAATTGAAGTTTTCAGGAGAATGTAAGGAAATTTCGAAATCCCCCGTGCAGGCTGCAGGAACGGCTGTAAAAAAGAGCATAATAATTAGCAAAATCCCTGCTTTCAGACTTTTGTTCAGCTTCATCTTTTCCCCTTTGATTCACTGGCCTGAGGGCAAAGTTTGACGCCTCGGGCTCATTTATTTAAAAATTATAAATTCATGATTAATTTTTTACTTCCTTACAATATAATTTATTTTAATATAACTTTTCTGGCCAGGTCATCAAACTATCAGGCAACACGGAAGAGAAATGCGAGCCCTTCAGATCCCTGACGGGCAGGGTTCCGGGGCTTTCTGTCCGGCCCCTTCGCACAGGTACTGCCTGAACAAACCGGATATTATCGTCTGACTGGTCCGGGCTTTTCCGAAGCCCAGGATAATTATTTTTTCGGCTGCCGTATAGAACTTAATTTTCCGGCCTTTTTGGCTCCACCCGACCTCTGCAACCCGGATAAGGCCGGCTTCAAGCAGGGAATCAAGGTGGTAGTGGAGGGTGTTTAGCCTCAGGTCAAGTTTGCTTGAGAGTTCGCCTGCCGAGAGGCAGTTTTCACCAAGGGCCTCCAGCACCCTTATCGAGGTCTTACCGGAAAGGAGCCGGGTAATTTTTTGGGCATCCCCGGAAAAGGGAAGGATTATCAAGTTCTCCCCGGACTGTTCACACAGCTCACACAGCTCACACAGGTTTTTATCAGTCATTTACAGTCCCTTCCCTTTCATGCCAGCCATACGGACCTTCGCCTTTAACTTCTGCAATGGATTCTTCCGAGCAGGCAGCAGCTCCTGAGACCGGGCTTTTCTTTTCCATATCATCCAGACTTACATCAGACAGACCTGCATCAACCTGATCTACATCAGATGTTTTTTCACCCTCACCTAAAGCCTCTGCTATAAGGGATTCTTCTTCCAGGTCTGCAGCAAGGGCTTCCCCGACTTCCACCGACCCGGCTCCCGCAGATTCATCCTCCGTATGATCCGGTTTCCCCATTTTTTTCTGCAGGTACAGAACCCCTGCTGTTGACGAGAACAGGATTATAAAGAGCAGGACCATCAGGTGCTTGAGCATAAGCAGGACGTTGTTAAATATGGGGTCAAGATTGCTGTATGCAAGGACTGTGTTTATGTTGAGCAGCACGAAGACTGCACTCAGGATCAGGAGGATGGAGGAGGTAATTACGGAATTAAGAACCCTTTTGAATATTGCATTTCGCCTGTAAGCCAGAATTCCTCCAAGCAGCAGCAGGACCAGGGAGAGGCTGAGCCCTGAGAGCACGGAATCCTTTACAAACCGGCCCCTGGCCCTGGCCTTTGCCTCGTTCCAGTCTTTTATTTTCCGGGCCGAAAGCGGGAACCCCACGGTGTCTTCATAGTACAGGTTTGTGCCGGGGTGAAGATAATACATCAGCAAATCATCATTACCCTGATAATTGCGCTGATTGGGGAGCATCTCCTTTGCATAGAGGTCATTTGCAAGGCTGATCTCCTCGGGAGTGAGCTCCTTAAGCCCTAGTCTGGCCACAGAATCAAGGGTCGGATCAAAGGAGGGATGTGCAAGGGAAAATACTGCGGGGATAAAGAGGAGAAGCCCCATTATCAGAAGAGAGTAGCAGAAAATCGGGTTTAAGGCCTTCCGACAGGCTTTCAGAGCTGAAACCCCGCGGGCCGGAAGAGCTGAAAGAAAGCCGCACGTTTTCCGTTTTATACCGCTAAGCCCTCCCTTTCCGCCCCTTTCCCAGGTAAGGTGGGTTTTTGTAGCAGTGGAGAATTCACCCCCTTTTTCAAAGAGTTTCATAATCCCTGCCTTGAGACCACCCAGGACATACAGGATTCCGTGTTTTATGGCAGCCAGGAAACTTAAAATAAGCAAACCGAGCGAGTCCCAGAACTGCTTAAAAGCACAACCCAATTGAGCTCCCTCTTTATCCCCGGAATAATTATCCCAGGAACTGCCATTTTCCTTCTCACCGTTTCCAAGCATCGGTAGGATCGCTTCAACGTCCCCTTTTCCCTTTTCAGAGAGCCTGTAGCGTTTCAGTTCGTCCTGTTCCACAAGGTAATCGAGTTTTTTAAGGTGAAAGCTTAACTGACCGGTTTTACAGCCTGTGAGTTGCATAAGGTGTGTGAATGTGAGGCTGTCATCATAGAGCTTTTTTACGATTGTGGCCCTGATGGGATTTGAAAGGATCTTTAATAACTGTTCTTCGGAATCGTTATCCATGTTTTCACTGTTCCACAATTTTTTAAATCTGTAACTGTCTTCGGTCCGGAAGCCTTTGCTTATACAGGCAATTCCGGGGCCTGTTTTCGAGATCTGTTTTCAAGATCTGTTTTCGAGGTATATTTTTGTGCCCGGGTTTGCCATTAAATAAAGATCCGGTCCAGAACCTCTTCGATCCAGGACTTTTCCTGGATTTTCCAAAGTCGGATCGTATTGTTGTAGATGAGGTTTTTGGTCGAGTCTTTACTCACAATCAGCCCTTTTTTACATTCAAAAAGCTGGTTGTCGTGTACGGTATTTTCACTGCTGGCATCTTCAAGGACAATTCCGTTTATAGTGGCCCATACTTCATTTTGGACAAGGGTGTTTCCGACAGAGCTTTCCAGGTTTACCCCATACTGATAGTTATTATTTATACTGTTATTTCCAAGCCGGTTATCCTCCGCCTTTAGCAGATAGAGACCTGCCCAGCTGTTACAGTTCACAGTATTGGATTCGATTGTGTTTCCCTGGCTTTCCTCAATCCGAAAACCCGAGGAAAAATCCTCGGCCCGGTTTTCAAAGAGCCGGTTTTCATCCGAAGCTTTAAGGTAAATTCCACTGCTTCCCCTTTCCATGCTGTTGGCCCTGAGAAAGTTCCGGTTTGAGTTTTCGAGTAAGATAGCATTGCCGTTTGAGTCAAGGAGATTACCTTCCAGAACGCAGCTCGTGCAGTCCCGGAGAAGAATTCCGAAACTCATATCTGAAACCCTATTTTTCAAAAGCGTACTATTTTTGGCTTCCCGAAGGAAAATACCTGCTTCGGGCCTGCCCCCCCTTCTGGATTTGATCTCGAAACCCCGGACAGTTACGTTATCAGCACTTATTTCAAGAACCGGCATCTCCGGAATAGCAGGGGTAAGAACCACATGGGTTTGATCTGAAAACCCGGTCTCAAGAATTATAAACTCGCCTATATCGGTATCCGGTATAGGATTTCCGTACCCGATAACCCCGTAATCAATTTCTTCTAACTCAAAATTCGTATTCTCTAAATCTACCACTTCTGTCCTTTGAAAATATTTCCAGTATGCTGAACTTGTTTCCATAATCCGACCCAGAGTGCGGTTTTCTTCTTCATTCAGGCATATCCGGACGGCCGATGGAGCAAAGACCTCGTTTTCTGAAAAATTTTCAGACAGGTTTTCAGAAAGATTTTCAGAAAGATTTTCAGACAAGTTTCCAGGTCCTGCTTCTTCAGTGAAACTTCCTGCCTTTTCACCTTCAGACCTACTGAAAGATGAAATAAGATCAGAGTAGACAACCCGATCCCGTCTCAAAAAAGCGATAGGGTATTTTTTTCTGATTTCCCGAACCGACTCCCCAAGTACAAGCTTTTCTGATTCCGAAAAGGGGCCGTTTTCGATTTCTTCCAGGAGATCTATTTGCCCGGCCGCATCAAGGATGAGCAACAGGGAAGCAGAGCTTGTGTTTTTGATTGAAGGAGATATGTAGATTAAAGTCTCATACCCGGGGTCCAGGTCAAATTCTTCTGTTATCCTGTTAACCTCTGGTATTATTTTATTGATCTCCGGTGTTATTTTATTGATCTCCGGTGTTATTTTATTGATCTCCGGTGTTATTTGACTGACTTCTAAACTATCAGAAGCCCCGATCCCCGGATTTTCAGAGGGAACAGCCCTGTTTTCCGCAATCAGAGTCAGGCTTTTGCCCACAAGCACATTTTCATTGTATTCTCCCGCATATACGAAAACCGTGTCTCCGGTTTCCGCCTGGTCCACCGCAGTCTGGATACTGCGGAAATCAGCCCAACCCTGCACATCCACAGTAAGCGTCTTTGCAAAGGTTGGATCTGCTGATACCAGCAGAAAGCAGCCGAGGGCCAGCAGGAAGCAAGCAAAAATTCCGGGTTTTGGCCCCCTTCCGTTTCGTACGTATTTTAAAGTTCTTTGCATGTGCTTCATCTCTTAAAGTGTTCTATCTTACGTCATTTTTTTCAATTACCCGGTCTACAGACCTTAGGTCTGAGGAGACTGACAGGGCCCGCCTATAGGGCAGTTTCCTCTTTGGCTGGCATCAATATATAGATTTTTGACAAGAATTTCAAAAAAAGAGTAGCCCTTTATTGGAAACGATTTTCCAATTATAGTTGGAAACACTTGCTTGCATACGTTTTTGAAATTATAGTACAGTGTATAAATTTATCTTGAGCCCGGTAAATATTGTGAAAATTAGACTAATGTAATTCGAAGGGAAAAATTAAAATCAAGATTTCTGTAACGAACCCCAAAAACTTATACAAAATTTACACCGGGCAAGAACTTATGCTCACCCAGCTTTAAAATTCGGAATTTTGAATATCTCGATCCAGGATCACTATCAAGAGGACTTTCAACCACGGAACACACGAAAGGACACGGAAACCGGCCTTCGGCCGGTGAGTACACCGGGATTAAAAAGGCCCCCTACAAGTATCGATCTCCCCCGATTCCCGGAAACCCAGCCATAAAGGACCGGGACTGCGGGCATAAGCAAAAGGCTGACAATTTCGAGGACGAAAAACCAGAAATTCCAGAGAGTTGAGCGGAGGAGGGCTACCTGATTGAGGAGCTGCACCACAATAAAGGGAACTGCCAGCCCCAGCACTAAGGTCAATATTAAATTTACCAGTTCAGAAATAAGCGAAAATAAGCTGGAATTTTTCTGCAATTGCTACCCCCTACCTGTTTTATTTCCCCCCTACCTATTTTATTTATTCCTGACGTTTGCCGACCCTTCTGACAGGTTCAGGGCAAAAGAAGGCAGTCCCTGAGCAGGGTCAGAGCCGCTTCCCTGCCTTTGGCCCCTTTCCCCGGGACCAGGACAATCATTTTTTCGACCCGGACATAAACTTTTATTTTCCTTCCTTTCTGGCTCCACCTGAAATCCGCAACACGGATAAGGTCGGTGTCAAGCAGGGCATCGAGATGGTACTGGAGGGTACTGAGCCTGAGCTTCAGCCTTTCCGCAAGTTCGCTTGCGGACATATTCCCGGAATCAAGGAGCTGTAAGATCCTGATCGAAGTTTCGTTAGAGAGGGCCTGTATGAGTTTTCTGGAATCCCCGGAGAGAGGCAGGACTTTCAGTATATCTTCCAAATTTTTCTCCTCATGCATCCTAAACCTCCTCTTTACCACGGTTTTCCATTCTAATTCGATTTTGAAAAAAGACCTTTTAAAGCAGTCAAACAACATTTTAAACCAGAAAGCCAGGATAAAGCTAATAATCAGGATAAAAAGGCCCAATAATATGAAGATTCCTGATCTATTCCCTTCTGTCCAACAGTTAGAATTACTTCGTATATACCTTTTCTGGCCAGAGCATCAAACGATCATGAGAAAAAACCGGGGAAAAAAGCCGGAAATAAAAAACTGATCTGAATTTTTTGTGAACCGTGGGGAAAAATACCCGGAAACAGGAAAGTATAAATAGTCAACTTCCGGATGTTTACATATGTTCCTCCCGGCAGGAGAAAAACAGTTTAAATTCTGGGTAATGCACCGACGCGGACTCCCGAACATCAATATCGCCAAGCAGTTCGGGGTTTCCAGGCAGGCCGTATCCAGAGCGCTGCTCAGCATGGATAAGCGCATTGAAGAAACCCTGCTTGAAATGGCCCGGGCAAACCAGATCGAAGTGGAAAAGGTCAATTCAAAAAAGGGAGTGCTCTTCGGACGCTCAATCCCCTTCAAAGCCAGCGCAATCATCTTTATCTCGGCCAAACACGGGGTGCAGGTCTGGTACGAACACGAAGGAGACTGTGGGGCCTGCGAGCGGTACAGGGAATGCATAGAACTGCTCTGGGACTTTGCAGAGGAGATGCAGATAAAACTCAGGAGCTCCGAGGACCCTACAAAAATTGCGGATGAGTTGTTCAAGAAATTAAAGAAAATGACTGAAGAGGCCTGAGGTCAGGCAGGAAAGGTCAGGGAAGGGTAAACGATGAATGCATTATTAGAGAATGTAAGGAAACTGAGTGGGTGGTGTCCCAAAATGGATACCAGCAAAACATCCCGGCGTATGAATGCGAAAACAGAATATGATAATGCATGGAGTGTGGCACAGAACCCCGGATCTGAACCGGCTCAGGACCCTGATTATACTGCAGAAAAAGATCACTCCGGCTACCAGGAAAACATGCTCTTGATTTTCCTTGCCTTGCTCCAGTTTTCACCAATCTTGTTCCCGGTCGTGTATCAACGAGAGTTATTCCATATCTTCATTATCCTGAGTGTCGCTGCCATGTATTACGATGCACATAATATTCGCGCCGGAAGCAATTTTGAGAAGGAGACACTCCGGGGGAATATTGCCGCCTGGCGGCCAATATCCTGGGGAGCGGTGACATTCTTAGGCGGGGCTATCATTATGGCAATCTACCTGTTTCATCGGAAAGAAATTTACCATGCAAACAACTGAAGGAGAAGAATGATGGTTGTGAAACAGCTTTATTTTTCATTTTTTGCTTCGATATGTGTCATCATAGCTGGCAGTGCAGCAACCATAATGGGCTCATTAATAAACAATTAATGGGGAAAAATAGACCATGAATGTATTCACAAAGAGTATCAGGAAACTGGTGGGCTGGTGTCCCTGTGCAAAAGTCCCTGACTCCGGGTACCGAATTGCCCGGGAGAATTTTGAAGCACATGACCAGTCTGGAAGTGAGAAAGCCCGAATCCTTCCGACAGCTTTGAGCAAATTTTCCAGGCTTCGCACCTATAACCTTCTGGTTGACACGGGATTTTCCCTTGCATACGGCCTGCTGCTGGCCCGGATTGGAGTAAATACGGGAGCTTTCCTTACCGGACTGATTATTTGCCTCGCAATCTGTATTTCTAAGTGGAAGAAACAGATGCAGAGATATGATACCCTTGAAAAAAATCCCGTGGTCGATTATTCCGATAAGCAAAAATTTACCTGGATTCTTACGGTCATAATTCCCATTATAATCTTTCTTGCTTATACCGACCGTTTTCTTAACATGCCATTGCTATTTTCCTTTGGAGCAGGGGCTGTTGCATCAATGTGGTTGAGCTATTTCCAGATAATTTACTGGGAATATAAAAACCATAAAAAAATCTATATCAACAGGAGATGCGGGAAGTGGAAGACCTCGTATTTGATCAGGGAGAAATGATAAATGTCTGCGAAAGTTCTTGCCTTTGAGCAGATCAAAAGATTGATGGGCTGGTGTCCGGCCTGCAGGAAAATAGATGCGAAAAATGAGCAAACATTCTGCTTTGCAAACCAGCCCGCAGTTTCCGGAAAAAAGAGGGAATCAGGGGCCTGGCCGGATTTCCGGACCTCAAACGTGACCTATCCCGCAAATTCCGCCCTCTTTTGCCTCTTCTTTGCAGCCGGCTTCAACCTGCTCCCGAGGACCGAAGATCTGCCCCGCTTTCTGGCAGGCCTTATCCTGCTCAATGCAATATATTACTGGTTTTCCATCAAGAGTTTAAGCGCGGAGATTCAGCTTGACAGTAGAGGGGTGAATATGCAGTCCTTCAGGATGAGGGAGTTTAAATTACCTTACAGAGAGATTGAATCCATTGTAGAACACAAACTCGAAAAACGTTCAAAGAAAAGCTCTCTGCTCCTCTTCATACTGGGAGGAATCGCCGTCCTTTGCATCGCTGCCTGTATGGTGCTGGAAGGGGAAGACCGGTTTCTCGTGCGCTTATTTGTGCTGACTATTTCCATTCTCCCCCTCACCCTGTTCTGGGAAAGAAATCAAAAAACCCGATACCATGACCTGAATACGCAACTCTATATCAAAACCAGGCGGAAAAAATGGTATGAGTGGTCCTCTTATTATTCGATCATCACAGACGAGGCCTCGGCCGCAGAGCTTAAATCATCTATTGAAAAGCATTTGTAAAGGCGTATGAAATGATTTATATCAAATACTTTAGAAAATTAATGAGCTGGTGCCCGATGAAAAAATCCTTCGGGGAAGAGAGGAGGGGCGATGGCTTACGGAGCTTGGGACTGGAAACCGAAAGCTTCCGGCAAGGAGCATCCACCACAGGCCTGCTGGAAAGCAGGACACTAAAAATGTATGTCAGGCATTCCAGGAGCGAGGGAATTATAAAAATCATTTTCCCGGCCTTAATAGCCTCTTTCCTTCTGGACATATACAGTCCTGCAGACTCCTTTCTCAACATATTCGCCAGCCTTATTCCGTACCTGGGCCTTCTTGTCCTGATCCTTTATCATCGTACTTCCGTGGAATTAACTTCAGAAAAGATCTCAATTCTCAGGCCACTGTTCAGGCCACTGGAAATACGAAGAGAAGACATTGTGCAGACCTCAATAATAAAGAATGAAAACCGTTCCCTTCGCTGGCTGATACGCTTACTTTACCTGGCTGTTGTGCCGCTCCTGGCAGTCGAAAAGGTAACAAGGACTTTACAGAACCTGGATGGCCCGGCTCCGGTCCCCGCAAAACTCAGTCTCCTTCTGCTGCAGCTATGGGGAATCGCGTTTCTTTTTGTGCTTTATTACAACGTCGAACTCCTGACGTCTTATCAGCAGGCCCTCAAAGTCGTCACAGGCTCAAAAATGGTGCTGACGTTCTACACCAAAGAACCGGAAGAACTTGCCAGCACAATCAAAAAATAGAATGAGTTATGAAGGATAAAGAGAAGCAAACATATCATTTTATACTTTTGATAAACTGCTGCCAGCGTTTCTCGTCGACCACCTTCTGCGTTTCCAGAAGTTTTTTGAGGTCCTCTTCCTTTTTTCCGGGCCCTTTTTCAAGTATATCCTTAAATTCCATTGCCGCCCGCAAAAGTCCGACGGCTTCTTCAAAAAGTTCTTCAGCCTCGGCTCCCGTAAGTTCTTCAGCCTCCAGCAGCTCTTCGTTTGCCT
>JAQVBP010000229.1 GCA_028690255.1 Methanosarcinaceae archaeon
GGGAACAGGCTTGAACAATTGCCTCTTGCCGGGGTAAATGATGAATCTGAAAATGTGTACTGTACAGGCCATGGAGTTTATTGGGTTGTTTACGAAGTAAGCAACCTTACGACAAACGGGGAAAATACGGTTGAAGTTCTGACAAGTAGAGGAGAACCCGGAAATAAACTGGACGGCAGGGTCTATGGAGCTGTACTTGTCGCGGCTTGCGAGGACCCGACAGCGCCTATGAGTTCTTATCAGATTAAAAGCGGAAATGTAAACCTGCATGGGAAGGGCTGGAGCGGGAGTCTGGCTTATGTCAACGACCATGAAAACATCCTTTTTAACGTGGGAAATTTTGCCGAGATTGAATCTGCTAAATTTTATACTGTATATCTTACAGGGTCAAAAGGCCTGCCTAATTATCTTGAATTCAACGGGGAAATGCTTGGAGTTCAGCCTTCGTACCTTTCCGAGGTCAATGGGATTAAATTAAGGGATATAGCCAATGAAGTAAGCTATGACGCGTCCGGAGGCGAGGGTTTTCCCTCCAGCTATTTTGATATCGAGTGTTTTGATGTGCTTGGGTATGCACAGCCCCTCAACAATTCTGTAACTTTTATTAGAGGTTTGGACCTGAACGGGGACGGAGAAGTCGATGACCAGGAAGGGGAAGACTATCTGCACCCTGTAATGGCAGTCCTGGTCCTTGGTTCTAAGGAAAGTTCCCCTGCACTTCCCGACCTGTATCCGGAAATTGAAGTCGATGAAGAAGAACTGGTTGAGGGAATAAATGTGGAAATCCCCTTTGTGATAAATAACCCCGGGGGTGTCTGTGACGAAACTTGCACGGTGAGTTTCCGGGTGGACGGAAGTGAGGTTTCGACTTCGCCTGTGATTATCGGGCCCTCAGGCTTATACAGGTCAACTTTTTCCTGGTCCGGAATAAAGGGGGAGCATCTGTTTGAGCTCTCAGTGGACCCCGATAAGAAAATAAAAGAATTAAATGAGGAAAACAACGCCTGCAAATTTCCGGCCAGGGTCAGGACAAAGCCCGACCTCTCGGTCTCTCTCGGGGACCCTGTGAAAATCGAAACGGAAAAAGACTCTGCTGCGGCCTCGCTTCTTTTCCTCCCTCTCCTGACTCTGTTTGGATTCAGGAGAAAAAAACCCCTTTCCCTACTTCTGATTCTGGTTTTAATTTTGGTAAGTTTTAGCGGATGTGTTGAACAAAAGCCCGCAGAGGAAACATCTGCCTTCATGATTCCGGTAATAATTGAGAATAACGGGGAAGCTACAGCCCGGAACTTTGACGCAGAGCTTTATCTTGACGGGGAATGCGCAACGGTTCTGAATATCCGGGAACTGGCAGGTCAGACCTCAATTGAGGAAAAAATAAGAGTCGAGGCCTTGAGAGGGGAACATACTCTCAGCGTAAAGGTGGACGAGCGTAAGCATATAATCGAATCGGATGAGGATAATAACGAATTTGAAACCCTTTTCAATTTTGTATGATCCCTGGCTCCGGTTCATTGGATCGAAACCTGTTTCATACTAATGAAGAAATAAGTAAGAATATATACGAATTTCCTATATAATTAGGTATTCAAAATAAAGAGGGTTTCCAATGAAATTGAAAATTGTGTTACTTATTCTGGCACTTTTAAGCTCAGTGCAGGCTGCAGGAGCCATAGGAACAATTTCAAAGATAGACTTCAATGTTGCTCCGGGAAGTTCGGAAGAAAAAGCGTTTGATGTGACAAATCCGGGAAATGAAAGTATAAGATGTATTGTTTTTATGGATGATGGTAAGTATTCTGACTGGTTTGAATTTACTCCCGATTCTTTTAATCTGAACGCTGGCGAAAGTAAAGAAGTTAAAGTGAAAGTAAGTGTTCCGGCTTCTGCCAAAGCTGATGTGCACTGCAATATCAAAGTCAGTGGCGTTACGGGAGGAACTGTGAATACCGGCCTAATAATTCATGCAAATATCTTTTTATCTTCCCCGGTTTCTCCTGAGGAACCCCCTTCAAAAGGTTCTTCCGGCAAGAGTGGAGGAGGAGGATCTCCGGAACCTGCAGGCAATGTAAAATGCTCGGAACTTTCCCAACAGTCTGTTATGAGCGGAAAACGTGTTAGATTTTCTTTTACTCAGAACACCGGCTGTGTGGGGTATGTGGAATTTGATGCCAAAAAAAGTTTTGGAAAAATCACAACTCTCGTTGAGGTGTTGAATGCCAGATCCGCCCTTACCCCGACTTCTCCTGAAGGGGAAATTTATAATTTCCTGAATATCTGGGTCGGAACCGATGGCATGGCAGCTCAGGAAAATATAGGGAATGCAGTAGTTTTCTTCAGGGTAAGCAAGGCCTGGATCAATGAGAACAATATCGACCTTAACTCGATTACTCTGAACCATTATGCTGGGAATGAATGGGTCCCTCTCCCCACTAAAAAAGCAGGTGAAGATGACGAATACCTCTTCTTCGAAGCCGAAACCCCGAGCTTTTCGCCCTTTGCAATTACGGGGGAAAAAATCAGGGTAAGCGAGAATCTGAACATTACTCCACCTCCAAATGATGTCCTAACCAGGAGTACCGGCGAAGAAGTCAAAGCTGCAGAAAACAGGAGTGATGAAGAAAAGCCTGGCATATTACCCGGTTTTAATGCGTTGCTTGCAGGGGTAGGCCTGGTAATTTCGGGATTGTTTGTAAATAGACGAATCTTTGACTGAATAAGGCTTTAGCTCTTAAGTTTCCGAGTTTCGCTTAAGAATCGGGAAAATATTTGAGGTCCTGTTTTCGGCAGGTATATTTTCCACCCAAACCATTCTTAATGATGCGGTTTTTGCACATAAAACAGTGGTTAAAAGTATGCATTCGTTTCACACCCTTCCTGAAACGCCAGGCCTCTTCGGCGGCCGGGTTTTTCAGGAGTCACAAAACGGATGCACTCTTTTAAGCCGCCATTTTGGTAGGAAATGGGGATTTTATCAGCGGTGGCAGGAGAGATATGTTCATTCCGGACGGGCAGGATTGATTGCTGAGGAGAGGTAAACCCGGGCTCCGCCTCCAGCTCTAGCATATAAATTCCAAAATAAGAGAATAAAACCACGGATAAACACTGATGGACACGGATGACGTAAATCCGTGTTTATCCGTGTTTATCCGTGTTTATCCGTGTTTATCCGTGTCCATCCGTGGTTCTTTAATGGGAAACTCGCTGATCTATAAGCCGATTTCAAAGTCCATAGTTATGGAAATGATTTGGAATCGCAGTACTAG
>JAQVBP010000070.1 GCA_028690255.1 Methanosarcinaceae archaeon
TGCTTGCAAATAATCCTATATACGATTAATCATTAATTAATAGCATATGAAAGGATTTTCTATCAATATAGAAGAAGCCACTCTGGAAAACAACAATTTCCGCAAGGTACTTTACACCTCAAAGCACAGCCAACTGGTACTTATGAGTCTCAAGCCCGGGGAAGACATCGGAATGGAAGTGCATGAGGAAAACGACCAGTTTTTCCGTTTTGAGGAAGGGCAGGGTAAGTGTATAATTGATGGCAACGAATATGAACTCAGGGACGGAGTTGCAGTGGTAGTGCCTGCCGGCGCACAGCACAATATCATTAACACTTCGAAAACAGAGGACCTGAAACTCTATACGATTTATTCACCGGCACATCATAAGGACGGAATCGTGCGCGCCACAAAGGAAGAAGCCGAAGCCAATGAAGCGGAATTCGACGGATTGACTACTGAATAAGTTCATAAATCGATTAAGCATTGACAATGCAAAATAAAAACGCTTTATTGTCAGAAAGCGTTTTTACTTTCTTTTGTTTGTAATTGTATTTTGTTTCGATCCCTATTTTAGTGGATCTTGCTTGCGAATAATTCCTATTCAATTACTCAGCACGTCAGCTGAACCGGGTAATGTTCAGACGATGACCTCGGACACAGGCCTTCTAGGAGATCCGGGAAGTGGCTCTTAGATAATAAAAAATTTATGAAAAATTCATAGAATAATAACTAATATATTAGATAATAAAAAACTTATGAAAAATTCATAGAATAAATATAGTTAATTCATAGAATAAAAATAGTTATTTGAGTTTTTCCTCGAAGACTTCTCCACCTGCTTCCTTTTCCTTGAAGATCTGCCCCTCAAAGCGGTAGACTTCGGCTCCTGTAAGCCAGGCGTCCGGAGAAAGGCCTGCCTTCATGCAGGTGTGGTTGAGGAAATCAAAGGCATCGAAATCGTTTTCCGGGGCAACCTGCGGGAGGAGCAGGCCCTGGAAGTAGCCCTGTTTAACGATAAGCCCGTGCCGTCCGATCTCCACGTGTTCCG
Source organism: Methanosarcinaceae archaeon (assembly GCA_028690255.1). GTDB lineage: Archaea > Halobacteriota > Methanosarcinia > Methanosarcinales > Methanosarcinaceae > JAQVBP01. The sequence continues at coordinate 1,031 of JAQVBP010000070.1, forward strand.
GGAGTTTTTCGGCCGGGACCTCGATTTTTTCGGGCAGGGTAAGGACTGTTACCTCAATAATAATGTCCTGCAGCTCGGAGGGCTGCACCGGGGGAAAGCGGGGATCCCGACAGGCTGCGGAGATTGCGGAATCGATGATCGCTTCCTCGAGCAGGGAATCGGGATAGGGGTGGCCGATACAGCCTCTCAAAAGTCCCTGTTTTGTAAGGGTTACGAAGACTCCCCGTTTCTCCCTGAAAACGGGAGAAATGTCAAATTCCTCTTCAGGGGGTTCGAAATGTTCTGCGTCTGTCAAATATGATTCTATGGTGGCCCTCGCAAGCTTTACCGCGGCCTTTCCTTCAGATTCCTTAAGCATCCCGGTAACACCTCTTCTTTGCTAATCTCTTAAATGTTCACAAATCCTTAGCTTCCCTGTACCGGGCCGCAGCGGTCCTCAGGGACTCGACTCCGGGCAGCATTTCTCCCGCAAGGTAGTCAATGCAGGCCCCTCCGCCGGTGCTGATGTGAGAAAAGCGGTGTTCGAGTCCGAGGTGTACGACTTCCGCCGAGATGTGCCCTCCACCTATGATGGAAAACTCGGATTTGACCGCGGCCTTGATTATCTCGTGGGTGCCAAGGGAAAAGTCCACGATTTCAGAGACCCCTGCCGGCCCGTTCAGGACAACAGTCTTGGCCTCTTCGATTTCCCTGGTGAATTCCACAATGGTTTCGAGCCCTATATCGTTGATCGGGGCGGAGTCCGAAGGAAGGTCCGAAACCGGGACCTCGACCCGTTTGCCCCCGTCGTTCAGGGCAACGTCTTTGGGGATTCCTATTCTATCCTTAAATTTTTCAAGCATTCCCTTTGCCTTTTCGATCTGGGCTTCGTAGCCCTGGGCTCTGATGAAGTCGAGGTTGACCTTGCCTATATTCACTCCGCTTGCCGCAAGCACCACGTTGGCAACGACGCCTGTCAGGAGCACCCGATCAGCCCCTCCGCTCGCAAGCACATTTTCCGCAACTTTGAGGGAGTCATCCACCTTGGCTCCGCCTAACACGAAGATACAGGGCCTCTCTCCGCCTTTGATCCCCCGGTTAAGGGAAGTAATCTCCTTTTCCATAATTCGGCCGGCTCCCGTCGGGAGGACCTCGGTAAAGCCGAGGACCGACAGGTGAGCCCTGTGCGCCACCGCAAAGGCGTCGTTCAGGAAGATGTCAATAAAAGGAGCCAGTTTTTGCACCATATAGCTCTCGGCGTGTTCGGCTGCCGACCTCTGCAAAGTCTCTTCTGAGTAGAACCTGACGTTTTCGAGCATGATAACATCTCCGTCTTCCATGGAAGCAATCTGGATCTTTGCGTAAGTCCCGAAGATGTCGTCCACATAACGGACCTCCCGGCCGAGATGTTTGGACATGAGTCTGGCATGGGGCTTCATGACGGTAAAGTCATGTTTTCCCGGTCTGCTCTGGTGGGCGAGCAGCACTACTTTGGCATTCTCCAGGTCTTTTAATGTGGCAACATGGCTCCTTATACGCATATCATCCAGGATATTGCCTTCAGGATCCATTGGAGAGTTCAGGTCTACCCGCACTAAAATTGTCTTGCCATCTACATCAAAGTCATCGATAGTAAGAAAGTCTCTGGAAGTCATGTGTCCCTCAGCACCGCTTGCAACTAAAGTTTATTATGTATTATTGAATAAATTTGAGTGAAGTTTGAGCATAATACTAATGAATTCTCAAATGAATATTAATGATTTTCCTTTTTCATAGGATTATTGCCATAAATAAGTTTTTGCGACACTTCCTCTCTCCCTTCATATATTATATACATTAAGGAAAATTAAAATGACAGGATAACCATGGCAACCATTGAAAAAAATCCTGATGATAAGAATACCTGTAAGAACGCAGAGGCCCTGAAATTGACCAATGACCCTGTAAAATGCGGTTTTTCGGGAATTGAAAAAGCTATTCTCGCCTGCAAAAAATGCCCCCTCCATGAAACCGTGACCAATAAGGTCATTGGAAAAGGCTCGACAGCTCCGAAAGTCCTCTTTGTGGGGGAAGCTCCCGGGAAAACCGAGGATGAAAAAGGAATCCCTTTCTGCGGCCGGGCCGGAAAAGAGCTTGACAAAATGCTGGAATACATGGCTCTTTCGGCTGAGGACTGGGCGGTAATCAACACCCTCAAGTGCAGACCGCCCGGGAACCGGAACCCGACAAAGCCCGAACTGGAGAGCTGTAAACCCTTCCTGCTGGCCCAGATCGAGCTCCTTGATCCCAAAGTAATAATTCTCCTCGGAAATACGGCAGAGAGGGCTTTTTGTCCCGGCCGGAAACTGGAATGGGGAATCCCCGAAAACTTTGACGGGAGGATTGTGCTGAAACTCTATCATCCGGCGGCCCTGATTTATACCCGTTTAAGGGAAGAGGTTCAGAAAGAAATGATCGATCAGAATCGGGGGTTATGGGAGTGAGGAAGGGTCTGGTATTCCTCAAATGAAAAATTTCCAAAATAGAAGAAAGCTTCGAAAAAATAATCATGGGCTGCATCCAGTTAAAAAGGAATCTCTTGAAATATTTCATGAAGTGAACTGCCCCTGAGCTAAAGACTCAGGGGATATAAGCGTCCACTTTTCAATATAAGGTTTAATACCAAAATATTAATATTAATAATGCATTTTAATCTTACTCACTTTTGCGATCGCACAAATTGGAAATTTGTGGGATTTCCAGTGTAACTGGAAAATAACCAAGCGAAAGAGAACTATTTAAAGATACACCGCCGGGAAGGCGGGAAGAGCCTGTGGACTCGTGGAGTTTGCTCCGGGGTATGAAGCAGGAAGCCGGTCGGTCTTTAGCCGAGCGGTAGTTCACTTAGCTTAATTTTGCCTATTCTAAACGGGGGTTTAAATGGCAATGGTTAAAATTTCTCCTGATGTATTTTCCTGCTCGGGCGAGGAGAGCCTGGATATCGAAGTCGATTTACCCGGGGGTAAAGAAGGAAGACATCGAGTTCAAGATGGTTGAAGATGGCTTTTTCATAAATGCAAAAAAAGGCGACGATGTCGAGTATGTTGGGACTTATGCGTTTTGCTGTCCTGTGATCCCGGAAAAAGCGGTTGCCAAATACTTTAACGGCAAGCTCATTGTGACCGTCCCCTAAAGGGAGGCCTTAAAAGCCGTGGCCATAAAAATCGAATAAATTATTCGAAATATCCTCATTATTTTACTATATTTCCGAACTTTCAGATAAGAATATAATGGATAATAACAATATGGACAGGGGGAAAAAATGTATCCTGTACTGGATTACGATAAGTGTGTGGGTTCACTTGCCTGTTATGAGGTCTGCCCTGCAGATGTTTTCGATACCGAAGAAAAGGAAGGGGGAAAAAAAGCAGTCGTATCCCGGGCCGACGATTGTATCGAATGCGAGCAGTGCGTGGACGCCTGCCCGACGGAAGCCATTGAACTTGTGGATTGATCAGGTTAAAGCAAATTGGGGGAATAGAGAATGCATCCTGTAATAGATTATGACAAATGTGTAGGTTCACTTGCCTGTTATGAAATCTGTCCTGCCGATGTTTTCGAGGTAAAAGAAAAAGATGGAGTTAAAAAGGCGGTCGTGGTCAGGCCTGAGGACTGTTCGGAATGCGAGCAGTGCGTAGACGAATGCCCGACGGAAGCCATTGAACTTGTGGATTGATCAGGTTAAAGCAAATTGGGGGAATAGAGAATGCATCCTGTAATAGATTATGAGAAATGCACTGGCGCACTTGCCTGTTATGAAGTCTGTCCTGCCGACGTTTTTGAAGTCAAAGAAAAAGATGAAGTTAAAAAGGCGGTCGTGGTCAGGCCAGAGGACTGCACGGAATGCGAGCAGTGCGTTGACGAATGCCCTGTGGATGCTATTGAACTTGTTGACTGAGTACCCGTAGACTGAAGTGAAAAATACAAACAGGGATAAACTGGCCGATCGGAATAAAAATTTGAGGCAGCAAATTAAAAGGCGGTCGCAAATCTTTTCCGGCTTTCATTCTTTTTTCAAAATCAGCCTCATATCAACGGCAAGCGCCCCTTTACCTTCCTCAAAGACCATCATCGGGTTAATCTCAAACTCGGATATCTCCGGAAAATCGCAGACAAGCCGGGAAACCCTGATGATGGTGTCCACAAGGGCGTCAATATCGGCAGGCCTGGTTCCCCGGGCCCCGGCGAGTAGCGGGAAGGCCTTAATTTCGTTTATCATGTCCCTGGCTTCGGTTTCGCTTATAGGGGTGATGGCAAAGCTTACATCCTTCAGTATCTCAACATAGACTCCTCCGAGGCCGAACATCAGCATGGGGCCGAAAGTCGGGTCCCGGATCATCCCGATGATAACCTCTTTTCCGGCGGCGAGCATCTGCTGGAGCTGTACGCCTTCAAGGGCTGCTTCAGGCCGTTTTTTTGGGATATTTAGCATCATTTCCCTGTAGGCCTTTTTCACTTCATCGGCGTTTTTCAGGTCGAGTTTGATCCCTCCCACATCGGACTTGTGAGAGATTTCCGGAGAAACGATCTTCATCACAAGCGGATAACCGATTTTCCCGGCGGCCCCGAGGGTTTCATCAAGGGTTTCTGTGACAGCGGTCCCAACCGTCGGGATGCCGTAAGCTTTCAGGACGTCAAAGGATTCGAGACCCAGGGTGTACCTGCCTTTCGCTTTTGAGGCTTCGAAGATTCTTGATACTGCTGTCCTGTTGACCTCAAATCCTTCCTTTTTTGTTTCCGGAGAAGTTTTTTGTACCCCCGCCGGTTTGCTGTCAGAATGAAGTTTCATGCCCCTGTCCCTCGATATACATTTTGTCAGGCCCGATGAAGGGCTGATTATTGGATTGTATTCTTAATCGTTTTTGCATAGTGAGAAAAGGGCCGGATTCTTAATAAAATAAATCCTGAAAATTATGAAAATGATCTGGAATCAGGATGAACTGTCCTCCCTCCCAGCCTTCGGATATCGAGGGTGGAGATGGCCCCTCTCCTGTCTGAAGAAATAATAAACGATAATTTAAAACAGTAATAAACGATAATTTAATTTAAAACATGTAATAAACGATAATTTAATTTAAAACATGTTCTTTTTTGAGAACATCTACAAAATATCATTTTTCTCCTGAAATATTGTATTAATAATTTTGGTTTAGACTAAGGATTGTTAGTTCAATTGTTCAGGATATTCTTTAATAGTTCAAAATCCAGCTTTTAAATATGACAGCATTGGGCATAGTGGGCTGCAGGATATTTGAAGATGAAATCGTACATATCCTCGTCAACGACTCTGCTATAGAGAAAATCTTCATTGTTGAAAACGAAGAAAACACAGGCATACAAAAAAAGCTTGAAGCTGTGAAACTTGCCCCGAGGGTCCTTCCCTTCTATGAAATTCGCTCTGAACTGGAAAAAAGCAGGGGATTCAATGTGGTTATTCAGCTCCAGAGTATGGGGTTGCACATAAATCCGGTCCGTCTCAAAAAGGCAACCTGCACCAGTGTGGGCCTTATGTCCCGGCTTGTTGATGGGGTTCTTCTTTTTTACGGACTCTGTGGACATTCCATTAATTTTGAGAAGAATTACTTCGGATCTGAGAAATGTCCGGTATGTTTTTTACAGGAGGTAAATAAAGATAATTCAACATCTCCCCTCGACGATTGCGTGGCGGTTGCCCTTGGCGGAAACTCCCGGTACCGCAAGCTCCTTAAAAACTATAGACACACCTTTTTTTTCACACCAATGTGGGCCGCAAACTGGGAGGGTGTGTTCGGAGAAACAGAGAAGGAATTCAAAAACTTTGAGTTTACCTCCTCTTATCTGAAGGAACTTGGCTACAGGAGGGTTGCGAAAATAAGGACGGGGCTTTCATACGAACCCGATTTTGACACAAATGTCGAGAAGTTCGCCCATGATTTCGGGTTCGAGGTGATGGAACTTGAAGGCAGCATGGAAATTGTCGAAAGCTCATATTTCAGGATGCGAAACCTATTGCCCAGAAATATCCGGGCCTTGCCGAAAACTCATATTTCGGAATGCGGGATCTATTAACTGATTAAAAACAGCTTAACTGAAAAAACGCCCATGATATTCTTAGAATTGCAGGTACAAAAAATGAAAGTATACACTGCATTTCCCTATTAAAATAATTTTGAAGGTTAAAGGGGGCTCCTTAACCTTCTAATAAAATTCGAAAATTAGCCTACCAGTCCCTTTGTTTCCCTTGCGATTGCAAGTTCTTCGTTTGTCGGGATCACGAGAACCCTTACAGAGGCATCTTCTACGCTGATATCGATTTCTTCGCCCCTTATCTTGTTCTTTTCTTCGTCGATTTTTATACCCACATTTTCGAGGTCGGCAAGGATGCGCTGCCTGATGGTTGCGCTGTTCTCTCCGATCCCGGCGGTAAAGACCACGGCGTCGACTCCGTTGAGGACGGCAGAGTATTCTCCTATGAACTTTTTGACCTTGTAGGCGAAGAGCTGAAGGGCGAGTTCGGCCCTTTCATTCCCATTGGACGCGGCCTCATCAAGGTCCCTGAAGTCATTGCTAAGGCCGGATAAACCGAGTACTCCGGACTTCTTGTTCATCAGGGTGTCAATTTCCCTTGCTGTCAGGCCTTCCTTCTCCATCAGGAAAGGAACGACAGCCGGATCAATGGACCCGCACCTGGTGCCCATTGCAAGCCCTTCAAGCGGGGTGAACCCCATGCTGGTCTCTACGGATTTGCCTCCGTTTATTGCGGCAATGCTTGAGCCGTTTCCGAGGTGGCAGGTGATGACTTTGGTTTCCTCTTCGGGCTTTCCGAGCATGGCAGCAGCTCTCATGGCCACATACCTGTGAGACGTGCCGTGGAAACCGTACTTCCTGACCCCATACTTCTCATAGCATTCATAGGGAAGAGCGTACATGTATGCATACGCGGGCATCGTCTGGTGGAAGGCGGTATCAAAGACTGCCACCATCGGGACATCCGGCATGATTTCCGCACAGGCCTTTATTCCCGTAAGGTTTGGCGGGTTGTGCAGGGGTGCAAGGTCAAAACAGCTTTCAATGGCTGCCTCAACACTTTCGTCAATTATAACCGATGAGGTGAAGTTTTCCCCCCCGTGTACGACTCTGTGCCCGACAGCATTTATCTCGGACATGGCACTGATGACTCCGAATTCAGAGTCAGTAAGGGCCTTGATAACTTCCTCAAGAGCGATTTTGTGGTTTGGCAGGTCGGTATGCAGCTCGTATTTCTTGCCGTCAGACCTTTTCTGAGTTATGAATGAGTTGTCGATTCCGATTCTCTCACAGAGACCTACTGCAAGAGCTGATTCGTCCGTCATATCAATTAACTGATATTTAAGAGACGAACTTCCGGCGTTTATTACCAATACTTTCATCTAAAACTCCCGTCAATCTTTTTTTATATAAGAACGCAGCAAAAAACCCCGGAGGCTTTAGCTCAGGGGTAGCCGACTTCTGTTCAATCCAAGATTCCGGGTTTTACCCATTCAGAGTTTTAATAATTCCGGAATATACCCTCCGGGCTTAACCCGCCGTTTTTCCTTTAATCAGCTTATTTTTAGCTCCTGTTATTAAAAATAAAAATATGAATGAGGCTTACTGCTCCTTTGCAGCTGCCTGGACACAACTGATGGCAACAGCTCCGACAATATCCTCGTCACTGCAACCTCTTGACAGGTCGTTAATCGGCTTTGCAAGCCCCTGGGTGATAGGGCCATACGCTTCAGCCTTGGCAAGCCTCTGGGATATTTTGTATGCAATGTTTCCGCAGTTGAGATCCGGGAAAATAAAGACGTTGGCCTTGCCTGCAACGGGGCTTCCAGGACATTTTTTTGCTCCTACGGAAGGAACAATCGCGGCGTCTACCTGGAGTTCTCCGTCTACAAGGAGGTCAGGTGCAAGTTCCTTTGCAAGCTTTGTTGCAGCGATTGTCTTTTCGGTCAGCGGACTCTTTGCACTCCCGTATGTGGAGTAAGAGAGCATGGCAACCTTTGGTTCATCCTGGACCAGCAGCTTGAAGGTATCTGCAGAAATGATTGCAATGTTTGCCAGGTCTTCTACACTTGGCATTTCGACCATACCGGAATCAGCATAAAGGAATGTTCCATCGGATCCGTATTCACAGTCAGGCACCGAAATGATGAAGAAAGCGGATGCAATTGCGGCATCAGGGGCGGTCTTGATGATCTGGAGTGCCGGCCTGAGGGTGTCTGAGGAGGAGTGGACTGCTCCGGCTACGAGTCCATCGGCATCGTCCTGCTTGACCATCATAACGCCAAAGTAAAGGTAGTCTTTCATGACTTCTGCCGCATTCTCCATTGAGATACCCTTATGCTTTCTTAATTCATAGAAAGCATTCACATATTCGTCTTTCTTCTCGTATGTTTCGGGGTCTATGATTGTTGCTCCTGAAAGGTCCAGGTCACCTGCCAGTTCCTTGATTTCGGCTTCTTTGCCTATGAGGATGATCTTGGCGATACCGCGTTCTGTTGCCTTTGCGGCGGCCTGAAGAGTTCTGATATCGTCCGTTTCGGGGAGGACGATTGTTTTGTTGAGCTTTTGTGCCCTTTCACTGATCTTGTCTAAGAATTTAGCCAATAAGCCAACCTCCTACATATCTATAAGTAATTAGATGTTAGAATGTTCTTGATATATAAATTTACGTAAAAAGCATAGGTAAATATATAAAAATATTGTATATATATACCTCTATTGATGTATATGTATCTATTAGAATATTTCTACTGAATATTTATGATAAATGAATCGAATTCCCCGGGTAAATATACACAATTTGGAAAAATTCCGGGGGTTATTGCCGAAAATAAATGATAAATTAGTATAAAACAATTCCGGAAAGACAATCATGAAAATTTTAGCGATTTCGGGAAGTCCGAAAAAGAACGGAAACTGTGAACAGATGGTCAAAACGGTTCTGAAGATTGCGGAGAAGCGGGGTTTTGAAACCGACTCTGTCTTACTTTCCTCTCTGGAAGTGTCTCCCTGTAAAGCCTGCGGAGCCTGCCGGGAAACGGGTTCCTGCATTCTTGAGGACGACATGAATACGGTTTACGAGAAACTGGAAGAAGCCGATGGTATCATCGTGGCCACTCCCGTATACATGGGAAATTACCCGGCCCAGCTTAAAGCCCTTTTCGACCGCAGTGTTCTCCTGCGCCGGAAGGACTTTGCCCTTGAAAACAAAGTCGGAGCAGCTCTTTCCGTGGGGGGCTCAAGAAACGGAGGCCAGGAAAAAACGATTCAGTCGGTTCAGGACTGGATGCACATCCATTCCATGATAATAGTGGGAGACGGGGCTCATTTCGGAGGCATTACCTGGAACCCTGCAGAAGAGGACAATGTTGGAATGAAGACTGTCCGGGATACCGTTGAAAAAGTATGTGACGTCCTGAGACTGTTTCAAAAACAAACATGATATTCTGCGAACAGGCACAAAAAATGAAAGTACATATTGCACTTTCATGTAAAATAATAACTGAATCCAAAACAGTTCTTTAAAAACGGTCCAAATAAATAATTTTTTGGACTAACTTTTATTTTTTTAAAAATTGAATACAATTGAGTATTATCTTAAATAGATACTTTTAAATAACTGTGCGAAATCCATAAGCCGGGAAAATGTTCCCGGATTATTCAAAAAAATCAGAGTATTCAGGAAAACTAGAGTATTCAGAAAGCTGCATGTCCCATTCTTTTCCTGTATGATTCTTTCAGATATATATCTCATTGGGTCTAATTCCGCAGAAAAATAACCTTAAAGAGGCACACACATTTGGAGGAGCTTTCAGAGTCTAAACCCTGGTTAAATAGCATTACGGATTACCTGGCCAGGCGGTTCGACACTGAATCCGCCAGGGTAAATTCGATTGCTGTAGTCATAGGTATCCTTACGGGACTTGTTATTGGGGTATATGATCGTTCTCTCCGATACAGCAACATCTTTTTTGGGATGCAGGCCGGGGAGGAAACGTCTTTTCCCTCTCTGTTTTTTTCTCAATCGTCTCTTCTTTTTCCATATTCTATCATTCTCATGCCCGCCCTGGGTGGGCTTCTTGTGGGGATAATTGCACATTATTTACAAAAACAGCACTACGGAGTAGAGGGCCTTATAGAAAACGTAACCCTCCGCGGGGCAAGGATCCGACCCCTCTATGCTTTTCTGGAAGTATTCACTTCAATAATCACAATCGGGTCAGGGGGTTCGCTTGGAAAGGAAGCCCCCGGCGTGCTTGCCGGAGCGGGAATCGGTTCTTTTGTCGGGAGGGCCCTCAAAAGTTCGGAGAGGCAGCTCAGGATCCTGCTCGGCTGCGGGGCTTCCGGTGGGATCGCAGCCGCTTTCAACGCCCCTCTTGCAGGGGTTGTTTTTGTCGTTGAAGTCATCTACGGGGAACTCGAGACCAAGACCTTTATTCCAATTGTTATATCCTCGGTCTTTGCAACCCTTGTATCAAGCACGGTCTTCGGGATCAAGCCCTTCCAGGTCGCCTACCATGAACTTGTAAGCCCCTACCATGAACTCTTTTTATACCTCATCCTCGGTCTGCTTTCTGGAGTTCTCTCTACCGTCCTTATATGGGCCCTTTATCTGACCAAAAGCAGCTTTGAAAAAATCCCCCTGCACCCGATCCTCAAACCCGCTCTCGGAGGGCTCGGGGTAGGGATTATAGGTTTTTTTTACCCTGAGATCTTCGGGCTCGGCTACCCGGTAATCACGGCAGTTCTTGAAGCCCAGTTTGCATTTAAGTTCCTGCTTATCCTTCTTGTCCTGAAAATCCTTGCCTTTTCTCTCTCCCTTGGCTCGGGTGGTTCCGGAGGCACGATTGTCCCCTCTCTCTTTATAGGGGCGATGTTCGGAGGAGCGTTCGGGACCGTCGTAAACCTGCTCTTCCCCGGAATCCTGGCCGGGTCAGGAGCTTATGCCCTTGTGGGTATGGGAGCCGTTTTTGCAGGAACAGCCAGAGCCCCTCTGACCGCTATCCTAATCCTTTTCGAAATCACCCGGGACTACAACCTGATTCTTCCCCTTATGTTCGCCTGCGTCCTGAGCAACGTCATGTCAAGTGCTCTCTACCCGGAGTCCATTTTCACGGAAGGCCTCCGCAGGAAAGGCTACAAGATCCGGAAAGGTAGGGAAGTGGACATAATGGACTCCATGCTTGTAAGAGACGCCATGGTCAGACACATCCAGACTGTCTCCGAAGATAAAAACGTAGGAACTCTCATTACCCTCATGCAGGCAAGCAGGCATGCGGGCTTTCCGGTTCTGGATTCAAGAGGTAAACTGGCAGGTATTGTCACCCTGTCCGATCTCCGGAGCAAGGTAAAGTACGGGGAGCTGGACAAGAAAATCGGGGACATCGCGAGCCGGGATGTGGAAATCGCCTACCCGGACGAGAGCCTGGATGTCGTTTTAAAGCGCCTGGGAGTCCGGGAAATTGGCAGGCTCCCTGTGGTTTCACGTACAGACAAAAGAAAGTTACTCGGTCTGATAACCCGGAGTGATGTCGTAAATTCGTATAATAAGAGAGTTGTTAACAAAGTCCGGGACAAGAAAGAGGGGCCCTGAAATGGAAAAAGGCTTTTGGAGGATGCTCTTTTTAGGGCTCCAACTCTTTATAATTTCAACTATTTACCATTTCAACTTTTTATAATTCCAACTCTTTGCATAGTCTCTTTTTATATATTAGTAATTTATTATTTAATACACAGTAACACATCACTATACATATATTGATTTGTTTTACTGCTTAACAATAAATCCCGGGGAATAGAGCGTGAATATAGACAAAAAGGTCCTCGTCAGCATATTCCTGCTTTTTACAGTTTTTACCTTTGTCCTGATATACGTAAACCAGGGCATAATTATGTCTAATTTTCTGGAACTGGAAGACAAAAACGCAAAGGAAAACACAGATCTGTTAAATAAGCTGATAGACTCCGAAATCTCTTATATGGGCAGAATAAATCTGGACTGGGCCGCCTGGGATAATACCTATGAATTTATCGCAGCTCCTTCTCCGGAATATATCAATTCTAACCTGCCGGCCGGCATCCTTGAGGACCTGGGCCTCCACTTTATTATTTTTGCAGACACTAACGGGAGGGTGGTTCATGTAAACATGACGGACCCTATGAGCGGAAAAGAAATTCCCCTTCCCGGAGCCCTGCTTCAAATGGTGGAAAGCGGAGATTTTCTGGTCCGGGACCCGAAAGGCAAACTTGAAGGCGTGGTGCTGCTCGGAGAAAAACCCATGTTGGTCTCAGCCTTTCCCATCACCACTTCTAACTTTGAGGGGCCTGTGCTGGGTACTGTTATTATGGGCAGGTATCTGGACCGGGGCTTTGTCGAAAAACTTGAAAAAATGCTCAATTTGCCGGTCGAAATCCGGGCAATAAATGGAAATATGCCCGCTGAATTTCAGGAAGCGTACACAAAAAACAGGGATCGGACATACGTAAAATCCCTCAGTGAGGAAACAATCGCAGGTTATCGTATAATAAATGATATACAGGGGCAGCCTGCTGTCATACTGAAAACCGAGATGAATAGAGATCTCTATGCTCAGGGCCTGGGGATCAGAAAATTAATTTTTGTCTTTTTGCTTTCGGCATGTATTCTGGCAATAGAAGGCAGTAAAGTCCTCATGGAAAGGATATTCATTTCCAAGTTTTTGGAAATCGAAAGCTTTGTCACGGAAATCGGAAAGAAAAAAGATCTCTCAAAACGTCTCATTCCGAGGGGTAACGATGAGATGACTCGCCTGTCCTGGGGGATTAATGCTATGATGGATTCTCTTCTGGAAGCTGAGCAGGAAATAAAGGATCAAGAAAGGGAAAAGCAGGAGATACTCAACAGCCTTACCGAGTTGCTGGTTTTTCTGGATACCGACATGAAAGTAAAGTGGGCGAATAAAGAGGCCCTTGATTATATGAACGCAGATCTGGAAAGTGTTAATGGGAAAAGCAGGGAGGAAATGGTCAGCATATTTGGGGCACTTATAACAAATTCTCCTGCGGAAGAGGCCTTATCCCGTGGGGAAAGTGTCTCAGCAGAGGTCCGGACTGCTTGCGGAGAGACCTGGTTTATAAAGGCAAATCCTGTCCTCAACGACAAAGGACAAATCACAGGCATCCTGGAAAACTTCCTGGACATCACGGAGAGGAAAAACTATGAGGAAAATGTTCTCCGGGCAAAAATGGCCGCTGAAGCCGCAAACCAGACAAAAAATGCCTTTCTTGCCAACATGAGTCATGAACTGAGAACCCCTTTAAACTCAGTCATAGGTTTTTCGGGCCTCCTTTCCGAAAAGATTCCCGGTTCTCTCAATGAAAAACAGTTAAGGTATACAAATAACATCTCGACAAGCGGTAAACACCTGCTCCGGCTTATCAATGATATTCTGGACCTCTCGAAGGTCGAGGCCGGGAAAATGGAAATGCAATACAGTGAGTTCGGGTTAAAAGAGGCCCTTGAAGAAGCAAAGGCAACTCTGGAACCCCTTGCCGCCAGAAAGGAGCTCAGGCTTGAAATTGAGGTCAAAACCAGGCTGGGAGTGATCCGGGCGGACAGAAACAAATTCATTCAGATAATGTACAACCTCCTGAGCAATGCCATAAAATTCACCCCGAAAAAAGGTCTGGTTCGTATAGAGGCCGGAATTTCAGGCACAATGGTAAAAATTGCCGTCATGGACAGTGGGATAGGCATTTCCGAAGCAGGTCAGAAAAAACTTTTCAGGCCCTTTGTGCAGCTTGATTCCACCCACTCCAGAGAGTATGGGGGGACGGGGCTTGGGCTTACCCTGGTAAAGGAGATGGTGGCTTTGCATGGAGGAGAAGTTCGAGTCTGGAGCAAAGAGGGGAGCGGAAGCACCTTTTCGTTCACACTTCCGATAAACGGAATAGAGAATCAGAATGACCTGCGGGCTGAATAACTTCCAGATCTAAAATCATTCAGGCCTGAAAGCGGAGATGCAAACATTATTCAGACCGGAATCGTTATTCAGGCAGGCTTCCGCATTATTT
>JAQVBP010000230.1 GCA_028690255.1 Methanosarcinaceae archaeon
TTACCTATAGGAATTTGGTTCACAGGAATTCCATTCACCTTTTTGCATAATGGAGCATTGCCATTCCATTCACGGATTCATGCTTTAGTAATTTCAGCTTAATCTCTGGATTTCCGGCCTTGAAAAGGGGGATGCCTTCTCCCAGGATGCAGGGTATGACGGTGATAAAGTATTCGTCGATCAGGCCTTTTTTTATGAAGGTATCAATGATTTCTGCGCCGCCTATTAGCCAGATGTCTTTGCCTATTTCTTTTTTTAATTTTGTGATGAGGGGGCCGGCGTTTTCGTCGGTAAATATGACATCTTCGTTGCCTGGCCTTTTTTCGGATGTGAAAACGTATACCCGGGTTCCTTTGTAGGGATATTTTCCAAAGGTGAGTACCTGGTCGTATGTTTTCCGGCCCATGATTACTGTGTCGATGGAGCTGTAAAATTCATCGTAGCCAAAATCGGCATTCGGTTCGGAGCCGTCGCCGTCGAGCCAGTCGATATCTCCGTTTATTCGTGCAATGTAGCCGTCCAGACTCATTGCAATGTACAGAATAACTTTTCTACTCATTTTTGTCACCCTGAATACACAGAATGTATAACTTAATGTATGAAGTTAGGAGTCTATTTTCATACTATGGCTATAAACTTCTGGCGGCAGGTTCCCCGGCACTCATGACTGGCCGACTGCTCCTCTATTTGGTATAAAATGTTATGCAGATTTTATGATGTAGGATTGATATAGGTAGTTGCATAATTAATTGAATGAGTATTAACAAAGGATTGGGATAAAACACGAATACGAAACGTCTAAAGTGATAGTGTAAAATGACATAAATTTGAAGTTGAAGTAAAAATAGCGGATGAACATAATGAAAATCAACAAAATGAGATTGTTTTCCAGTGGAATTCTTTGCATTCTGTTGGCGACGGTGTGTAGTTTTAATGTTAGTGCGGCGTTTTTTGAAGAAACCCTTGAAGGAGCAGCCACCAATATTTCGGACAATTTTATTTATATTAATGATACTAAAGTAGATTTACCTGCTTTTGTGATTGAAAACATAAATGAAGGGGATCTTGTGGTTTTTGGAGCTCCGGAACCATTGCTAACTGTCCATGATGAGGATAAAATAAGCTATGGTTATGGGGATGTTTTTCATTTTAAGGATTCTATACAGCTCACCAATGGCATTACTGTTCAAAAATTAGATACCGAAATATTATGTAGTAATTCATCCGGGTTGGGAAATGTAAGTACATACTTTAGAGTTACGAAAAATAGTGATTCTAAAGAGATTGTACTTAATCCGGGGGAGTATACTATAATCTGGGACACTGTTATCGCAGTCCATGAGGCAAAAGAACCAGTTGAGTTGATATTTGGTCCTCAACACTGGTATGTATATGAAATAAAACTCGATCAAAAGGCTTTTTCGAATAAGGACCTTGAGTTTGTAAATACTGAATTAAAACAAAAACAAATCTCAAGCCTCTTACTGGTTTTGTTAATCTTCCTGTTTATACCTTATTATTTTCTAAAACAAAGGGTGTAATGAATATTGACAAACGAAGGGGGGATAAAAACGCTATTAGCGTTCCATTCCATGAAGCAAAACGCCAGGGCCTAAACAGGCTTTTGGTCACATTCCTTTAATCAATTCCGGGGGGAATTAAAATGGAATCAAATAAAAAAACCGGGAAAAAAACCGGGCATGAAGAGTATGCGGAAAAAGCAGGAGCCTATCTGGATTTTTTGTGCAATGCGATACAGACCCGAAGCACCGGTTCGGCAGGCAATCGGCAGGCAACGGATTTTTTTGCTGAAATTATCGGACCTTATGGTTATACAGTTGAAAGCGAATCCTTTGATTGCCTGGATTTTAAGAGTGGAAAGGCTTCCCTTGAAGCCGGAGGGGAATCTTTTGAAGTTTATCCAGGGCCTTTTTCTCCTGGCTGCGATGTAGAATCGGAATTGGAAACGGTCTCTACTCTTGGCGAACTGGAAACATGTCAATGTGAGGGTAAGGTTCTGTTGATGAAGGGCGAGATAAGTGCCGAGCCGCTGATGCCGAAAAATTTTGTTTTCTATAACCCGGACCACCATAAGAAAATATATGCCCTTCTGGAGACAAAAAAACCGGCGGCCATAATTGCTGCGACCGGGTTCAGGCCGGAACTTGTGGGAGCGATGTATCCCTATCCCCTTATAGAAGATGGGGATTTCGATATTCCTTCTGGCTACTGTAAAGATACTGCTGGAGAAGAGATCGCCGGAAGAAGGGGGGAACGGTTTAAATTAAGAATTGATTCCGAAAGAATTCCCTCCACGGCCTGTAATATTATTGCGCGGAAAAAGCCGGAGGCAGCTCAAAAAATAGTCATCTGCGCACATATAGATTCAAAAGCTGGCTCACCCGGGGCCTCAGATAATGCTTCAGGGACAGTGGTACTCTTACTTCTTGCTGAAATGCTTTCCGATTATCAAAGCAGGATCTGTATTGAAATAGTGGCATTTAATGGGGAAGACCACTACAGTGCGGCAGGCCAGATGGATTACCTGCATAAATATCAAAAAGAGATCGAGAAAATAATTCTGGCAGTTAATATAGACGGGGCCGGGTACAAAGTGGGTAAAACTGCTTTTTCATTTTATGGCTGTTCAGATAATACAAAAGCAAACATTTGTAAAATATTATCTAAATACGGAGGCCTGACAGAGGGAGAAACCTGGCAGACCGGGGACCATATGATATTTGTGCAAAATCTCAAAGAAACGATGGCATTTACCTCGGAGAACATATCTTTTTTGATGAAAACAATTACACATACGGAAAAGGATAAAACTGATATTATTGAATGTGAAAAACTTGTGGAAATTGCATTTGCATTAAGGGATGTTGTAATAAGTGTAGATTCGAAAAACTAAGAGAAAAACGAATAAAGAAAAAACTGAATGAAACAGAACAGCCCGTTTAGTCATGACCAAGTGGATCAAAATATAGAAAAAGCGGGAAAAACAAAACAAAAACAAAAAAAGCCAGAGCTCTTGAGAAAAGATATCAGAGAAAAGTTCGAATTGAATAGATAATTGAATAGATAAGGTGAGTATGGCAGCGATCCAGACTTCCCGAAGGCTCGCGCACTTCAGTACAATAGGGAACGTGGGCAGGCTTATCTTCTGTGTTCGGGATGGGTACAGGAGTACCCCTGCCGCTATGGCCGCCAGA
>JAQVBP010000231.1 GCA_028690255.1 Methanosarcinaceae archaeon
AGTCGTGGAGCAGAAATTCTTAGGCTGGATCTTGAAACTATGAGAGATATAGTTTCTTCGTGGGTATAGATAAATGAGAAGAAAGAATAGTCCATTACCCCTAAAACCCCTAAAACCCCTAAAACCCCTAAAACCCCTAAAACCCCTAAAACCCCTAAAATTCCCGGAAAAAAGTACGACGGAGATATGCCATTAACGGTTGCTCGGGCGTTTTTTAGTCCTCTTTTGCGTCTTTGTTTATAGACACATTATAAAAAATTAGTCCGTTTGAGCTGGTAATACGAGCGAAACGGACGGCGCAAAGTTTTGATTTCGTCACAATCCTCAGAAAATATTCGGGTTACTGTGATGCAATTCTACTGAAGTCTTATAAATTTCTCAGCTCATTTGCAAGGGCTCAGTCTTCATGTATTCTCTGAGGACGGTTGTGGCATAACTTCCTTTGGGGAGGGAAAATTCAAGCACAGCCTTTGATTTTCCAGGGTTCAGTTCGTCTTCCGAAACCCTGAAAGAGGGGTCTACCTTAAGGAGGACTTCCCTTCTGATCCCTCTTGACCCCATTTCCTGGACTTCCTCGACTCTGAAACCTTCAAGCCGGACCTTCAGTTCTTCAATAATTTCTTTTTCAATCTCTCCCGGAACACCTGAGGCAAATTCGCTGGCGTATCCAGGAAGCGGGGCGGTTACAAAGGCCCTTCCTTTTTTGATGAGGCGGTTTATGGCATTCACTTTCTCGACCGTAATAACTTCGGTCCGGGAATTGTCCGGAAGGCCGGCCTCGTTTTTAAAGCAGACTATATCCCCTTCCACGGCCTCATTCAGGGGAAGCCCCCTTTCTATTCGCAGGGAGAGAATCCTGTTATAAATAAAGGACTGGTAGCCGTGCACAAACATCCGGTAGAGGTTTTTCGGGAGCACTAAAAAGGCCCCTGCATAATCCTCCGGGTTTGCGATCAGGTGGTTCATCATGGCCCGCTCGTGCCCGAGCCGGAGGGGGTATTTATCCAGGCCCGTTTTGAAGTCCCTGGTCTCTTTTACATAACTGCGGGCGGCCTTTGTCTCCTCGGGTTCTTCCGGGAAAGGCTCCGCAATATAGGTCATGGCGGCTTTTTCAAAATCTCCTTCCGCAATCATCTTTCCCACAAGATGGGTGACGGGCCTGACCGCCCCGAACCGCTGGATTCCGAAAAAGTTAGGGACTCCGCCTGCGGCCAGGATTTCTTCCGTGGTCTTTTCGAGCAGGGCTTCAGTTTCTTCCGTGGAGAGGTCAATATTCCGGACTGTGATCTCGAACTCGTTTCCTGTAAGGTCCCCGAGTTCCACCGACTTTTTTGAACGGCCGAGGACTTTCAGTTCAATGTCTTTGAGGTGGACCTTCTCAAGCTCGGAGGCCTCAAGGTCCGAGATGCTTATTTTCTGGGTGGTAAGCGCCCTCTTGTCCTTTGTCCCTGCAACCCCGATCCGTTTCTGGCTGATCCTCAGGACCTTTGAAAGGGAACGGATCATGTGGTGGGTATCCCAGTTCAGTTTGCTGAGTTCGAGAATCAGGTACTTGCCTGTTTCCCCTTCCTCGCGGTTAGTGATCTCCTTTACCACAAAGTCTTCCACTTCCTGGCGGAGCTTTCCCCCAAGACTTGCAGTATCCGTTGAGTAGAGGTTAATTCCTATCTGTTTTTCTGTATCTGGAACGTCCATAAGTAAAAGCGCACTCCTTTAGCAATTAATAATTAATAATTAGCAATTAGCAATTCGCAATAGCAATTTATCTAAAATTATTTCAGGAAGCCGGGTTCGAGCTGATATCAATTACCTTTACTTCGCTTGTATTAAGGAAAGTCCAGCCCTTCTTGTTCCCTTCCGGACCTGCGGTACAAACCTGAGCCGTTGTGCCGGGAAGCCCGCCTGCATAGAGGCTCGAGGTCGGGTCAAGCATAAGCCAGGACCCATATTCATCGGTCAGGTAATGGACGTCGACGTTTCCGTAATAGGCCCTGATCCCTTCGACCACTTCTTCGACTTCTGCCGTTTCGTTCCCTATGTAGACGGCTGCAAAGGCATGGGTATCGGTCAGGTAAAGCCTGGTCGTGCCCCCGACAGCCTCAATAAGGGCCGCAAGCAGGACAGCCTGGTCTTCACAGTCCCCTGCTCCGGTTTTCAGGGTGATATTTGCAGGTTCCCAGACGTCGTTACCCCTCGGGTCACTTATGTATTCGATATCCTCATTTACCCTGTCAAAGAGGGTGCAGACCTGGTATATATTGTATGCCCCACCGTAGACTCTGGCAGCCTCGGCGGCGGTTTTTCGGACTTCCGGGTCGGAGGAGTCCACAAGCCCGTTAAAGGTCGTAAATAAAGGGAGGGGGTTGGGGGCGTATACGGGATTTATTTTTTCGGGCATAGGGCTGGCCTCGACCGTAAATTCTTTCAGGTACTGAGGGCCCGGGTATTCGTGCCACCTGCCGGTAGAAGTTTTTGCAAGGAGCCAGAGGGTTATCTGCATGGAGGGACTGGATTCTCCCTCCGGGAGCTGGACCGCCACAAGCCCCAGGCTCTTTTCCTTCCCCGGGGGCAGCAGGGTCCCCGTATCCTCGGTATATACCGGGTTTTCCGAGCTATTCACGGCTACGCCGAACCTGTCTATGAAAATGGAATTGTCTCCGTCGTTCGTAACATTGACTTTCACATAACCAACCCCGCCCTGAAAAAACTCCGCAGTCGTATAACTGGTTTTCAGGGAAAAGCCGGGGTCAAGAGGAGTCCTGATAAGAGGGGTTTCCTCGTTTTCCAGGGGGGAATAAGCCGGAACAACCGGAACCGTGAGTTCATCGGGATTGATTTTGTATTCCGCACTTTCGGCCGGGGAAAAGTAACCACTGAGGCTCGTAACAGAGCCCGGCAATGATATCCCACTCATAAGCAGCACGGAGCCTGCACACAAAAGTATTAGCAGTGGAACTGCGATTTTGATTGCATTCCTGCCATTTTTCATGAAATTTTTCTCCTGAAGGGGGTAAGGCTTAGGACCCTAAACGAAATAACCATACAACTTAGGAATGGTGAAAATATAACTTCAGATTTTAAGTTTGATGGTCTATCTGTATTAGGTTGATATTATTTAAACCAACAAAATGGGGTTCTAAGCTTCTTTTTTCTATTTTTTGCTAATTTTTTAAATTGACCTGCAAATCAACTTAAAG
>JAQVBP010000232.1 GCA_028690255.1 Methanosarcinaceae archaeon
CTCCTGGCTGGTTTTCTTCCTCAAGGCTGTTTCTGCGCCCTCCTATTCCCTGCTGGAAAGGGTTTGCGTTCGGGATTCTTCTGGCGATTACCTCAATCCAGTGCCCGTAGTCCCACCAGGACATGACTCCGTAGGCCGTGTCAGGGTACTGGTAAAGTTCTCCATCGGCAGGTTTCTCATAGTTTTCATAGAAATCAAGGCCGGGATCCGGGGTGTTGTAGCGCATCCAGGTCAAAGATTCTATCCACTGCCCTCTTGGACCCCCCGTCCCTTGAGTGTATTGCATGGCGGCCCCGTAACTAGGATACACCAGGGCCAGTACGAGGATAAGTAAGATCGGGATTGAAAGGATCTGTTTTGTATTTATTTTGTTCCGGATGAAATCCGGAATCTCGGCCGCAGCCT
Organism: Methanosarcinaceae archaeon; assembly: GCA_028690255.1. GTDB lineage: Archaea > Halobacteriota > Methanosarcinia > Methanosarcinales > Methanosarcinaceae > JAQVBP01. The sequence continues at coordinate 406 of JAQVBP010000232.1, forward strand.
TCACTTTTGCCCTGAAGTCGGTTCCAAGTGCTTTAAAACCTGTCCAGTCTGCGATCATCATCCCGAAGTATGCCGAGAGAATAGCCACGTTTACCGAAAAATAATAGGCGAAACGGTTCTGCTGGACCATGGCCCAGAAGATCATCAGAGTCCATATGAGAAGGAAGTTCTTCTCCTGATTATTATTTTTGAAAATTTTGCAAACCAGTACAGCCAGACCCAGGAATACGACATATCCGCCGATGGCAAAATTTTCAAAGAGTGGGCGCGGGCTTTCCAATCTTCCAAAGAACGGAGCTGCTTCGTGAACTGTGAGGGCTCCACCTGTACGCATAAAGTAGCTGGAAACGCTCATTATGAGGCCGTATACTGACGCTGACAATATTTTAGCCAGGAAGATCCCTGTCCCGAAGAGGATCAGCAGGGCGATGGGATAGTAGTATTTCGGAAGTTTCTTCTCCTTCATATAGAAGGAAATTCCTGTAAGGGTGGGGAAAGCAAGGATTCCTGCAAAAAGCCCTTTTATGTACATCCCCTTTGTGCCTCCGAGGAAAGGGGTGAACATAATCATCAAAAGCGCGACTGCAAAAACAAGCATCCCTGAGATTGCCAGATAGTCGGTTGATTTTCCCTTCAGGTGGTCAAGCATGTGCTGGACTGTGAGATATACCCCGAGAATAAAGGCAAAAAAAAGGGCCCCTTTCCAGGCAAGGGCATAGGCTCCGAGGGATATTCCCGTAAGCAAGAGGTAGGGCAGTACAGGCTTTAAACCCTCTAAATCCCGGTTTTTTATTTTTTCAAAGGAAATTCCCGAATTTCCCGCTTTTTTCAGGACCAGCACGAAAAACATCGCGGTAACCGTGCTTAGCAGGGTCTCGGCAATATGGTGGTCGTTAAACCCGATAATCGCCCTTGTAAAAAACTGCCCCGGCTGGACCACGAGGATAATTGCGGCCAGCAGTCCGATACGCCTGTCATCGAAGATCCATTTTGCGACAAAATAAGTAGGGATTACTACAAGGGCTCCCAGGAAAGACGGCCAGTAGGCACAGACTTTATAGATCAGCTCCTGACTCGGGTTTCCCGCTCCAAGCACCCAGATGACTGCCGCGAGAAACATATCATAGAGGGGAGCAAAGACCTGATTGGTCCCGTATGGATAATGAGTGTATGCGTCAAACCAGAGCATGTGAGGGAAGTTGTGCAGGATCGATTCCACGTTTCTCAGATGGTACCAGGGATCGTTTCCCCCGAACCGCACAAAGCCGTTTGAAAGGAATACTCCGGCTTTTGGGAGGGTCCTTAGATAAAATGCTATATAAAATGCGGCCAGTATTCCAATTCCGTAAAATAAATTCAGGGTGCCGCTCAGGGTACTTTTTTCCGAATAAGTATTTTCCTCCTGCTCCTTTATATCCGTTGCAGACTCTTGATTCCCGTGACGTTTTTTTTTAATAAATTCCCTTTTGAAAAAAAGATATTTCTCTGCCAAATCAGTCATTTTTTCAGAATGATCTATCTTTGAAGAATCTATCTCTTTTTTTGAAACGTTAGTTTCATCCAGAACAGACTTTTCTTTCTTTTTGGGTTTAGCTCTGAGCTCAGCTTTTTTCGAGTTTACTCTATTTTTTATTCTCGTAAATAATCCCCCTGGACTTATACATATTGTTTCTGGTATTCGGATAAACATCTCACGAAAAGCAATCTCTAATACGGTACAACAGTATAAAAAACAATTGATTATTGTATATTTATTTTTTAATATTGAATGTGATTTTCTAAAAGGTGGTCAATCTGAGTCTTGTAAGAGGTAAATAAAAAAGAAGTGAATAGAAATAATTTAATAGACTGATTACTCAACACAATAAAAAAGAAGTGAATAGAAATGATCTAATAGACTGATTACCTAACACCATATAAAAATCAAGTCTGTTCAATTGAAAACTAAAAACTAATAAATCAGCTCAAATTAAAAATAGCAGTGCCTGGAAAAGGCACTACCGGTTAAAGCCAGAAAGAACCTCAGATCTCTATGGTTTTTCCTTCCAGTACGGTTTCTTCACTAACCTTTACTTCTTTTATTGTTTCTTCGTAAGTTACCACGTACTGACCTACTGGAGCCGTATCAAACTGGGTTTCTCCGGGGATTGGGCCTTCGGTTGAGTAGGGTACTATGAACTCATATTTTCCCGAAGCATCAGAGGTCGTTTCCTGGGAATACTCAAAGGTCCTTCCCTGGCTGGTCCGGATGGTAGCGCTTATTTTTACCGTTTCATTCGGGCCTGCAGTTCCCGTCACCTTTGCTCCCTTTACATACTCAAAGATCTTGACAAAGCCTGTCTCAACTTCCGGGATGTCCCCTCCGTGTATAACATTATAGACTTGCTTGTACCAGATTTCATTCAGAGGAGCTCCCCAGGACTCATGGACCAACCTGTACTGTTTCAACCCGCTTCCATCAAGTAGATGCAGCCTTGATTCCATGGAATTGTAATAACGCATGGAAGGTACATACTGATAACCGCTTCCTGCCCAGACCTGCTGCCAGTATCCTTCCTCATCCAGAGTCCAGGCCGCCATTGCCCCAAAGATCTCGGTTTCCATTCTTCCATTGGAAATTACGTAGCGGGCCCCTGCTTTATCGGGATCCGGGTGGACTGCTTCGAGGACGGCTGTCGCCTCATCTTCGGACTGGGCCGTAAAGAAAGTGGCAGCTCCTGGCTGGTTTTCTTCCTCAAGGCTGTTTCTGCGCCCTCCTATTCCCTGCTGGAAAGGGTTTG
>JAQVBP010000071.1:0-4017 GCA_028690255.1 Methanosarcinaceae archaeon
CCAACGTGCCTGACAATGTGCCCGGCCTCGGGGATTATGATTTCCCTCAGGGCCAGCCTTACGGCATTTGGAGAACCCGGAAGACAGAAGACGGCTTTTCCTTTCACAACTCCTGCGGCCGCCCGGGTAAGGATTACCGAGGTCCCGATTTCTTCGAGGCTCTTAGACCTGAAAAGTTCCCCGAAGCCCGGGATGTCCTTTTCGAAAAAGGGTTCCAGGGACTCTATGGTTACGTCTCCCGAGGTCAGGCCTGTGCCTCCGCTGGTGATTATAATGGAGGCCCCGCTTTCAAGGGAGGAAAATAAGGCGGAAACGATTTCATCCTCCCTGTCAGGCACAAGCCTGTAGGCCAGGACCTTATGCCCGGAAGCTTCGAGCTCATCCCGCATAAGCTGGCCTGAAAGGTCTTCTGCGGCTTCAGGCGCCGGGACATTTCCGTATTTGTCATATCTTGAAGTTGAAATTGTGATTATCGCAAATTTCCGGGAACCGGCGGAATCTTTTTTATGAAGTTCGGGTACGGATTCACTCATAGGGACCATCTCTTTTAATTTAGCATGAAAGTTCGATATGTACTTTTATACAGCATGAAAGTGCGGTGTATTTTCATATTTCGTGCCTGTTGTTTACAGGATAACGTGTTCGTTTTTGTGCATGTTATCCAAAGAATATCATGTTGGTTTTGGGTGCGAATTACTGAAAACCGTAAGCATAAGAAGTTTTCTACATTTTACCTGAACGCGGGGGATGTACTCGTTTATTCAGATTTGATCGAAGACTCGTCCCAGGGACCATTATACGCTGTATATTGTTATTGAGTTGAACTCTTTAATATATGGTCTTGCTCCCGACTGCAGGGGAAAAAACTTAGAATCTTAGAATATGAGATGCATCCGGGTAAGCTAACTGAATAGTTTTTTATAGAATACAGCGTAAAACCCCGAAGTCTTTAGCTTCTGGGATATAAGCGTCCACTTTTCAATATTGGCTCAGTGCCAAAAAAATAATATATTAACGTACCGATTTAGTACCACTCACTTTTGCGATCGCACAAATTGGAAATTTGTGGGATTTCCAGTGTAACTGGAAAATAGCCAAGCAAAAGGAACTATAGTCATTTACGTAAAGAATTACACTTGAAATTGCACTGACCCATTTCCTAGTCCGAAGCATTGTGTTTCTAGTTCGTTATGATAAATCAAGTGTAAATAGTTGCGTTCAAGACTATAATTAAAGATACACCGCCGGGACGGCGGGAAGAGCCTGTGGACTCGTGGAGGTTGCTCCGGGGGATGAAGCAGGAAGCCAGTCGGTCTTCAGCCGAGTGGTAGTTCACTAAATCACATTCCTTTTAAGGCAGATTCAACAAGCAGGAGAAATGAGCTTTATGAGGACTATAGACTGGAACGATGAGTCCAATTCCGTTGTTATGGTGGACCAGACCCTGCTCCCCAGGGAGTATAAGGAAATTGAGTGCAAGACTTTAAGTTCCCTCTGTGAGGCCATTCAGGTCCTCCGCGTGCGGGGAGCGCCTGCCCTTGGAGCGGCCGGAGCTTACGGGATTGCCCTGGCCTCTTTCCTGAGCGGGGCAAAGGATATGGAGACCCTGCTGCGGGACCTGCAGGTTGCGGGGAAGGCCTTAAAATCAACCCGGCCGACCGCCGTTAATCTGGGCTGGGGGGTGGACCGGGTCTTAAAAGCCGTTTCGGACGCATATGATATGAAAGGAGTCCGGGAAATTGCCCTCTCCGAAGCTAAGGCCATAGCCGACGAGGATGTAGCGACCAACAAAAAAATCGGGGCCCTCGGGGCAAAACTTCTGGAAGACGGAGATACCGTACTCACCCACTGCAACGCCGGCAGGCTGGCCTGTGTGGACTGGGGGACAGCGCTTGGGGTCGTGCGCTCCGCGGTCGCCGAGGGAAAAGAAATCAAGGTTATCGCCTGCGAGACCCGGCCTTTGAACCAGGGAAGCAGGATCACCGCCTGGGAACTCATGGAAGATAAGATTCCGGTTACCCTTATCACGGATTCCATGGCAGGTTCGGTGATGCGCCGGGGCCATGTGAATAAGGTAATCGTGGGAGCGGACAGGATCACGCAGGACGCCATCTTCAATAAAATAGGGACCTACACCCACTCCGTGCTCGCAAAGGAACACGAAATACCCTTCTACGTGGCGGCTCCCGTCTCGACCTTTGACTTCGAGGGCTGGGAAGGCAGTGTTAAAATCGAGATGAGAAACCCCGACGAACTGCGCTTTTTCGGCTCCGAGCAAATCGCTCCGAAAGACGTACCTGTCCACAACCCGGCTTTTGATGCAACCCCCATGGAAAACATAAGCGGGATTATTACGGAAAGGGGAGTGTTTTACCCCCCGTTTTTGCTGGACGAAGTGAAGGTCTAAAGTAAGGGAGATCCTGCCGAGGGCCCCTAAAAAAGCCGAAGAGCCGTGAAGCTGAAGATATAGGATTTATATATCAGAAACGAATTATCAGATAACTATTAATTTATTCGATGTTTACTCTCTATCGGTCTTCGGTATCTTTTCAGATATCTGAAAAGGCTATTAATTTGATAATTACAGGTATATTTGATAATTACAGGTGTTTTACTCATGGCTAAAAGACAAGGTTCCGGACTTCAATCCTCCGCAGGGCTGATGCGGTACTATGAAGCAGACAAAAATGCAATCCAGATCAAACCAAAGTCCATTTTGGTCGCGGGCGCTATCGTGGGTTTATTGGTATTGTTCTTAAACGCGGTAAACGGCTACTGGCCATAAACTGTATTTCCTCTCCGGGGGGCCTCTCTTTTGAGTAAATCCGGTTCCAGGAAGAATAAAGGAAAAAAGACCGGGCATGCTTTCCCTGGAGAGTTTTGCCCTTCCAAAAGCACTATTTTTTTACTTGGTTTTCTTCTCTTACTCGTTGGGGCTTTCGGAGTCCTGTACAACCCTGCAAATTCCGAAAACGGGAGCTTAAATGAGCTCTGGACTGTTTCCGAGAAGGGTGTCCTTTCTTTTTCTGTCAGGGATGAGCCCGTTTTTTCCGCGATTGTGATTAAGGACGTGTATTCTGCGGGCGGGTCCGATACCCTGAAACTGCTTACTTTCGAGAGCCAGGATACGGAAATGGGAGCCCTTTTAAGACTTCCCGAAACTTCGGAAAGCTCGAATTTTAAGGTTTCCACAACTTCCACAACTTCCAGAGGCGTTCCCGGCCTGGTTTTGCTGCCCGGAGCCGGAGTTTCCAAAGAAGGGGAACAGCGCCTGGCAATGGAACTCTCCTCCCTCGGCTATGCAAGCCTGGCCCTTGACCAGCGCAACTACGCGGCAGTAAACCCTGAAAACGACCTTGGTTTATACAAAGCGGGCCTCGAACCTCTGGAATACAAAATGGTCTACGATGCCCTGAAAGCCGCAGACGTCCTTGCCGCCCAGCCGGAAGTGGACCCTGAAAAAATCGCAATTCTAGGAGAGAGCAACGGAGGCAGGTTTGCAATAATTGCCTCGGCCCTTGAGCCTTCCCTGAAAGGGGCTGTGGGAATCAGCACCTGCGGATACGGAACCTCAGGGCTCGATCCAAAAAATGCAGGCGGCCCGGAGACTTACCGGTTTTACCGTTCCATAGACCCGGATACCTACCTTGCGGCCCTCCCGCCTGCAAAGCTGGTGATGCTGCATTCCTTCAATGATACCGTCATTGAACACGAGCTCGCCCTCCGTACCTTCAAAGAGGCCGAAGAGCCAAAAACAATGTACAACGTAAGCGAAGCCACCCACGGCTACACGGCTTCCATGAAACCTTATATAGAAAAAGAGCTGGCCGTCCTTTTTTCCTGATTTTTTAAAGAGATTGCTGATATCGGCTTCCGTTATTCCATGCTTTCCTTTTTTTTATTTATTATTTTTTAAATAACAGGAGGGATATAACAAAACTGTTACATAATGGAGTTGTTACATAACAAAACTGTTACATAACAAAACTGTTACATAACAAAACTGTTACATAACAA
>JAQVBP010000071.1:4117-7197 GCA_028690255.1 Methanosarcinaceae archaeon
TGTTACATAACAAAACTGTTACATAACAAAACTGTTACATAACAAAACTGTTACATAACAATGTTCTCAATGTTCTATAATTCCCGTAATTGTTCAGGAATTGCTGAAGAGAAGACATTTTTATAATCCACTGAGAATTTTAATATACACGAGGGGTTTTCGGTCTTAGGCAGCTCCCTGGCCGATAATAAAAGTAATCAGGAAACGTTTTGCCCATGAATTCAGGTGAAAAAATAGTAAGTTTGCGCGAACTTCCGGGGATAGGGGAGCGGGTCGCCGAAAAGCTGACCTGGCAGTTCGGGAGCGAAGAGGCAGCCCTTGCGAAAATCCTTGAAGGGGACATAGCAGCTCTTTCCGGGATCAACGGAATAAGCCAGCACTTTGCCCTATCTCTTGCAAGAGACGCAAAGGCCCGGGCCGAGGGGGTTTTCATCTCCGGGTTTTTAAAGACAAAGGAAGCCCTCGAGCTTTACTCCCGCCTGCTCAGGCTCATCCAGAGTTTTGCCCACACCTCTCATGCCCGGGAGAAACTGAGCCTCTTTTATCCGTACCCTGCAGCCCGGGCGGATCTGATAGAAAAGAGGAGGGCTTTTTTTACCCCCTATCTGCAAATTGCCGGAGCCCTTGCCGGAGACTCTGAATTTTCCGGCCACCTATCAAAAGTCGGGCAGCTCAGGCCCGTTCCGGGGACTTTGAGGGTGCGGGACCGGGTAATCCTGTCTTCGGACCCGAAAAGTGTACCGGTTCTTAAAGAAATGTTCGGGGGACTGCTCCCGGTCCAGGCCGTGGAAAGTCTTTCGGAGTTCGTGGACCTTGCCCGGGGTTACTCACATGTAATTATTTTTGACGACACCTACCTGGGTTTTGACCTTCCGGCAGGAATCGAACCCGAGTTTTTCCCCGGCGGCCCCGAAAAAACGGAACTCTGGCAGGTCGTGCCTGAAAAGGAACTTGCTTTTTTTGGCCGCAACCTGGACTGCATAAGGGCCTGCTTGCGGGTACTTTCCCTCCTCCGGGCCAGGGGTTTTGACTTTTTAGAAGGACCCGCACCTGAGGACGCGGAAAAACTTGAGGGCCTGCTCGGCCAGCTTGGGCCCGAGGGGAAGCTCTCGGAGGGGCTTGACCCTGAACTTGATAGACTGGCAGGCACTCTTTCCGGCCTTGACAATTCCCTTAAAGTTTCCCTGGAAACCGCAAACATGAGGCTTGACAGGGCTCTTGAGGAAAGTTCCGTTACTCTCAAAGGCCAGGACCTCCTCCGGCTTGCTAGCGGGGGCCTGGAGATAAGGGACCTGCTCGCAGGGGAGGTTCACGCCGCCTATGTGCGGGAGGTGGCGGCGCTGACGGAAGAACTTTCGAAGAACCTGGAACTTGAAAGGGCTGAGAAACTGCTGCTCGAAAATCTATTTCCGGCAGAAATCACCTATCCCTTAGCACTTGATGCAAGGGGACTTCAGCTTCTGAAACAGGCCCTGACCCGCAAGCTTGAACAGGCAAAACTTGTCCGGAAAAGGAGTCTTGCAAAGGCCCTTTTCACTTATCGGCCTGCCGTTGAAGGCCTGGTAAGGGCAGTCCTTGATTTTGACCTCGGCTTTTCCGCAGGCTGTTTTGCCCGACATTTCGGGCTTTTACTCCCCGAACCGATAGAAACTGCAGGGCTCGGGCTTAAGGCCGGAGAAAACCTTTTCCTGAAGGAAAAATACGGAAAGGTAAGCCCTATCAGTTATTCCATAGGAAAAACGAGCTTCTCCCCTAAAGGCAGAGAGGAGAGGGTCGTGCTCCTGAGCGGGGTAAATTCCGGAGGCAAGACCTCCCTCCTCGAACTGCTCGCTCAGTGCGTTATCCTGGGAAACATGGGCTTTCCTGTTCCGGCGGCATCCCTTGAACTCGGGCCCGTGGACGAGCTTTACTACTTCGGGAAATCAAAAGGAACTCTTGATGCGGGGGCTTTCGAGACAACCCTCAAACAGTTTTCCGTACTTTCCGAAAGTTCATGCAAACTGGTGCTCGCCGACGAACTCGAATCCATCACCGAACCCGGAGCCTCTGCACGGATTATTGCGGGTATTCTGGAGTTTCTGGCCCGGGATGCAAGAAGTCTGGGGGTTTTCGTATCTCATCTCTCGGAACTGATCCTTGAGAATACGGAAGCTGAACTACGGGTAGATGGGATTGAAGCAAAAGGACTTGACTCCAGGCTCGAACTGATTGTGGACAGGAACCCTGTATACAACCATGTGGCAAAAAGCACGCCTGAACTGATTGTCGAACGCCTGCTCAGGAAAACTTCCGGAAAAGAGAAGGAGTTTTACGAACATCTGCGGAACAAGTTTTGAAGGGCCACCAGAGTTCCCGCTATTTTTATAAGAACTCAGCAGACAAACTCTGAAACTTTAGTAGAGGGGGCATCGTTAACCTATATGTCTATTTAGATAGGCAGGGTATTCTTGAGGTATGGGATTTCTTTGATTTTTATAACGGTTATTGTTATTTTCTTTTTTAGTGCTTTATATACACTCTGTTTTTCAGATTTATTCCACCCCCCGGCAAATAGAGAAATATTTAGTCATATATATAATAGAATGAATTTGAAAAAGAGGAAAGAAGCGGATAAATGTCACACTCATTAAAACAAAAAGTATATATTACAGGTAGTGTCTAAATCATTTCCGGTTGAGTATTTCCGACAGGTAAATTCTATATTAAGAGAGCGTTTACACAGGGAAGAATATCTTTTAAACAAACAGAACAGGTCGCTGGAATAATGTTTGAACCCTTTCTAAAAATTACATTTTACTGTTTCTTTAGTTAACATAAATATTTATAATGTATATTGTATATTGTATATTATATTGCAGAAGGCAAAGACATATCCTATCAAGGCTTATGTTTAAAAAGACATATCCTATCAAGGCTTATGTTTAAAAAAAATATCCTATCAAGGCTTATGTTTAAAAAAATATCCTATCAAGGCTTATGTTTAAAAAAATATCCTATCAAGGCTTATGTTTAAAAAAATATCCTATCAAGGCTTATGTTTAAAAAAATATCCTATCAAGGCTTATGTTTAAAAAAATATC
>JAQVBP010000071.1:7297-9704 GCA_028690255.1 Methanosarcinaceae archaeon
ATATTCTTCAGATCCTCCCGTCTTTATTATTGGCCCTGTTTGAACGAATAATCAAAAATACCCGGATCTTTAACATCTGAATTTGTGTGTGATCAACAATGGAGTGGAACTTTCCCAACCAGTGCTCAGATTCTGACAAATTGGTTATGGATAATTCTGACGCTGTGCACTCTGAGCTTTCCGGCATCCCTGATCTAAGTGACCCACGCCTCTATGTGGACCGGGAGTACAGCTGGTTACAGTTTAATAAAAGAGTGCTTGAAGAGGCTTTTGACGAACGCAACCCCCTGCTTGAGAGGGTCAAGTTTCTTTCCATATTTTCGAGCAACCTTGATGAATTTTTCATGGTCAGGGTCTCCGGGGTCCAGAAAAAGATCGATGAAGGAGCGGAAAAAAACCTGCCTGACGAAATGGCATCCGAACAACTCCGGCTTGTCAGGAAAGAAGTCCTGGCCCAGCTTATAAGCTTTGACCACTGCTGGAACAAAGTGCTTCAGCCGGCCCTCCGGGAAAAGGAAATCGAGGTAATCAACTACTTTGACCTTTCGGGAAAAGAAAGGGAAGGGCTCAGGGTCTACTTTGAGGAAAATATTTTTCCTGTCCTCACCCCCCTCGGCTTTGATGCGGGCCACCCTTTCCCGCACATCTCCAACCTGAGCCTTAACCTCGCCGTGCTCATTAAGGACCCCAGATTCGGGGAACGTTTCGCGAGATTGAAAATTCCCCCCATGTTTCCCAGACTCATTCCGGTCCCGGAAAACGGGAAGCTTTTCCTCACCCCTCCGGATGAACTTAAAAAAGGAAAATTCGTCTGGGTCGAGCAGGTCATAGCCGCAAACCTGGACTTCCTTTTCCCGGGGCAGAAAATCCTGGGGGCCTATCCTTTCAGGATAACCCGGGATGCAGACCTCGGATTTGACGAGGATGGGGACAAGGACCTCCTGACCGCAGTGCAGCAGCGAGTTGGAAGAAACTATTACGGCTCCGTAATCAGGCTGGAAACCGATAACACTATGCCTGAAAGTGTGGTAGAACTGCTCCATAAGAACCTTGAACTTTCCCCTTTCCTGCTCTTCAGGTCCGCAGCCCCCCTCGGGTTTTCCAGCATCATGAAAATCACAAAGCTTGACCGGCCGGAACTCAAGTACGAACCTTTTGAGTCCGTGCAGCCCCCCTACCTTGCAAGAAAAAACATTTTTTCCGTACTCAGGAAAAGGGATGTTCTGCTCTACCACCCCTACGACAGCTTTGAATCGGTCATTAATTTCGTGGAGCAGGCCGCAGAAGACCCTGAAGTGCTGGCAATCAAGATGACCCTCTACCGTGTGGACGATAACTCCAGGCTGGTTCAGGGCCTCATGAAGGCTGCGGACCGGAACAAACAGGTTGCAGTCCTGGTGGAACTCAAAGCCCGGTTTGATGAGGAAAACAATATAGGGTGGGCCCGGGAACTTGAAAAGAAAGGGGTCCACGTGGCTTACGGTTTTCCAGGCCTCAAGACTCACGCGAAGATGTGCCTGGTCGTGCGGGCAGAACCTGACGGGCTGCGCTATTACGTGCACATGAGTACGGGCAATTACAACGCCGTGACCGCAAATCTTTACACGGACTTCGGCTACCTGACGAGTGACCCTTTCATAGGCAAAGATGTCTCCGATCTCTTTAACGCTCTTACCGGCTATTCCAGTAAAGACCATTACACAAAACTGCTCGTGGCCCCGCAGAGCCTGAGACACCAGATCCTTGAGCGTATCCGCAGGGAAATCGACCTGCACGGAAAAGAAGGAAACGGACACATTATCTTCAAGATGAATTCCCTGGTGGACTACCAGTGCATCAGAGAACTGTACCGGGCCTCTCAAGCCGGAGTGAAGGTTGAGCTCCAGATCCGCGGGATCTGCTGCCTCAGGCCCGGCATATACGGGCTCAGTGAAAACATCAGCGCAACCTCGATTGTCGGCAGGTTCCTCGAACACCCCAGGGTCTATTACTTCAGGAACGGAGGCAATGAAGAGGCCTTCATGGGCAGTGCGGACCTCATGCCCCGCAACCTGGACAACAGGGTCGAGGCCCTTTTCCCGGTAGCTCCGGAATACGTCCCCCGAGTCCGGGACGTAATTCTGGGAACGCACCTGAGGGACAATATAAAAGCCCGCCGCATCCTCCCGAACGGAAAGTCCGAGCGTATTTATCCCGAACCCGGCGCCGAAGAACTTGATTCCCAGCTCTGGATGCTGAAAAACCGGGGGTCCTGGGACCTTGAAGCCTGAAAGGGGGCTTTGACCCCTCCTTTTTTCATTTAGTTCATTTAGTTCATTTAGTTCATTTAGTTCATTTAGTTCATTTAGTTCATTTAGTTCATTTAGTTCATTTAGTTCATTTAGTTCATTTAGTTCATTTAGTTCAT
>JAQVBP010000071.1:9804-14608 GCA_028690255.1 Methanosarcinaceae archaeon
TTCATTTAGTTCATTTAGTTCATTTAGTTCATTTAGTTCATTTAGTTCATTTAGTTCATTTAGTTCATTTAGTTCATTTAGTTCATTTAGTTCATTTAGTTCATTTAGTTCATATGAGTGCGCCCCATAGTTGTTTATGCCCTGCAGGCCCGGAAGCCGGGAGGCCCACATCAGGAGAAATACGTTATGGATGAAGAAGAAATAGTCATAAGGCCGGAAAAAAGGTTCGATCGAGCTTCTGAAGGCAGGGTTGTCGGTTTCATAGACATCGGAACCAACTCGGTCCGCCTGCTTCTCGTCTATATTGATAAGAATGGTTCTTTCCGTTTACTGAACAAACAGAAGGAAGCAGTAAGGCTTGGAGACAAGGAGTTTATTGACAGGATTCTTCAACCTGCGGCCATGCAAAGGGCGGTCATCGTCTGTAAAAAGTTTGTGGAACTTGCCAGGGCATACGGGGCAGCGGAACTCATAGCGGTTGCGACCTCTGCGACCCGGGACGCCAGCAACAAGGTCCAGTTCCTGGAATTGCTCAAAAAAGAGGCAAAGCTTGAAGTCTGTACGATCTCAGGGGTCGAGGAAGCCCGTCTGATCTACCTTGGGGTTTCAAACGGCCTCAAGCTCGGAGATTCAAGGGCCCTGTTTATAGATATAGGGGGCGGAAGTACCGAACTCATAGTTGGGGACCAGGAACGGTATTATTATCTGAACTCCCTGAACCTCGGAGCCATCCGCCTGACAAACATGTTCCTGCCTGATGAAACAGGGCCTGTTTCCCCGGAACGTTACAACATGATAAAGGCCCATGTCAAAAAGGCTGCCGGCCCTTCCGTAAAGGCACTTGCCGACCACGGGATAGACTATGCGGTGGGAAGTTCGGGAACCATTGAAAACCTGGGAAAAATGGCCCTCGTCCGTATGCAGAAAGAGGGGGGGAAAAACCCTGAACTGCTGGAATACGAGGACCTGAGAATAATCGTTAAGGACATTTGCGCCCTTTCCCTGGAAGAAAGACGAAAGTTTCCGGGGATAAATTCCCAGAGGGCCGACATCATCATTGCCGGGGCCGCTATCCTCGAAACTCTGATGGAAGAGCTCGGGCTTTTAGAAATCCGGATCAGTAAAAGAGGGCTCAGGGAAGGCCTTCTGGAAGATTATCTTTCAAAAAGTGACCATTCGGATATGAGGGCTCAGCTCTCGGTCCGGAAACGGAGTGTAATGCAGCTCGGGCTTACCTGCCACTTTGATGAGGAGCACTCCTATACCGTGGCCAGGCTGGCTCTGGAACTCCTTGATAGTGCCCGGGCCATAGGGATCTACACCTTCGAGGAAGAGGAGCGGGAACTGCTGGAGTACGCCTCCCTCCTGCACGATATAGGGACCTTCCTTTCTTACGACAGGCACCATGCCCATGCTTACCACATTATAAGGGAAAGCAAGCTCTCCGGCTTCAGGCCCGAAGAAATCGAGGTCATATCCAACCTTGCCTATTTCCACAGAAAGGCCAGCGGAATTAAAAAAATGGACCCCAGGTTTGAAGGCCTTAAAAAAAGTTCCGTGAGAAGCATTCGTGCCCTGAGCGCCTTTCTCCGTATTGCCGAAGGTCTGGACCGTTCCCACACCACGATTATCAGCCATGTCCGTTTTTACATAGCTTCTACAGATATCGTTGTGCTCGAAATGCACGCCAGAAAAGAGTGCCAGCTTGAACTCTGGGAAGTGGAAAAACATGGCAAATTTTTCAAAAAAATTTTTGGGTACGGCCTGAGCTGCAAGGTAATTCTTGCACCTGAGTGAGCTTTACCACCTATATTTGACGTTAACATTAAAATTTGGTCTTTTTTGCTGAGGCCCTTCTTGAAATCCTGACCTAAGTGGAAAAGTGGACATATCAAAGCCGGCCCCGGCGTTGAAAGCCCGGCAACCTTGTAAATAATACAAAATATATTTATCCGGTCCCGGTGAAAGGCTTTTGGAGTCGCATGGCCCGGTTTTCTGAGATGGTTTGAGATCTGTTTCGGTCAGGCAGGATTGATTGCTGAGGAGAGGAAAAACGACCCCTCGGCTGCCGACGAAGGGGGTCGGGTTTTTAAAAAATATTAATAGAGGTTTTCAAGTGCTTTTTCAATCCTTTGCCTGAATTCCCTGCTCCGGACCTTTGCCCAGGCCTCCGGGAAGCTGTCCAGCAGGAAATTGAGTTCCTTCTCCCTGTATTCCAGATAGGCTTCCACTCCTTCCATACCCTTAATCACTCTTTTTCGGTTCTCTCTTTCGTTTTCGGAAAAGGAAAGAGGAGGAAGAGGGTCTTCCGCCCAGGCCCCGGTCCTGAGATATGAGTTAAGGAGCTCGATTGCCACAACCGCATCGTGAAGGTCCCCCAGCAGACCCTGAAGGCTTTTAAATTCCTTGATAGTACTTTTTGCCTCCTCCCCGAGCACCGGTTCAAAAAACTCAAAGGTATAACGGAACCCCTTAGCCGCAATCCTGAGCCTGTGCAGCCTCTCGACCGAGACGTAAGGCCCTTCCACCCATTCGGCGTAGGCGGAGATTTCCGCAAAGCGGGAATAGACCACTGAGGGCAGGACATCCTTTACCCTATGAGGCAATGCATCGTGTTTTTCTGTGCCTGTTGGAAGCCTTCCGGCCCCGGGAACGGCCAAAAAGTCTTTAAACTCCTCTTTGAAACGGGTGTATTTTTCACTGCCCAGGTATGCGAGCATTGCCTTTCGGACCTTTTCCCGCTCTTTCTCAAGACTCTCAAAAAGGGGGTCAAGCGCCTGCTCCTGCCCCGGGGGCAGGCCTTCCAGATAATGTTTGGCTTTATCTTCGAAAACGTCCAGGTCCCGGACGCTGCCGAGGACCCTGAGAGTGCTGCGAAGCCCTTTCAGATGGGGTTTCAATTCTTTGAAGTCAAGGTAATCTTTAAAAATTTCGGAGGAAGCCCGCATCTTCCGGATGGCAACCCGCATGTCATGCAGTTCCTCAATATCATCCCCTTTTCTGACCCCTTTTTCAAAGGAAACCATCTTTCCGAGCTGATAGGAAAAAATCCGGCGGGCAACTTCGGCCATTGAGTCTTCGGACCTGATAGTTACTTTTTTGCTGAGAGTTATTTTTCCACCGCTTTTTTCCACTTCCTTTCCTTTCACCTCATTTTCGGAATCGCTGTCTTCTTCTATTTTGCTTTCATATGATTTTTTTACGGGAATAAAACGGAGCTTCGTTTCAAAGAGCCGTTCCCAGATTTTTTTTATCTTTTCTATCCTTTTTACGGCTTTTCCTGCCCCTGCCCCCGAAAGTTCGATTTCCAGCCCTTCTTCAAGCTCCAGGATATTTCCGAGCCGGACAGGAGATTCAGGCTTTCCATTTTCCCCCTCATCCTCGAGGAGAGCTGCAATCCGTATGAAGGCCGCAAGCACCAGAGCCCTGTTCTGGAAACCCGGGGAAAGTTTGATATTGGATTCTTCCAGGACTTTTTTCAGGTTTTTTTCAGAAATTCCGGGAGCCTGAAGGTCCAGAACCAGGGCAAGCAGGCGGAGGGTTCTGGGCTCAAGCCCTCCGGGAGGGCGGACCAGGACGATTTCTTTTCCGAACCTGGCCCGGCCTTTCTTCGAGACGCTGCTTCCTATGTCGTTCAGGAGAGCCGCAAGTTCAAGCAGTTTTTTATCCTCCGCACCCAGGCCGTGGTAGGGAAAAAAGCCGTCAAAAAGTTCGAGGGCTAGGGCCTTTACCCTGAGAGCTTTTTCTTTATCCGCAGCATAGAGCTCCAGCAGGCATTCCGGGGATTCCACCCCCCCTTTTCCTTCTTTCTCTTTCTCTTTCTCTTCCCCTCCCCCGGTAGTCTCCGTTTTTTTCAGGCCCGGGACTTCTCCATGGGGCTGAAAATGGATTTTTCGAGCTGCACTTTCGTTTCGGACAAAGGGGAAGATTGAAAGCCGTTCTTCCCCGAACTTTGAGATAAGTGCCCTGATTTCAGGTTCCGGGACTTTCTGGCAAAGGCTTATTTCGGCCCCGGACAGGCCCCGGTCATGAGCAAGGAGGATTCTTGCCCATTTCCCATAGACATTCCTGTGGGGTTCAAGCTGATTACAAAAAGCCCGTTCTCCCAGGCTCAGGACGGCATTTTCCTCAAGGCCCTCCCGAAAGAGTAACGCCCGCTCGAATTTGGAATAGGAACCCGATTCAAGCCTGAAGGTCCGATGCAGGAAATCAGAAATAAGGTTCAGGTCCTCTTCCGTCCCCCCTTCCTTGAGTTCCACCTCCAGTTCCAGGTAGGACTGTTCCCTGGCTTCGCTTTTCAACTTTACCCTATCAAGGGCAAGTTCGGCAACATGCCTGCCCCCCGTTTCCACCTGCCTGAAGAGCCTCTCCTGTTTGAGCTTTATCAGGGGCCGCAGTTCAGCGGCTCCGACCATCTCGATAATCCTGTTCCGGACAGAAGCTTCGGGACACTCGATGAGCGGAACCCCGGCCGGGAGAAAACCCACATACTCCTCCCTTTTATGCCGGCCGTCCTCAAAACCGTCCAGGCTTTTTATGGTCACCCAATGTCCTTTTTCCCCAAGGGTTTTCCGAAGCCGGAGGTAATACCCCGAAGCTGTTATCTCCCGGTCTTCGGTATCCTGAAAGGTGTCCTCTATCCGCTGGAGTTTGCCCACGGAAAGGGTATACGCTCCAAGCCGATCAAGAACTTCCAGTTCCCGAAAGCTGTCTTTATCTTTTATTAAAAATTTTGCTTCAATTTCCATGCTTACATCTATTATATAAAGCATCTGTAAAATATAATTACCTCAAGTTTGATTTT
>JAQVBP010000072.1:0-4807 GCA_028690255.1 Methanosarcinaceae archaeon
GGGGACCTCGGATTCTCAAAAGCTGAAACAGGAGGTTGACCTTTTTAAGAAAACTGTGGATGAAAATATGAGGCAAAATCCGGCAGCCGGTATGAGTGAAAATGTATCAATAATTTTTATTCCTACTGTTCTTTGGCCCATATAATTTTGCAATTACAGGGTGTGAATCCTCTGTAAATAAGTCGGTACAATTTAGAATTGAGTAAGGATCTTCCTTCAGATTATAAAACAAAATTCTGTTCTTGTAATTTTTTCATTTTCATAAGGATCAACTTTATCAATAAATGCAACTTCTAAATATACCGATTTTTGTTTTTGCACAATACGGACGGAGCGAATGGCTGTGCGTAGCCATGATGGATATATTTTTTTAAATCAGTTAATATCCTAACTTCCGCATTTTTAGGCGCATAAATGCCTCTTGATGTCGAATTATGCGCTTAAATATAAGCACATCATTCTTTTGGCTGTATTTTAAAATCGGCATCTATTGAGACCATGGATTTGTAACGATGCTCATATGCGCTTGAAATTTGGGAACTGTGGCTAAAAAATAAAAAAAAGTAACGGCCGGAAAAGCCGCTTTACTTACTCCAACTTAAAATCGCCGTACTTGCTGATGTGAGCAGCAAGCCCGCCGTCGCTTAAAATCTTAATCATGACATCGGGGAGCGGTGAAAAAGTGAGTTCGATTCCCTTCGTGACATCCTTGATGACGCCGGCCGAAAGGTCAATCTCCAGCTCATCTTCGGGGTCGATCTGGTCGGTGTCGCAGATGAGGGCGGGGAGGCCCACGTTGATTGCGTTTCTGAAGAAGATTCTTGCGAAGGACTTTGCCAGGACTGCGCCCACGCCTGAAAGCTTGATGATTGTGGGAGCGTGTTCGCGGCTTGAGCCGAGGCCGAAGTTTCTGCCGCCTACTACGAAGTCGCCTTTCCGGACCTTGTTCGGGAATTCGGGGTCGGCGTCTTCGAGGACGTGTTTGGCAAGTTCGGGGAGGTTGGTCCTGAGGTGGAAGAGACGGCCGGGGGCTATGTGGTCCGTGCTGATGTCGTCTCCGAATTTCCAGGCTTTACCTTTAAGGTTGTTTTGCATTTCTTCTGCCATTTAGAGCACCTCTCTTGGGTCAGTGATTTCGCCTTTTATGGCTGAGATTGCGGCTGTTGCGGGGGATGCGAGGTAAATTAAACCTTCGGTATTGCCCATCCGGCCCTGGAAGTTTCTGTTCTGGGTCGAGAGACAGACTTCCCCGTCGCCTAAAATTCCCTGGTGCACGCCCACACAGGGGCCGCATCCGGGGGCCATTACGGCTGCGCCGGCTTTGATAAAGGTCTCGATGTAGCCTGCGGCAATAGCGTCGAGGTAGACGTCTCTGGAGGCGGGAACCACGATCAGACGGGTGTCCGGGTGGCGTTGTTTGCCTTCGAAGATCTTTGCGGCAATTGCCAGGTCCGAAAGCCTGCCGTTCGTGCAGGTCCCGATGAAGACCTGGTCCACCTTGGTACCTGCAAGTTCGGCTGCGGTCGAGGTGTTGTCCACGGTATGGGGGGCGGAGACCATGGGCTCGATTTTCGAGGCGTCGATTTCGATTACCTGCTCGTAAACCGCGTCCTCGTCAGGGAAAATTGCTCTGAATTTATCTCCGCGGCCGCGGGATTCCAGAAATTCTTTCGTGGTCTCGTCGGCTTCGATCAGGCCGGTCTTTGCTCCGGCTTCGACAGCCATGTTCGAGAGGGTGAAGCGGTCGGAGATGGACATCTTCCGGATGGTCTCGCCGCCGAATTCCAGAGCCCTGTAAGTGGCCCCGTCGGCGGTGATCTTTCCTATCAGGTAGAGGATGAGGTCCTTTGCGCAGACGCTTTCCTTAAACTCGCCGTTAACATTGATCCTGATGGTCTCGGGGACCCTGAGCCAGGTTTTCCCGAGGGCAATTCCCACCGCAACGTCAGTGGACCCCATCCCGGTTGCAAAAGCTCCGAGGGCTCCGGAGGTGCAGGTGTGGGAGTCTGCCCCGATCAAAATATCCCCCGGGTTGACATAGTCTTCCACCAGGCGCTGGTGGCAGACCCCTGTTCCGATTTCGGAGAGGTCCACCCCGGTCTTCTTTGCGAAGTCCCGGAGAATCTTGTGGGCGTTTGAGAGCTCCTTGTGGGGGCTTGGAGCTGCGTGGTCTATGAAAAGGACTGTCCTTTCCGGGTTTTTGGCCTGGACGAGTTTCATCTTTTCAAGCTGCTGCACGGCAAGAGGGCCGGTTCCGTCCTGAACTGCGGCCACGTCCACCTTAGCGACCACGATGTCGCCAGAGGATACGTCCTTGCCTGCGTGTTCACCAATAATCTTTTCTGCGATTGTCTTTCCCATGCTATCACTTCAAAAAAGTTATATTGTATAAATGTGATTCGCGTTATTCAGAAAATCGGGCTCCTGAGAAGGGGGCCTTTAAGGTTAAATTCTTTAAAGGTAACTTCCTGTGGAATCTATGGGGTGTAAAGTACTTTTCCGTATATGAGATTAACGGACTCGCAGGCTTCAAATGGCTAAAAAAGGTTAACAATTGGCCTTTCCCTCCTCCAGGAAAAATATCAGGATGATTTGAATGCCCGGCTACTTTTCGGAAAGAAAATGCCTGTGTTCCAATATCTTTAAAAGTAATGTCCGGCATCAAAATGTCAATTTCATCCTTTATATGCTTGGGGTATCCCCCAGGCTCAATTTCTGGAGATTATACATGGAACTTGATGAAGTCATAATAACAAAAGCAATTGTTGAAGAGTACACTAAGGCCTTCCTTGAATACACTGACATTGATGTGGCCCTTGTGGGCGGAGGCCCCGCAAACCTTGTGGCTGCAAAGTACCTGGCCGAAGCCGGGGTAAAGGTCGCTATTTATGAGCAGAAACTTTCTCTCGGAGGCGGCATGTGGGCAGGTGGCATGATGTTTCCCCGAATCGTTGTGCAGGAAGAAGCCTGTCGCATCCTGGATGATTTCGGGATCAGGTATAAGGAATACGAGAAGGGCTATTACGTGGCAAACTCCGTGGAGTCTGTCGGAAAACTTATTGCAGGCGCCACCTCCGCAGGAGCCGAGGTTTTTAACCTTGTTTCCTTTGAAGACGTCATGATCCGGGAAAATGACAGGGTTACGGGCATTGTCATTAACTGGGGGCCTGTAACTTCCCAGCGTCTCCACGTGGACCCCCTCATGATCCGCACGAAACTCGTAATCGACGGGACCGGACATGACGCCGTGGTTTGCAACACCATCCTCCGGAAGATCCCCAATGCAAAGATAGGGGAATTCGGGGTGCTCGGAGAAAAGCCCATGTGGGCCGATGTGGGGGAGCGTCAGGTCGTGGAAGCCACAAAAGAAATTTATCCGGGCCTGATCGTTGCGGGAATGGCTGCAAACGCTGCGAGCCGCGCCCCCAGAATGGGGCCTGTCTTCGGAGGAATGCTCCTTTCCGGAGAAAAGGCCGCAAAACTTGCAATTGAAATGCTCGGGAAACTTTGAAGAGGCCGAAAATGGGGGATTTTTCCCCCACTTGCTCGGAATTTCAGAATTATCCCTTCTGATCCTTTTCTGATAGGGGCACTCCCGTATTTTCTGCCAAAACGTTTATATAATAAAAATCCATGTATAGGTTGCTCAAACCTGAAGCACCCACTCCCGTGGCCGGGGTAGGGTAGCGGTTATCCTGTGGCCCTGTGGAGGCTACGATCCGAGTTCGACTCTCGGTCCCGGCCCCATTATATTGTTCTTTCCTTATTCTTATACGGAACTTGAAACAGTCTTTCCTTTTTGTTGAATTTTCAATTTCTGGA
The DNA here is from genome assembly GCA_028690255.1 of Methanosarcinaceae archaeon. Classification (GTDB taxonomy): domain Archaea; phylum Halobacteriota; class Methanosarcinia; order Methanosarcinales; family Methanosarcinaceae; genus JAQVBP01. The sequence continues at coordinate 3,823 of JAQVBP010000072.1, forward strand.
GATGTGCTATTTTTTTGACTTTTTTTAGTCCTTTTGTATTCTTTTTTTCAATTTAAAGGCATTTTCAGCTTTATTCTGGAAATTCGAACTTATAAATATATATAATTTTGTTAGCGGAGCCCGGATAATACTCTTTTCAGTACTATTGTAAACCATGCTTTGATGATTGTAATTGATTGTTTATTCTCTTTAAAACGCATCAGAGAGCCTATTTATTTCGGTAAATTCTGTCTGTTAACCCGGTTCCTTTTCTTCTTTATTTTCCAACCAAAAGCTTAATTACAACTAAAATTCATTATAAATATGGATATAAGTCTCAAAAAGTCTGAAATAGTTTCAAGCCTAATAAAGCCGAAGTCTAATTGATCTGCTTGGAGAACTTTTTAGAGATTATACCCATGCTTACGTTGCATGAACAAAAATCGTAAGGAGATACCTGAAATGTCAGCAAAGTTCCAGAAAAGAGATGCAGAGAGGAAAGGGGATAAAAAGCAGTATGAACTGGAGCAAAAATTAATAAAGGGAATTGTAAATGAAATTCAGGTCGGTGGCGGTGAAGCAACAAAGTGAGCAAAAAGGTACAATTAACAATCCAGGCGGGAGATATTTCGGAACAGGTAGTGGAAGTCTCAGATGATGCCACCTATGAAGATCTGCTCGATTCTTTAATGATAAACTATGAGACGGTTCTTGTGTTAAAGGACGGAAATTCTGTCCCTCTGGATGGGATCATAACTTCCGATAAACTTACAATTTTAAAAGTTGTGGCTGGGGCATGAAACTGAGATTTCAACCCTCTACAAACAATCCATTTTTCTTTTTTAGGTAAGTTCTGAATAAGAGTCACAACTTCTAAAACGAACATGGTATTCTGTGAATAACAGGCACCAAAAATGAAAGTATACGGCACTTTCATGTAAATACGAGTGATATTCTATAAAATTTATGAATTCTAAAAAAATCACATATTCTAAAAAAGAGGCAT
>JAQVBP010000072.1:4907-7256 GCA_028690255.1 Methanosarcinaceae archaeon
GGGGGATCTGCCATTACGGAAGTATTGCGGAAATCGAGTTCCGGGTTTTACTTTGAGTCTATGGGAATGTTCTTGCTCATGACCTTTAACTTCTTGATTGCGGAAATGGTGGCCTGTGACTCTTTGTATATCTTATCCTCATAATAACCTATAATCTCGTCAACCGGAGCTGCAAGGGAGTAGATCTTAATCGGGCGGCCTTTGCCTGGTTTCTTTTCTGAGCGTACATGAACCCAGGATTGATTGCGCATCAACCTCATTGCAAGGCTGACTTCCGGCTGTCTCAGGCCAGTACTGATTTCAATTTCACGAGATGAGGCTTCATCAACATTCATAAGATATGCCATCGTTGTAGCCACATTTCTTGACATCCCTAAGTTCCTTAACGTTTCAATGAAGATGTGGTCATTTTCATCCAGCACCTTTACTTCGTAGTCTTTCATGATAACCCCTATTAAAACGTATTTTTCCAATAAAACAAGCGTAAGCTGATAAATATCCTGGTAATTATTATTGGACCTTAAGTCCTATCATATCAATTACCTTTTTAAAGCTAAACGCCATCGCTAATCCATATTCACTAATTTTATACTTATACTGTGATATTACTCGTTTTGCGATGTCTTTATATCCAATTGCTTTTTCTGCAATCTATCGGACTTGTCCCCGTTTTGAGTCCTAAAGCCGGTCAAGAATACCGTTTTATTATATTTCTACGACCGGAATTTACTGCCCCGTTTTATTCCAATTATTGGACTCAACGTATCGGTTTAGAACTTAAACCTATATACGTATATAATTAGAAGGTTATTCAACTCCATTCAATAATTACGTTCTCATACTATTTAAAGTTGTATATATTAACAAGGAATTTAAAACTTCGTTTCTTTGCGAACCTTTTTTAATATATAATGAAAGCCTGGGGCTTTATATGTACACATACTTATGAAGTTTATTCAATGAGGTTGACACCCACATATTTTAATAATTTATTGTTAAGTGGATTAAAAAATTAAATGGGGGATAAATTTGAGGGGTAATTTATCAGATGTCCTTTGGTATTTCCCGTTGTTTTAGTTGGGGGTTTGGAGTAGTTCATTCATCGGAGTAATACCGCCTGAACAGAAGGCCCGCACTTGAAATGATCAGCACTGCCAGGAAACTCGCAATCACCTTTCCCTGAGAACTAAAATCCTGCCAGGAGTGCACCGAGGCCCAGAGCCCGCTTCTCGTAACAAAGGTCGAGGTTATGACGAGAATAAACGACACTATGGCAAGGAACGGGAGGAGGAAACGGTATTCTTCCGCGCCTGCCCTGAGCTTTGCGTGCAGGTAGGCTGTAGCGGTAAGCCAGGGTATTAGTGAGGAGGTCTCCACCGGGTCCCAGGTCCAGTACCAGGCTCCCCAGCCGAGCACCTCGTAGGCCCAGAAGGCTCCGAAGCCGATTCCCAGGGTAAGGAAAAGCCAGGATGTGCGCATCCAGGAACTTGCAAGCCCGGTCCAGCGCTCGTCCCCGAGGACAAGCCCTGCAAAGGCGGCTGAAAATGGCAGAGTAAAGGCCGCGTAGCCCAGGAAGAGGACGGGAGGATGGATTGCCATCCAGGGGTTCCGGAGAAGGGGGTTCATGCCCTGCCCGTAAGGAACTACAAAAGCTTCGACAAAGGGGTTCCAGTTTGTGGTCCCTGCAGCCCCGGATGGGGTGAAAAAATACATTGAAAAGGGATTTTTCAGGACCAGAAGCAGCAGGAAAACGGATGCAATAGCAAGGGATATCGCTCGTGTAAGGTTCAAAAGTTCCGTATCCTTAAGGGCCTTTCCGCTTTTGCCGTGGCGCATAAGGATTAACATAAGGAAAATAAAGCCGGTCCAGAGCAGGAAAGACCCTTCCTGCCCCGCCCAGAGGGCTGAAAACCTGTAGTACCAGGCAAGGTCGGTGCTTGAATGCTGGAATACGTAAACGTAGGAAGTCTCTGCCCGGAACACGTAATAGGTAAGCAGGAGAGTTGCTGCCGTAACAATGCTTCCCCCTGCAAGTTCCAGTTTTTCGGAAAGAGCCCTGAATTTCCGGCTCTTTTCGGAAGATTTCCTCTTGAAATACCCGGCAAAAGAACTCACAGAGGCCAGCAGCCCCAGCAAGAAAGCCGTCCAGATTAAAACCATTCCCACATTCATACAATCACCATTTTTTTCACACTAATATTACTTTCTCTTCATACCCTGCTGGCTTGATGCGTTTTCTGATACCTTTTTTGATACCTTTTCTGATACCTTTTCTGATACCTTTTCTGATACCTTTTCTGATACCTTTTCTGATACCTTTTCTGATACCTTTTCTGATACCTTTTCTGA
>JAQVBP010000072.1:7356-14519 GCA_028690255.1 Methanosarcinaceae archaeon
TGATACCTTTTCTGATACCTTTTCTGATACCTTTTCTGATACCTTTTCTGATACCTTTTCTGATACCTTTTCTGATACCTTTTCTGATACCTTTTCTGAAATATAATCCGAAATTAAGAGCAGTACAATCCCTATTACCATCAGGTAAAACCCGCCCCAGAGGCAGGTCATGAAGGGCACCTTCCGAATGTAAAGGTCTACAGTCAGGTTTTTTGTATCCACAGCTTTTGGAGCTATAAAGAGTTCGTCCAGCAGCCCTCTCCGGATGTAAGTCTCTGTGTAAGACTGTTCCCATTTGAAATCGCTTATGTACTTTACTTCTCCCTGTTCAATGAGCCAGCTTCCTCGATAAACATCGAACTCAATAGTGCTCACGTAAGCCGAACCCGAATGCCCTCCGTAGGGCTTGCCTTCAATCCCGGAGGAGATGTCCGTGACTCTTACATTGTATCCCATAGACTCGAAACTGCCAGTCTCTCCCACTTTGATTACGGCCGAGTCTTCCTGGGTCATATTCGTGCTGAAGAGAATTCCCACCAGCAGCAGGACCACTCCAAGGTGGATTATGTGCGAACTTGCCTTTCGCACGGTCCCTGCAAAGCTCCCGCTTCCTGAAGAAAGCAGCCTGTAGACAACTGCAAAAAGGGCGGTTGCAAGGAGCGGAAAGGCAATATCTACAGGGGTGTTTGAAAAAGGGGACAGGAAGAAAAAAAGCCCTGACCCGAGTAATCCCAGCCCCGACACTGCAAGGCTTTCCTTTTTGCCCGAGACTCCGCGCATCAGGCAAAGGGTCAGGAGTCCCACAAGGGTAAGTGTGGGAAGGGCCGCGCGCCTGTTAAAATAGGCCTCGTCCAGAAGAATTTTATCTCCTGTGGCGAGTTTTACAATAAATGGGGTCAGGAGCCCCATGGTTATTAAAGCTGCAAGCAGCACCAGAACCGCCACCGTGGCAAACATGGTGGTTCGGGCCGTGAGCATTTCATTGAGTTTTTTCATGCTTTTTCCCACAAAGATACGATAATATTGATAGAGTTTGTTTTGAATCTGTTGAAAGAGGCTTTATTAAATGATTCCCAAGGGTGAGTATATTATGAGATGAAGGGGTGTGAATCCTCATTAAAATAAGGTTTAATCAAACTTTTAATCATATTAGCATGAAAGTGCAATGTGTACTTTCATTTTTTGTGCCTGTTATTCGCAAATATCATGTATGTTTTTGAAATTAAAATCTACAACACAATTATTTAAGCAATTATAGTCATTTATGCAAATTACTACACTTTTCAATGAGGCAATTCGTATGCTAATCCATAACTGAATACGCTTTTGTTTCTGGTTAAGAAGTTTAGTGTAAATCTTTACGTCAGGGGCTATATTTAAGAATGCCCAAAAAAATCAGGATGTTTAGGTTTTTTGGAACGGTTCTGTCAAAATTTTCAACTAATATTTAATTCTCTAGTTATTATATTTATGATTGAATGGCGTTTTCGAAGTCAGATGTGAAAATCTTTGCCGTATTTGGGCCTTTCTTGAAAAGTCCTGTTCCCGGACCGGGTTGTTACATGCATACAAAAAGTTAAAAAGGATAAACATAAGGAAAGGTGTTGAATATCCTGTCCTCTTATTTAGGAATATCCATACATAAAAAAAATGGGTTGATAGCACGATCGAATTTATAATCACAGCAGTCTGGCTGATGCTTCCCGCCTACCTCCCGAACCCCTTTGCAGCCGTTTTCGGCGGGGGAAAAACAATTGATGGAGGCCGTGTCCTTTCGGACGGGAGAAGAATCCTCGGAGACGGAAAAACCTGGAAAGGGCTTTTTGCAGGCATCTTTTTCGGGCTTCTTGCGGGATGCATCCAGATCTGGTTGAGCGGCCGGGGCTTTGAGGTCCTGGGCCTGGAAATGCCGGGTTTTGGGCCGGATTTCGGAAGCGCGTTTAAGGTTGTCTTCGCCCTGTCCTCAGGGGCCCTGTTCGGGGACATGTTCATGAGCTTTTTCAAGCGTCGGCTGGGCCTCAAGCGGGGTTCTCCCCTGCCCCTGGTCGACCAGCTTGATTTTGTCCTCGGGGCCTGGGTTTTTACCTACCTTGCGGCTCCTGCCTGGTTTACTGACAATTTTACCTTCGGAATTATGGCAACCGTGGTTGTGGTGACTCCGCTCCTTCATGTCATAACAAATGTAATAGGGTACTTTATAGGGGTCAAAAAAGAGCCCTGGTAAATGGAAGCGAGGGCAGGGCAATCCCTTTTATCCCGTATAATATGGCAAAATCACGCATTCCGGGATAGTATCAGCTATACTGTATAATAGGGATAGGCCCGATACTGTTGGATCCGGAATAATTTTGAAATACTGCAATAAGACTGGTGAAAATATGGCAGCAGAAAAATCCGAATCAGAAGAATTACAGGCACAGAAAATGGAACTTGTAGAGGCCCTCAAGGCCTGCGGAGCCGTCCGCTACGGGGACTTTACCCTGGCCTCGGGAAAGAAGAGCAAGTATTATATTGACATCAAAAAAGCAAGTACGGACCCTAAAACCTTAAAAGTCATCGCCGAACAGGCAGCTTTCCGGATAAAAGGAATGGATGCGGGGATAGTGGCCGGAGTGGAACTCGGAGGGGTCCCGCTGGCAACTGCGGTTTCTCTGGAAACAGGCCTTCCCCTGCTCGTGGTCCGGAAAGCCGTAAAAGAATACGGCACAAAGGGCCGTTTTGTGGGAGAGCTGAAGCCCGGCCTTAATATAGCACTCCTTGAAGACGTAACCACAAGTGGGGGCTCGGTAAAAGAGGCCGTTGAAGCCCTTCAGGCGGCCGGGGGGAAGGTTTCCGGAGTGATCACGGTCGTGGACCGGGAAGCCGAAGCCGAAGATAATCTGAAAGCAGTCGGGGTGAAACTCATTCCCCTGGTCCGGGCAAGTGATCTGCTCTAAAAGGTTTTGAAAAACAAAATCTTTTTCATGCTGTGTCCTTTCAGGCCGCAGTTTTTCTTTCTGTACTGCTTTATGTCTCGTTTTTCCTGCCCGGAGCTTTCCGGTTGCAGCTTTTATTTTTATTATTTACAGGAGTAACCACGGGAAGATATTTATTTGAAGAAATAGAAAATTAGAAATCTCCTGCTGCATACAGGTTGAAAAATTATTGACAATCAATTATTAATTATCAAAGGCCTGGCAGGGGACAGCATTCCCCTGTAAAAACCTGGTCTGGCCTTTTCTTGCAGGCCGGAAGCCGTGGAATAGGCCCGGGCTATCGGGCCGGATCGAGTTTACGATAACACCTTTCATTTCTCACATTTATACAAAAAATTTTGAAGATTCAGTAATGATTTTTTTATCTGGAGGATCATACAAATGAATGTTTTGCTTATTGGCGGGGGCGGTCGAGAACACGCCATCGCAGAAGCTATTAAGAAAAGCAAACAGGGCCCTGCTCTTTATGCGGTAATGGCCCGGAAAAATCCGGGAATTGCCGCTCTATGTGAGGATTTCCTGCTGGAAAAGGAAACCGGGGTGGAAAAGGTCGTTGAGTATGCCAGAGCCAAAAAGGTCGATATAGCCTTTATAGGTCCGGAAGCCCCGCTTGCGGAAGGGCTCTCGGATGCTCTCTGGGAGGCCGGAGTGCCGGTCGTGGGCCCGAAAAAAGCCTGTGCCGTCATTGAGTTCGATAAGGCCTGGGCCCGAAATTTTATGAAAAAATATGGGATTGAAGGCTGTCCTGAATACGGGGTCTTTACGGAAGAAGGGCCGGCTCATGCTTTCATTGATAAACTCGGAGACGTGGCGGTCAAACCCTCCGGTTTAACGGGGGGAAAGGGCGTTAAGGTCATGGGAGACCAGCTCCCTGACCTGGAAACTGCAAAGGCCTACGCAAGTGAACTGCTTGCTAAAGACTCCGTTGTAATCGAGGAGCGATTTGTCGGGGAAGAGTTTACGGTCCAGGCTTTCGTGGACGGAAAAGCCCTTGCTTTCTTCCCGGCTGTTCAGGACCACAAGAGGGTCTATGATGGCGACCTCGGACCCAATACCGGAGGTATGGGTTCATACACCGATTCGGGGGAACTTCTGCCCTTTATGCTCCCCGAAGACCTTGAAAAAGCAAAACAGATCATGAATGAGACCGTAAAGGCTCTTTACGAGGAGACCGGTCAGGGATACCAGGGCGTCCTCTACGGACAGTTCATCCTCACGGCCGGGGGTCCCAAAGTCATAGAATTTAACGCCAGGTTCGGAGACCCTGAAGCCATGAACGTGATCCCGCTGATCGAAACTGATTTTATGGAGGTTATGGAAGCGGTGGTAAAGGGTACTCTTGCCGATTTGCCCGTAAACTTCAGCAAAAAAGCCACGGTATGTAAATACGCGGTCCCTGCCGGTTACCCCGATTCCCCTGAAAAGGACAGTGAGGTAATTGTGGGCGATCTTGGAGAAGCTTCCCTTTATTATGCCAGTGTATATGAAATCGATGGGAAAGTCTACACCACAGGTTCCCGTTCTGTTGCGGTAGTGGGCCGTTCGGACACGATTGAAAAGGCTGAGGCAATCGCCCGGCAGGCGCTTGAAAATATTGAAGGTAAGCTGTTCTCAAGAAAGGACATCGGCACCGCTGGTCTCATCCAGAAGAGGATAGACCATATGAAAGAACTGAGAGGCTACAAAGAAGCTTAACAGAGAAACTCAGGAATAAGTCAAATTATAATATCAGGAATTTTTGTTAACAAGAATGATTATTTAGGTAAATGGAACTATTACTCACTCAGCTTTAAAATACGGAATTTCTATAAAACACACATGAAACTCTTCGAGAAACAGACACAAATAAATGAAAGTGCTTGAACGCACTTTCATACCAAAATTAGAGCAATTTTCGAAATAAAATCTAAAATTATATTTTTTCCCTTCCTTTCCATAGAAATTTTAAGAAAATGCGAGTTGATTCAGGATGAAGGATTTTCTTTCAATAGCTGACCTCTCCCGTGAGGAGATTCTGGAACTCATCGAGATGGCCATAGACCTAAAGAAAAAGCGCAAAACAGGCAAGGAAAGTGAACTTCTGAAAAACAAAAGTCTTGCCATGATTTTTGAGAAGTCTTCCACCCGGACAAGGGTTTCCTTTGAGGTGGGCATGACGGATTTCGGAGGGCATGCTCTCTACCTGAACCCCAAGGACATCCAGATCGGAAGGGGTGAAACGGTTGAAGATACCGCTCGAACCCTTTCTCGCTATGTGCACGGGATTATTGCCAGGGTCTATAGCCACGAGACCGTGGCAAAACTTGCGGAGTACGCGACCGTGCCCGTGATAAACGCCCTTTCGGACATTGAGCACCCCTGCCAGATCATCGCGGATTTCATGACCATCGTTGAGTATAAAGGCAAACTCGAAGGCCTGAAATTCGCCTGGATCGGAGACGGGAACAACGTCTGCCAGTCTGCCATGCTGGGTTGTGCGCTTGTGGGAATGGAGTTTTCCGCAGCCTGCCCGGATGGCTTCAAGCCCGATGAGGCCTTTGTTGAAAAAGCCAGGGAACTTGGCGGCAAGATAACGATTACCGACAAGCCTGAAGAGGCCGCAAAAGACGCCGATGTTATCTACACCGATGTCTGGGTCTCCATGGGGGACGAAGCTGAAAAGGAAAAGAGGTTCAAAGTCTTTGAAGGCTACCAGGTTAACGATGAACTGCTGGCCCTGGCAAAACCCGACGTGATTGTGGAACACTGTCTCCCGGCCCACAGGGGCGAGGAAATCTCCGCCGAGGTTATGGACGGCCCGCATTCCGTGGTCTTTGACGAAGCCGAAAACCGGCTGCATGCTCACAAGGCAATTATTCTGAAATTGATGGCATGAATTTTGCCATCAGTTTCTTTTTATTTACGAGCTTCATTTGGTATGAAAGTACTGTGTACTTTCATTTTTTATGCCTGTAATTCAAAAATTTCATGTGCGTTTTTTCAAAGGTCCGTCATTTTTTAATTTCTAAGCTTTTTTATTCCGGAGCCTGCTTTTTTTGATTTCAAATTTCCGGCTTCCTGCGAAATTATTTATAAACAGTCTACGGGAAAGTTTAAATATTAATACTGCTACTATGGGGTACTACAAGAGTATTACATGTGCGAGGGTTGCCCAGTGGTCAAAGGCGGTAGGTTCAGGGCCTATTCTCGTAGGAGTTCGTGAGTTCGACTCTCACCCCTCGCACCAGATTTCTTTTAATATCTGATTTTAGTCATTTCTTTTTACGGATTTCTTGTTTTGTAAAGTCTTATTATTGCGTTTTTTACAGTACAGGCCGGTGAATCTTTGTACAGATCTTTGCTGAATCTTTGTACAGATCTTTGCTATTTTTGAGGGTAAAAGGTCCAGAAACATCTGATTTTTAGTTGTGGATGCAATTTCTCTTAATCTTATCTCCTTAACATATTTCTCCACTTATATATCCTCTATTCAATATATTACCCCACATATATATCAACATTATATATATATTTTCGATATTCAATAATTTTATATATCCTGCCCGGCATCTCTTATATTATTTTATCTTAGTTTCGATACTTTTCGAAATAACTGTGTGGGTCATATATTTTATTACTTTAGGGGGCGGAGGGTCACGAATACTCCGTCCTTTACAGTTTGTCCGGCAATTCAATTTCAGGACGAAAACATGTAATGAAAAAGGTGTCTACAGCCTTTAAATCAAAAAAAAGGATTTTTTTCTTTCTGATCGTAATATCGGACAGCTTCTTTAGGTGGCCGCACACAATTTTATTTTGTACAGTTAATGGCCGGGAGGACATTTAATGGATATATATTTTGTGTTGGGAATTGTTTCAGTAATCTTATATTGCTTTAAGAGGAGACCCGTAAGCCCTTATTTAGATCCTTTGTGTGTTGCAGGAATTCTTGGGTTATTCTATCTGTTCTATCCTCAACTTATTATTGTTGGATTCTGTGCTATAATTACATATGTTGCAGGTATTTTTGATTCAAATAATACGGAGGCTCCTCCAGAACAGCTCTAAAATATTAATATTTCTTTTTTGAAGCATTCTCATTTTTCAGGTAACAGGTATTTCATGTGAACCCCCCTTCTATGCATCCTTCGGGATCAAGGAACGAGATCCTTTCTTCCTGTCCGGGAGTTAAATTTTTGATCCGGGCCC
>JAQVBP010000233.1 GCA_028690255.1 Methanosarcinaceae archaeon
CATTTCAGCCATTTTTGTATCGGTTTTCAAATTCCGGCACTCTCAACGGCCGACGCAGGCGGCCGGGCTTTTCTTGAAAATTTTGAAAAGGAGTTGCTGTAAACCAAATGGCAATATTATAATATTTCTGTTGGTCTGCCTGCTCAAGATAGAAAACACATCTGCGATTTCAGATCTTTGACCTGGCAAATTTTTCTGTAAAAAAAGCTGGGCTATGCTTTCGATTTCAATTTTGTTTCAAATTTTCCACATCATTTTTTTCGTGTTTTCGTGCCTTCCGCCTTCACCTCCAACTCTTTTTCGAACACCTCCGAATAAGCACATATATATTTGAAAATCCCATACAAATATAATTAAATATTTTTTCCGGGCCCGCGAAAAGAACCGGGCTTTTGGGGGTGTTGCTTATTGGGTACAAATTATGTTCAAAAAGCTGAAGATGCAAACTGGGAAAAGATGGTAGAGACCGGAAAAAACCCGGTTCTGGTAATGTTTACAAGCCCCACCTGTCCTTTCTGTAAGGCTATGGAGCCCTATTTCGAAGAGTATTCCGGAGATTTTAAAAACTCGGTGACCTTTGCCTTGCTGGACGTTTCCGAAAACCCCTGGACTGCGGAGAGGTTCGGGGTCCAGGGCACCCCGACCTTTATCTTCTTCTGCAAGGGAAAAGTCGTATGGCAGCAGGTGGGCCAGGTCTATCCTTCCCTGCTTAAAAAAATGGTTGAAGAGATGGCCGTGCACGGAGAGGAATGCGTGAAAAACACCACTCCGGTGGGCCAGGATATTACAGGCTACGTTTGAGTTTGATCATCCATCTCACATTCCGCAGATGTACACAAACGTACAATTTAGTTGCCGATTTGTCTAATTTTCTCGAGATTTTGGCGAATTATTCATTAAACAATGTCCGTATTGAGAAAATTGATGGCATTTTTGTGGACTTCTGCGGAAAGTCGGATCCATTGTTACATAGTTGATGTTTTCATGCTAATCCTGCCCTCCACAAAAAAATGGAAAAACAGGAGCTTAAGGCTCCATTATATACTAACCCAGCTTTAAAATTCGGAATTTTGAATTTCTCTTTCAGGAATCACTATCAAGAGGACTTTTAACCACGGAACACACGGAAGGACACGGAAACCGGCCTTCGGCCGGTGAGTGCGCCGGGACTTAAAATAATCGATTAAAAATTCATTGTGAACAAAACACCAGAACAACCGTAATTGCCGTCTTCTGGCCGTTTTTTGTCGAATAAGTCAGGGGGATTTCTCCCCCTTTCTCTTCTAAGAACCGGACTTGCATCTTTCAATGCATCCGGCTCAAGCATCCTATAACCCTTTATGTATCGGGCGACAGTTTTTTTTTATTACTGCCTTTGTAATCCTGGCTTGTAAGTTATTAACACCCTTTCGAAGTTGGGTATCTGTAAGCTTCTTATCTTTTGCAGATATCGTTGAATGACTTACACTCATAATTTTGCATCCTTCATACAATAGAACACCATTCAGTAAGTCTGCGCCCTTTCGAGTGAGGCAAATTTTGAACCTCTATCCAACCAATTACCGATTGACATTCGCTTTTTACTGATTCCTTTACCCTCTATGTCATCGTAGCTCCTCACAGAGTTCCTACCCGCTAGGGAACATATAGGGCTTACCAAGTTCCATAACACAAATAATTATGGATTCCTTAGGAGCCATCTATAAGCCGGGAACCGTTTGTCCATTCCCTGTAGCGTCACGGAAGCCGCTACAGTCCGATTCCGTACCTTTTGGTTCAAGCGCAAGTCCACTTTCGCTTGTTCGGAATAACGACTCTTACAATGGTTCACTTTTACGTTCTCCGTAGAATCCTTATCCTAGCAAATATTCTGAATTGGACTTCCAGAGGTCTTCACATTGTCCCGGGAGCTTTGCACCCCATCATTACTGATGACGCACATCCTGGTAGGATTACCCCGAATGGAAGGGGCAGTAGTTCTGCAATTCATGTTATAGCTTCTTGTCGCACTCAGTGTGTTCCGTGGTTTGAATGCACACACAAAACACCTCCACCAACAAAAACACAGTAAGAATTAAACAGAAAACTGCCATCAGCAAACTTCGAAATTTTTGCATCAAAATGTAAGGAATAATCCAATATAATTCGGATTTATGATCCTGTATGAGTATAATTACAAAAGATTATCTCAATCGAATATAAAAGAACCAGCTAACATTTTGAGTGGTAAGTAACATAGCTGGCAATATAACATCTATTAAGGCCTTCGTTTTTGATAATTTGATGATGTGGCCATAAAACACATATACAACAACGTAGTTTTAATTATAAAGTTACATATTGAATTTTAGTGATGCCGTCTTTAAGAACTTGGATTTTTATACAACCCTGATTTGACAGAAGCATACATCTTTAAATGTATAAATGGGCTTTATGCTTCTGTTTCTGCCATAAAATTAACATTTATTCCAGATGATTTATGACGTTTTGAATTATTGCAGATTAAAATGAACATCGTTCCAAGGATTATTAATGAGTGGTCTGTATTAATGTTTTTAGAATTGTTTGTGAAAGATAAGTCGAGGCAACCAAATGAAAAATAAAGAAAAGTTGCATTTAATATTTTTAGCTTCAATCATCTTTGTTTTCATTTTTTCAAATTCCATTTCATCTACGGCATTGGCAGTTTCTACACAGCTTGTAGATAGTCAATTCATCCTAACAGAGATTCAGATTACAACAAATGAATCAGATCAGTGGGGACCTGCTATCCATGGTGACAGGATAGTATGGCAGTATAGTCTCAACGGAGGAAACTACGATATTGTTTTGGAAGAAGAACAGGAACAAAAACCTGTTGTAAACTTCAGCACCAATATCACTGATGGTTATGCCCCTTTTTCTATCCAATTTACAGATCTTTCTGAATATGCAACCGAACGGAACTGGAACTTTGGAGACGGAACCACTTCAACCGAGCAGAATCCAACTCACACTTATTCTTCAGCAGGAACCTATACAGTTAACCTGACAGTTAGCAATGCAAATGGCTCTGCATCAAAAACCACTCTGATAGGTGTAAAGATAAAAAGCAGCGGAGGAAGCAGCGGAGGAAGCAGCGGAGGAAG
>JAQVBP010000234.1 GCA_028690255.1 Methanosarcinaceae archaeon
CGGAAAGCAGGACGGGACAGTGGACGTTCATGAGAAAAATGGCGCCTGATTGAGGAATACCCTTTCCTGATTCCGGATCCCCTGTATTTTGTAGTAAACTCATAGCTGCCATGAGGTCCGGTGAGCAAGAGATATGTATTTATAGAAGTATTATCAGTAGTTTTGTGAGAGTTCAGTTCATCAATTAATATAACTCACGAAGTATACTGACATTATATTCAAAGAATATATTCATAAAAAATATCCAAAAATCTATTCATAAGATATCTGGATAATAAATATTCAAAGAATATATTCATAAAAAAGATCCAATAAAATTTATCCATAAAACATCTGTATATCATTTATTAAAAGGAGGCTTTAGTTCCATGGCAGGTGGCCAGCCAGTTTTTATCGTAGATCCCAGAAAAGAGCAAACAAAGGGAAAAGACACGCTCAGTATGAACATTGCAGCTGCAAAGGCTGTAGCAAGTATCGTAAAATCCACTCTCGGGCCGAGAGGCATGGATAAGATGCTTGTAAATCCTCTTGGGGATATAACCATCACAAACGACGGGGCAACTATCCTCAAGGATATGGACATCGAGCACCCGGCTGCCAAGATGGTGGTCGAGGTCGCCCGTTCCCTGGAAGACTCCGCTGGAGACGGGACCACAAGTTCCGTTGTTTTCACGGGAGCCCTCCTTGAGAAAGCCGAGTACCTGATTGAGAAGGGAGTGCACCCCACAATCGTTGTCAAAGGCTACAGGCTTGCGGCCGCAAATGCAGTGGAGGTTCTGGAGAACATGGCTGTGTCCGTAGCCGAGGAGGACCGCGAGATGCTTGAAAAGGCTGCGAAGACCGCAATCACGGGAAAAGCCACCCAGAAGTACAGCACCCTGGTTGCAAAACTCGCAACAGACGCAATTCTCACTGTTCAGGAAAGGGGCATTGCAGACATTAAGCGTATACTGATTTCCAAGGAAGTCGGCGGCCGGATTGAGGACTCCGAGTTCGTGGAAGGGGTCGCAATTGATAAGGTAGCCCTGGACCGCAATTTCCCGCTCAAAGTCGAAAGTGCGAACATTGCGCTTATTGATACCCCGATGGAAGTCGGAAAGACCGCAAACAAGGCCAAACTGCAGGTTACCTCCATTGAGCAGATGGACCTCTTCGTAAAGGAAGAAGAGAAAGGTCTTTTCGATATGGCGGATTACGTTATCAAATCCGGGGCTAATGCGGTTTTCTGTGGAAAAGGTATGGACGACAAGATCGCCGATTACCTGCAGAGCAGAGGGATCTACGCCGCCCGCAGGGTGCAGGCCGAGGCCCTCCAGAAAATCTCAAATGCGACCGGAGCCAGGATTGTCAGGAACATCAAGGAACTTGAGGCAAAAGATCTCGGACATGCAGGCCTGCTCGAACAGGACCGGGACGGAGACCAGGGCAAGACCTACCTCAGGGACTGTGCCGCTGCAAAAGCCGTTTCGATCATCATCCGCGGCGGGACCGAGCATGTGGTCGACAACGTCGGGCGTGCCCTTGACGACGCTCTCTGGGTCGTGAAGTCCGTCTTTGAGGACGGCAAGGTTGTGGCCGGAGGAGGAGCAAGCGAAATCGAAGTCGCCCTCGCTCTGCGTGCCTATGCCTCAGGGATCAGCGGCCGGGAACAGCTCGCAATCCAGGCCTTTGCGGACGCAATCGAAGAAGTCCCCAGGACCATCGCCAGAAACGGCGGGATGGACGCCATTGATTCCATCCTGAACCTCAGGGCAAAACACGCCGAGGACAAAAACGCAGGTTTCAACGTCTTTACCGGGGACATCGAAAACATGCTGGAAAAAGGCGTAATAGACCCTCTCAGGGTAAAAGTCAACACCATCAAGTCAGCCTCGGAAGCCGCGGAAATGGTGCTCCGGGTGGACAGTATGCTCAAGGCCCAGAGTCAGTCCATACAGGATGTCAAACTCGAACACAGAGCAGACTCCTATGATGCAATGGCCCCGGGCCCCACCATGTTCTAAGACCCGGACGGACCAATAAACAAATCCATAAACCAGAATACCAGGCCCTTTTCCCTCCTGAAACAGGGAGATAATTAAAAATCAGGGGGAAGATGCCGGTAAAAGACTCTGCGGACAGGTTCTGCAGGGGCTCTTCTTTTTTATCTGTACATATGAGCCATTCTATAGGTTCGCCTCCCTTCTATTTTGACATTGTTGGGTATTTATTTACCCGTTTTGTGTCTTGTGCCGAATGTAGGATTATAGTTTTATTAGGGGATTTATCCCCTTACCACAAGCACCGGGGTTTTCGAATGCCTGACCACGTTTTCAGCTACGCTCCCGAGCATGAACCTGTCGAGTCCGGTCTTCCCGAGTGTCCCCATAACGATCATTTCAACGTTATTCTGTTCCGCAAATTCTACTATTTTTTCCGCAGGGTGCCCTTCAAGGAGTACGGACTCCACCTCAACCCCGGCAGCCTTAGCAGCAGCTTCCACAAAGCCCGTGGCTTTTTCACCTTCGGATCTGAAATGCTCCATGGAAGCCTTTTCCCAGCCAAAGTCCCTTGCGGAATGGGTCGTGGGGACGATTACATATACGGCATAGAGTTTTGCCCCACTCAGTCTGGAAAGTTCGATTCCTTTCTCAACCGCTTTCTTGCAGAGTTCCGAACCATCGGTTGCTACCATTATTTTTTTAAAAGTTGTCTCTCTCATATTAATCCCTCAATTCTATTTTTTTAGATTCTGAAACATCTTCCGGCAAACGCCAGCCTTTTTTATAGGTGCGTTCAATGCATGCATTCTCCACATGGGGCATGCCCGCTCCATATTCAATTATACTATATTAATAATTATATATATTATTTATTCATAAAGTATATACAGATAAAAAAGAGACTGTAAAGGGATATCGATACTGAAAATGAGGGCCTGTAAAGCTTGAAATCTGTTTTCTTCAGGTCATAATTCAAATTTTATAATTGTTTCAAATATTATATTTCCGAACTATTTTTACATATGATATATCAGAAACATTGGCAAGTGAACTATCCCCCTGCCATCCGTCGGCTATCGGGGAAGGGGCCTTCTGCTGCCGGATGTTAAGAAATATGTATTT
>JAQVBP010000235.1 GCA_028690255.1 Methanosarcinaceae archaeon
TTAAATAAAATTATTAAATAAAATTATTAAATAAAATTATTAAATAAAATTATTAAATAAAATTATTAAATAAAATTATTAAATAAAATTATTACTTATAAACAGCTAAGTATTTGAGCATTCTAACGGAGGAAAAAGCGATGACAAATTCACATGGTGAGAAACGTTGCACAAGGTACAAGTTACAGAAAACAGTTCGTGAGAGAGGAATTTCCCCCGTGGTCAGGGCAATCCAGGAATTCGAAGAAGGGCAGATGGTCCACATTGATATCGACCCCAGCATCCAGAAAGGCATGCCTAACGCCAAATTCCAGGGCTCGACCGGGAAAGTAATCGGCCAGCGCGGACGTGCATACCTGCTTAAGGTGAGAGACGGAAACGCAATGAAAGAAGTCATTTCCCTGCCCGGCCATCTCAAACCCCAGAAATACAATTAATTTAACTAATTAAAATCTCAGGCAATCTGAATGTCGGGTCTTAAAAGCTCGACGTTTGGATTTCAGTCCTGCTGGTTTTCAGCCTTCATAGTTTCTTCATTCTGAGCGGACTATGGGTATATTTATATCACAACTTTTCTACTCTGGAGTCCGGCAAAGAATAATTTTCAACTGGAAACAGGTTTGAATTCCACCTTTTTGGATTTATAATATTGAATATTGAGCTGAGTAATGGCTTATTTTGTACTTAGAACCCCAAAGAAACAATCTATGCAACTTATTACTCATTGTAACCTCGATTAATGGGGTCTGATATTGAAAATCAAATATTCAAGCGAAATATGCAGAGTTGTTTTGTGATAAATCCTTAAGGCGGTCTTTATAATAAAGCTCGGCCTATACGGACCTGGCCTTTTATCTGGCCAGTGGTAACCGGTCATCAGGGTAACGGTCACGAATATCAGAACAACAATCTGGAATTGGTCGACAATCTGACCCGGTTTCATTGAATTTATCTACTTAATAGCCGTATTATGGTTGCTATGGCTGTTCCCTATTAGCCCTGCTTTAATCAGGTCTGGTTTAGTCCGCCTGTCAAAAAGATAAGATTTTCTGTCCTGGTCGTATCTAACCTAACGGGAAAAATTTGAAAACAACTTATAATGAACGGGTTTGAAAACAACTATAACCTTTCAAAGACGTTTTATAATTGTTTGAAAAATCTATAATTATATATTGTTTATCGGACATATACCTGAATATATTGTCAAAGAAGGGTACCCCGGACATATTGAAGTTTTCAATATACGTTGAAGGGCTGGGTCTGAAGACGAAATATGGCAGTAGGATGAAAGTGGGAAAGAACAGTTTGTTTGTATAAGCTTTAAACTGAATTCTATCTTTTAATTAGAAAAGAGTGTATTCCAATGATAGTAAAGAATGTCCTGAGTGAAGAATTACTAACACTTGCCGAAGTCAAGGAATTGCTGACCGGAATCATGGAGGAACGCAAAGAAATGGATCTGGAGGTTGGATATGAATTCAGAAAATCTCTTCGCCATGCAGAACTCTTTGCAAAGACCGGGGGGAAAAAATCCAGGGAATTGGTAAATAAACTGCTTGAACTGGAAAAAATGAGACCCGTTATTGCGGTCCGGATTACAGATCTCACACCCCAGACCCGCGATGAACTCAGGGCAATTTATACAAAGGAAAAGTATACCCTGAGTAATGAAGAACTTGATCAGATTCTGGAATATGTAGCTGAAGCAATAGATTAAGCTATGGCTTTAACGAGCAGGCAGGAAGAAGGGTCACCCTTTCGAGCCTTCAGTCAATAACCCACTAAAGGGAGGGGAGAGGCTTGTTTCGGCAAGCCTTGATTGACGCCTGAAAGTTGACGGCATTCCTCCACGATTAAAGTCGCAGGTATCCTGCCTGATGAATCGTGAAGGTTTCAGCCCTGGATTAGTTTACATTGGCTTTGGCCTGAACTGGTCAGAGTGGTTCAAGATTCATTGAGGTTAAGTCAACTACCCCGGACTAAAAACCCGGGGTTTGTGACGATGTGGATCCACTCCTAAAAAGGAGGACAAAACTGAAAAAGTATTTGTCAAAACAGTACCAGAAGACGCGGCAAGAGCCTTGGCGCATTCCTCCCTCCCTACAATTTCCGGCAAAGCTGAATTGTCAAGGAAGGGTTTTCTTCTGACGGAGATCAAATAATCCTTAAGGCAAGGTTCTTCGGGATTTTCAATCATTAATGGTAGTTCGATGATTAGTTGGATGGGTGTTGATGAAAGCAGATAGATCACAGACTGGAATTCCTTATGCAGGCAGGTCTAATAACGAAAAACATTCTTCGGGCAGGCGCCAAACAGGCAAAAATTATCCTGATAGAGAGTCGCGCTCATCCAGAAAACCAGGTGGGTATACAGGAGAAAAAGAGGAATACGTCTGGGTGCTTGATTACCTCCCCTACGGGAAATCCGTAGACACCTCGTCTTTAATTCAAAAAAAGCCTCTTGTCCAGGCAGTGGGAGATAAAAAATTCACACTCATGGAACTTGCCCCCAAAAACGGGGTGATCCCTGAAATCCAGGCCCGGGTATACATAGGCCCTAATGATCGGGACGTTATAGACCATGTAAAGCAGCGGATAGGTTATGCGGAACTGACCCATGGGGCAAACCTCGAGCTTCCTTTTATTCTGGAGGCCTGTGTCCGGTACCAGGAAGAGCGGTTTGTGAAGTTTTTCAATGAGGCTCACCCCGTCACCACCCGCCTGCACATGCTCGACCTCCTGCCCGGGATCGGGAAAAAGCTCATGTGGGCCATCATAGATGAGCGCAAAAAAGGGGTATTTACAAGTTTCCAGAATATCCGTGAAAGGATCCCTGCCCTGCATGACCCCGCAAAGCTTATCGCCCACAGGATTACGGATGAGCTCAAGGATGATTTCATAAAATACAGGCTCTTTACCATTCCTCCGCGTAACCAGAGGAACGACTGATCTTAACCGAATTCAGAACTTAACCGAATTCAGAACTTAACCGAATTCAGAACTTAACCGAATTCAGAACTTAACCGAATTCAGAACTTAACCGAATTCAGAACTTAACCGAATTCAGAACTTAACCG
>JAQVBP010000236.1 GCA_028690255.1 Methanosarcinaceae archaeon
TCACGATCCCTCAGGCTTTCCCATAAAAGTATTTCCTCCATACTTAAATGCCTTCTCTTAAATTAATGTTAAAACACTCAGGGACTTTGATCCGGATTTGCTTTGAGCATTCCGACATCTTCGAAATGATTCCTGAAACTCTGATCAGGGGCAGGGCATGAGGTTGCTTTTTTCAGAAAAAACGCACATGAAACTCTTCGAGTAACAGGCACAAACAAATGAAAGTACACGGTACTTTCATACCAAACGCGCATAAATTGATTACAGGTACAAAAAAATGAAAGTACGCAGGTACTTTCATATCAAACGGGCTCTCTCACGGTTGACGCAGGAGCCCTGCCTTTCTCTGAAAAAAAAACTGTTAATTTCCGGTTCAGGGTTTTTGGGCTTATTTATTGCCCTCGACCAAAACAAAATTATTTCAGCAAGAATTAATACCAGAAAATAAAAATAATTAATAATTGACGATTCCGGTTTCCCGGAAAAACAAGGAGTGCTTTTTCATGGAATGGCCCATAACTCCCGGAGATTACATTGTCGGAGAGCCGAATGCCCCTGTAGCGGTGGTGACCCTTGCTTCTGACTACAAATACTGGGAGCTAAAGAACTATGCCCTCTGCGGAACCTGCTTCAGTGAAAACTTCGGAATAGAGAAGATCATAATCAACGTCCTGGCAAACCCGAATATTAACTGCCTGATTGTCTGCGGGGAAGACAGCGCCCACCTGCCAGGGCAGACCCTCGTGGCCCTTGCCGAAAACGGGGTCACGAACTTTGGGGGTTTTCGGAAAATCGTTGGCTCAAAAGCAGGGTTGCCTTACCTTAATGAAATCCCGATGACTTCAATCTCCCGTTTTCTGCGTGAAATAGAAATCCTCGACCTGGTAGGGGTCACGGACCCTGTCGTCATCCAGAAAACTATCGATTCCCGCAGTCCCGGAGTGCGAGAAGAATCTTCCGTAATCCCGATGCCTGAGATTGACGAACACAGCTGGAAAAAATATGAAAAACTGGTGACCCGGAACGTGATGTCTTATATCAAAAAGTCAACTACCCCTGAGCTAAAGACTCAGGGGCTTGCTTAGGTAGTAAGCCCTGGTTGAATAGCCTTTCGTTATATTGGTCATGATATTCGGGAATACTCCACACGTTCTCGGAGATTTCGATCTGGATTAAACATCCCTGAGAGGAAGGGGAAGTGTTCAGGTCATTAACAAGCCAGTATAACAGTGGCGATGTGGACCCACTCCAATCAAGGAGGACAAAACTTGAAAGTCTTTGTCACAAACAACAAAAACGAACCCCTCATGCCCACGACACCGAGGAAAGCAAGAATTTTACTGGAATCTGGACGGGCTGAAGTGGTACAAAGGTATCCTTTTACCATCAAATTACTTTATCCTTCGGGAAAAAACACTCAGGACGTAACTCTAGGAATCGACAGTGGATTCCTTAATATAGGATTTTCGGCAGTCTCTGAAAAAGAAGAACTTATTTCAGGAGAAGTAAAACTTCTTGCAGGGATGCCAGAGAAAAACGAAGAACGGAAAATGTATCGAAGAACCCGGAGAAATCGAATAAGGCACAGAAAACCCGGTCACGACAAACACACAAACAGAGAAGGCTGGTTGGCACCATCTATCAGGCATAAGCTTGAAAGTCATATCAGAGTTATCGAGGAACTTTCTGAAATAATCCCAATAACTAAAATCGTTGTTGAAGTTGGAAATTTCGACATACAAAAAATCAAAAATCCAGAAATCGAAGGCAAACAGTACCAGGAAGGAGAGCAAAAAGGATACGAAAATATTCGAGCCTACATTTTACACCGGGACGGGTACACCTGCCAGAATCCCGATTGTAAGAACAAAGCAAAACAGCCTTTGCTCCAGGTTCATCACATTCAGTACAGAAGTAACGGTGGCTCAGATCAACCTGCAAACCTCATCACACTCTGCAATAAGTGTCACACTCAAAAAAACCACGGAGGATTCCTTTTAACATGGAAACCAAAAGTAAGAGGCTTCAAAGATGCAACATTTATGAATATAGTACGCTGGAAGCTTGTGGATATTGTAAAGGAAATGTATGATGTTGACGTAACTTACGGATACTTAACAAAGGCCAGAAGGTACGAGCTTAACCTTGAGAAAACACATTCTACCGATGCTTTTTGTATTGCTGGAGGAAGCACTCAGGCTCGATCCGTGCTTCATGAAATCCGGCAAATAAGAAGAAACAACAGGAGCCTTTCGAAGTTCTACGATGCCAAATATATTGATTCTCGTGACGGCACTCAGAAAACTGGACAGGAATTGAATTCTGGAAGAACTACCAGAAACAAAAATCTTAACGGAGAAAATCTGAGGACTTATAGGCTCAGAAAAACAAAGAAAGGAAGATACAGCACCAGGGAAAAACGTTATCCTCTTCAACCTATGGATTTAGTTGAGTATGAGGGAAATTTGCATTATGTCACGGGAGTTCATTCATACGGAAAATATGTAAAACTTAAAAACCCTGAAAAAAAATCTGGTATCAATGCAAATAGTCAAAAAGTCAAAATTGTAAAATACGGAAAAGGATTTTGTTGGGTTGACCCCTCAGTACCCTGTTGAAACCAGCCCCGGCAGTCCCGACGCATTCATCCCCTGAGCTGAAGACTCAGGGCCCCCGCCTGCTGCGTTCTTATAAAGGCCAGTCGATCGGAATTCCGGCTGCACGGGGCTCCGGTTTACCTAAACCACACCAACCGGCCCCACCCCGGTAAAACAAAAAATCGCGTTCACAATTCCGGGCCGGAAGACTCAAAAGTATTTTCTTCATATCAACCCAAATATATTTTTTCTATTTTCAGGAAGTTTCCGGCCCTTCCCCCCAAGGGCCCTTTTCCTTTTTTCACCCAATTTTTCTCTTTTGCATCCTCCTCAAGGCCTAAATAGCCTCATGCCCAAATAAGAGACATCCGAATTAAATGACAAAATGAGGTATCACAAAATGCCAGGCCACTACAAGCTAATCTCCTGGAACGTAAACGGGGTACGGGCC
>JAQVBP010000237.1 GCA_028690255.1 Methanosarcinaceae archaeon
AGAAAAATCTTTGATTTTTCTTTTAGTTGCACTGTAAGTGCAACAGCACGGGGACCCCCGTTTCGCTCCGCTCAAGCGGACTGAAAAACGCCAGAGCAACCTTAATTGGCGTCTTCCGGCCTTCTTTGTCGGCTAAGTCAGAGGGATTGCTCCCTCTTTCTCGCCTAAGAACCGTACGTGAAAGTCTCCCTTCATACGGCTCAAGCGTTTTCAAACCCTTTCTGTATCGGGCAGTAGTTAACCGTTAATGGCGTGGTATTGTCTATGGCAATGTTTATGCACATAGGCCTGATTATATTTGCTGTTGTTTCCTCTCTTGGATTTTGGAATTAAGTGATGTAGATCTCTTTCTTCCATTATGTCCAAACTCTGTTCACAGAAATAGCATTTGCCCTTCTGTATTTTCCAGATCTCCTTAAACTTTCCAGCTAACTTACGGACCCCTTGCCTGTACTTTCTTTTTTCGAAGTACTCAGGGTTAAGGAAGGGATTTACATCCAGTTTTAAATAAGGTTGTCTAACTATCCCTGTGGACGAGAATAATTTCAGTTTGGTTGTTTCTGTTGAGAAAATCCATTTTCTGTTTCCATCAGAATGCCAATATTTTCTGGCAATCCAACCTTTAGATTTCTTTGGATGTCTTCTTTTGGCCCACTTCCAGAGTATGTTCCATACTCTGTTATCCAGTTTGCTAAACACCTTTTTTGCTACAACAGTCTGATGATAGTTAGACCATCCTGTTATAATCGGGTTTAGTTTCTTTATTAGAGCTTCCTGTGTCCAGGAATTCCCTTTCTTGACAATATCACTTATTTTCTTGGTGATATTATCGATGGATTTGTCGGAGGGTTTAATCAGAAGTTTTCCTTTGTATTTCCTGAAATTCCATCCAAGGAAATCAAAACCATCATCTATATGTGTAATAAGAGTTTTTTCTTCGGATAATTCAAGACCTCTGTCTTTAAGGAAATCTCGGATTAGCTCTTTGATTTCTAAAGCCGTTTCCTTAGAGTTGGCTGTTACCGCAAGGTGAGTAGCCCAGGGGAATTTCACCCCTAGGCCCTCTCAGAACCGGACGTGAACCTCTCAGCTCATCCGGCTCCCATTATCCAGCCCCAGGAAAAATTCCCATTTGCCAGTGAACAAATAATTTTGGTTCCCTTCTGGCAATTTTACCAAGCCAAGATCTTGCTCGTCGCTGGTGTCCTGCAAATTTCTTGTATTTACGCTGTGACCACCGAGTCAATGCTCGATTCATGTGCTTGAGTACAGAATACATTTCTGATTTGTAAAAGAGACCATAATAGTTGACCCATCCTCTCAATATGGGATTAAACATATGAGACAGGTCTTCCAGTGTCTTATCTGGTTTGAGGTGCATACGCCAGTCATGTATTTGTTGCTGCATAGCCTTCTTCGCCTTGTTGCTGACTGCTGGAGTAAAGTTGACAAAGTACTTCCCGAATTTATTCTTTGACCTACGTGGTCTAAATGTGTAACCCAGAAAGTCAAATCTTGTCTCGGGATAGTCACCTTGACGATCATCATCTTTACAATAGACGATGCGCGTTTTTGTTGGATGCAACTCAAGGCCACATTCCAATAAACGCTTTTCCAACTCAACCAAAAGCTTCTCTGCCTCTTCTTTGTTTCTACAGTGCACAACTGCATCATCGGCATATCGAGCAAACGGTTTGCTTCGATGATGACAGGCCATCCACATGTCAAAGACATAGTGAAGAAACAGGTTAGCCAGAAGCGGACTAATAACGCCACCCTGTGGAGTTCCTTTTGTCCGGTCTCTAACTGTTCCATCAGGCAACTGAAATGGTGCCTTGAGCCATCTCTGAATATAAAGAATGACCCATGGATTGTCAGTATGCGCACGGACAGCTTTCATCAACAACTCGTGGTCAATATTGTCAAACAGCCCCTTAATGTCGAACTCCAGTAGCCAGTTATATTTCCAACAACGCTTTCGCGTTATAGCAAGCGCATCCGCAACCGACCTACCTGGTCGGTATCCGTAAGAGTCAGGGTGAAAGTGTGGTTCTGTTTGTGGCTCAAAATAGATTTTAGCCACCATCTGCGCTACCCTGTCAGTCACGGTTGGAATGCCCAGCGTACGAGTTCCACCATTCTTTTTCGGTATTTCTATTGCTTTGACTGGTGGAGGAAAATAGCTGCCTGAGGACATTCTATTCCATATCTTGTAGAGGTTGTTATTCAAGTTTGCTTCAAAAGCTTCTAGGCTTTCATCATCAATACCAGCAGCACCGTTATTCGCTTTTACTCTCTGAAATGCTTCAAGTACTATATCTTTGGAAATTTCATAAGACTTTGTTTTGTTCATGAGCTCTTCCCTTGCGGTTGACTGATGTTCAAAACTGGATAATACAATCCCTTCGCTTCACTCCCATTACAGGAGCTTCATCACTACTATGGATTGTTCCGCCCCTGTACATCGCTTCGATACTTTCCTCCTTACGGGACCTCCGCTTGGAATTTTCTCTTACCATCGAAGTACAGGTTCCCACGTTCCACACAGAAGCCTGTGATAGTTCACGCCACCTTCATGCCGGCCACCATCTGGTCAGTAAACAGGTTTCTTCCAGACTTATCCCAGGTCAACGACTACCCCCTGGTTTTGATGACATCCCTACGCTTTCGACACTTTATCAGTGGTTCATTGCGTTCGTCTCCATATCACGTACCTGACAAGGTCAAGCCTCGCCTTTTCCATAACGCTCACTACCATGGCTTTTGACCACAGCAGCTTATGGTGGTTTGGAATCTCTACCTGTATAGCGATTCCGAGGGGCCCACCCTCATCTTCTGTGCAGCATAGCTGCATTTCATGCGACAGGAACTGTCGCATGAGTGCGCTTTCGTGGCGCACAGTCATCGGCATATCTTACAAAGTTTACTTTGTGTTGACACCTGACTTGTTTGCTAAGTTTGCCTTCTTTGTTGGTATGATATCTTTCGGCCAGTCGGTTTTGGATTCCATCGAGAACCAGGTTTGC
>JAQVBP010000073.1:0-4957 GCA_028690255.1 Methanosarcinaceae archaeon
GGTTTTGGCTTGAGTAACTGACCGTCAAGTATTATTTATAGACTGTACATCTATGTATTAGTATGTCACTGCCTGATGTTTGTCCCCTTGATGATAAGCCATGCAAAGAAAGAGAGTGCCACCTCTATTGTGTCGAATGGCGAACACATGAACCCCTGTGCCTGGTTGGCTATGGTTCAACAGGTAAAATAGGAGTTGGCAAAGCCCTTTTAGAGGATACCTATGCCGAAAATACTTTCAAGAAACTTGGGATAAACCCGGTTTCTGGAAAGCAAACTATTTCTGCGAAGGAGGCAGAGGATGAAAACCCTGCAGAAAAGAAGAGAGGAAAGTTCAAACCCTGGCCGGAATTCCCTGTAAAAAAACATATGGATGAGGTCCCAGAAGAATCCAATAATGGAAAATTAAGGGCCCGGAAATCCGTCAGACCTGAAGAAGGATTAAAGCCTGAAGAAACAGGAAGAAACAGAGAAACCCCGGGACACGATGAAGCTGAAAAGGCTTCTTTAAGGCATGAGACGCATTTAAGAAGAAATTCTGCTGACGAGAAGGAGTTACGAATAAAAAAGCCTCCTGAATTTAAGGAAAAGGTTGTCAGCAAGGATATACATGCAACAATTATTAGTTCTATTTCAGAGCCTGAAAAGCCTGATGAAGGGTGGAAAAAGAGCAGGAAATTCAACAAGATTATGGAAATTGACCTGCCTGATGAATATGAAGAAGAGTTCTGGAGTTGAAGAGTTTCATATATGAAGAGTTCTTGGTTGAAGAGTTTCATATAACCACAGATAAAAATTATGTAGCCGTATAATTCCGGATTTAATTCCGGATTCTTTTGATGATTGACAATGGACAGACTAACATACAATAAAACATACAAATCACTGCAAAGTTTCGAGGACGTCTTCCGGCTTTCGGAAAGCTACTCCGAGCCTCCGGGCGTGATGGCCACGCTGCTTAACCAGAAGGTCGTAAAACTTGCAAGGAACAGTCATAGAAACATCCACGGAAGGGAAGAAGAATTGTTTTTCCGCTGGAGAAAGGGCCTGCCTATCCTCGAACTTGCCAGAAGGTCCGGTTTCCCTTCCACCCTTATGGCCTCGCTGATCATGAAAAAATACGGGTTTTCCAAAAAGACCACAAATCTGCTCTTCCGAAACCCGGACCAGATCCAGAGCGAACGCCTGAGGCGAGAAGTAAAAAAAGCTTTGAACTCCGATTATTTCTTTTCCCCACGGGCCCATGCCATGCAGGTTTTGAAAGGGGATATGGGGGAAGAAATTATCCGGAAATGGCTGGATAAGCGGGAAATTGCCTATTTCACCGAAGCCGAACTCCGGGAAAACGGAGAAGGAAAGACCCCGGACTTTGTTTTGAAAGAGCCCCTTCTTATCGAAGGGTTCGAGATCAGCTGGATTGAGAGCAAGGCCCTTTTCGGAGATGAAAGCGAGCACATTCACTATATGAAAAAGCAGTTTGTGGAATATTCCGAACTTTTCGGGGAAGGGATGGTAGTGTACTGGTATGGATTTCTGGAAGGTCTGACCTCGGAGACTTATCTTATAAAGGATCACAGCTTTTTTGCGGAATGTCGGGAAGAGGTAGATGCGCTCCTGAATTATCTTGTGTACTGGTGACCGATTCAAACAAAGTTCCTGAGCGAAATCGAGAGCCTCCTTTCTCACCTCTCGTTAATTCTCGATTTACTCCGGGCTCTTGCCCCGGGCTCTTATCCCGGGCTCTTATCCCGGGCCTCTTTCTCTTTAAGCCTGCCGTGCCCGTCAATTTCCCCTTTTGCGATTCTGGTGGAAGAAATCGGGATTCCGTCTTCGGCCATTACGTATTCAACCCTTGCGATTTTCAGAGGGGGCAGGCCTTTTTCTTCCCGCAGGCGGTTGATTTTCAGGGCTACGGGATAGGTCTCCGGGGAGACTACAATGTAGTCGAAAGCTCCCTCGAGGGTGGGGCCGTAGGGATCGTTAAGTTTTGAGATTATATAATTTTTATCAGGGATATCCAACTTATCAAGAAATTCAATAAGCTCGGTTTTTCGGCATTCGTAGGCCTGGATTTTATGGTTTTTGTTAATCATCTCGTCCGAGGTGAGCCCTATGTAGACCTTTTCACCTTTTGCTATCTCGAATGCTTTTATTACAAGTACCTCATGTCCATCATGCAGGTACTGAAACGTTCCGCCTACGGCAACCTTTGGCATGATGGGAAATAGGCATCCAGTAAAAAGAAGTTTTTGGTTTTTCTCGAAATCTTGAGAATATTCCGGCCTTTTTGCCCCCGTACAGTGAAACTAAAATTGATCAGTGGCCCTGCCAGAAAATTAATCAGTTGATCTGCCAGAAAACCAATCAGTTCATTAAACAGAAAATTCACAGGAACCTTAGCAAGCAAATTCACAGGAACATTAGCAAGCAAATTCACAGGAACATTAATTATAGAAAGCATCAAAAAAGCATCAGAAAAAGCATCAGTATAGTTACACGCACTTGAAAATAAAGTTTAATAGGTAGATCCTAAAACATCCTTCTATATTTTATAATCTTACCCGATAATACTTTCACCGCACTTACTCTAGCTATATATACGTTCAGGACAATAGGCCAGCAACTGATATGCACCTTTGATAAACATGTGCATTGTAATGGAGTTGCTTACTGATGAGTGAAATGTTACTTGAAGAGTTGCCCGGAGTTGGCCCTGCAACCGCAGAAAAACTCAAAGAAGCCGGATTTAATACCATTGAGGCCGTTGCTGTCGCCTCCCCTTCCGAACTTGCAAACACGGCGGAAATCGGAGAGGCAACAGCCGCAAAGATCATCAATGCGGCACGTCAGGCCGCAGACATAGGAGGCTTCGAGACCGGAGACACCGTGCTTGAACGGAGAAAGCTTGTGGGAAAGCTCTCCACCGGCTGTGTGGAATTCAACGAAATGATGGGGGGTGGATTTGAGACCCAGTCCATTACTGAACTTTACGGGGAGTTTGGTTCCGGAAAGACCCAGGTAGCCCACCAGGTTGCCGTAAACGTCCAGCTGTCAAGGGAATATGGGGGATTAAACGGCTCGGTCATAATCATCGATACCGAGAATACTTTCAGGCCTGAAAGGATTACCCAGATGGTCGAGGGCCTTTCTGAAAAACTGGGGCTTGAACTGAACGCAGAGGAGTTTTTGCAAAACATTCACGTTGCCAGGGCCTACAATTCCAATCACCAGATGCTGCTTGTGGACTCCGCAATGGATCTTGCAAACGAGCTTAAGGACTCCGGAAAACCGGCCCGTTTGCTGATCGTGGACTCTCTGATGGCCCACTTCAGGGCTGAGTACGTGGGTCGGGGCACACTTGCCGACCGTCAGCAGAAACTCAACAAACACCTGCATGCGCTGCTCCGTTTCGGGGACCTCTTCAACGCCTGTGTGGTAGTTACGAACCAGGTAATGTCAAAACCTGACGCCTTTTTCGGAGACCCCACTAAACCTGTAGGCGGGCATATCGTGGGCCACACCGCAACTTTCAGGCTATACCTCAGGAAGTCCAAAGGAGAAAAGCGGATCATCCGGCTTGTGGACTCTCCCAATCTGCCGGAAGGAGAAGCCGTGGTGGCTGTTACAACCGCCGGACTCATTGACCCATGAGCCCTGATAATTTCAAAAAATTAAAACAGGGAACCCTTTTATAGGGGTTTCCCATTCCATCTTCTCAATGAAGTTCAAAGCTGTTGTCATGGATATTGACGGGACGATTACCTGTGAAAAACGGGAACTTCACCTCAAAGCCGTTGAGAAGATAAGGACTCTGAAGATCCCAGTGGTCCTTGCGACCGGAAATATTATCTGTTACGCGAGGGCCGCCTCAAAACTGATAGGCCTCAACGGGACCGTAATCGCTGAAAACGGAGGAGCTGTCACGGTCCAGTACGACGCCACAGCCTCTTTTACGGAAGGCCTAGAGGAATGCGAAAAGGCCTTTATTTTTCTATCAAAACACTTTAAGCTTACGAAGCTTGACCCTTTCTACCGGAAAACCGAGATTGCCCTCCGCAGAAACTTCGACATAGAAAAAGCGGAAAAGCTGCTTGAACCCCTGGCCTTTGATGTCGAAATCGTTGATACGAAATACGCAATCCATATCAAAAGCAAAAAAATCAACAAAGGAACCGGCCTGGTAAAACTGGCGGCCATGATGGGGCTCGACCCCAAAGACTTTGTAGCAATCGGGGATTCCGTGAATGACGTGGAGATGCTAAAAGCCGCAGGGTTCGGGATTGCCGTTGCAAACGGGGATGAAAAAATAATGAAAGCCGCCGACCATGTGACCACAGCAACTTTCGGGGACGGGGCGGTCGAAGCCCTTGAGTTTCTGGAAGCAAAGGGCTGGATCTGACAAACTTTTTTTTAATCTGACGAACGAGCCCGTCCGCTATGACGCGTAAACGGTACACGCCAATGGTGCATGGTCACGGGGAGGTGGCTCAATTATCCGAACGTATTTTCATTTTGTCAATGATGATGTAATCCTTGATCGCGCTTACTGAGGCAAAGGGGAGCAGGATGTATTCATCTTCTTTTTTGTACCTGGAGGTATCCAGGTTTTCATTCGGGGTGACAATGAGGTCTATCAGGTTTCCACCCTTGACTTCCATTACAATGTTTCTTAACATCCCTATCTCTGTGCCATCGGTAGCCATTACCTGTTTGTTGGCCAGGAGTTCTTTAGCAAATTTATTTGACACTTGTATTGCACCTCCGTCGAATATGATGAGGGAAAGGAACTTCCCCTCTTTGAAGAGTTCCGATATTAATACTTTTGATTTTAATACTTTAGATTTTAATACTTTAGATTTTAATACTTTAGATTTTAATACTTTAGATTTTAATACTTTAGATTTTAATACTTTAGATTTTAATACTTTAGATTTTAATACTTTAGATTTTAATACTTT
>JAQVBP010000073.1:5057-7695 GCA_028690255.1 Methanosarcinaceae archaeon
ATACTTTAGATTTTAATACTTTAGATTTTAATACTTTAGATTTTAATACTTTAGATTTTAATACTTTAGATTTTAATACTTTAGATTTTAATACTTTAGATTTTAATACTTTAGATTTTAATACTTTAGATTTTAATACTTTTGATTTTAGGGTCTTCCAGTAAATTTCTCAATTACCTGCCCTTGAAGAGCCGCTTTCCGGAACTACTTTGTTAAATTTTTACCGGTATCCTATATAAGCACTTGTATCAGCGGGCCTCTGCCCCCCTTTGAACTGCTCTTCGATCTTTTCGTAGAACTGAGCTATCTGTTCGTTTATCGTGGGTTTGACTTTCTTGAGGGCCTGCCTGAAGTACTTCATATCAATTTTCTCTATATTGAAGTCATCCCGGAGGGCAATCATTACAGCTTCCCTGCAAACGGCCTCTATATCGGCTCCCACATACCCTTCGGTATCGTCCGCGAGTCTTTCGAGGTCCACATCCTCCGCAAGTGGGATACCCTTCGAGTGGATTTTGAAGATGTTAATCCTTCCCTTACGGTTTGGAGCTCCCACATAAACCAGCCTGTCAAAGCGCCCTGGCCTGACGATCGCAGGGTCGAGGATGTTTGGCCGGTTCGTTGCGGCGATTACTACCACGTCCTTGAGGCTTTCGAGCCCGTCCATCTCGGAAAGGACCTGGTTCAGGACCCTCTCTGAAGTCCTGCTGTCGGAATCTCCGCCCGGCATGGCCGCAATAGAATCGATCTCATCAAAGAAGATCACACAGGGAGAGACCTGTCTCGCTTTCTTAAAAGTTTCCCTGATAGCTTTTTCCGATTCTCCAAGCCACTTTGAAAATATCTCCGGGCCCTTGATGCTTATGAAATTTGCATTGCTTTCCCTGGCCACAGCCTGGGCAATCAGGGTCTTTCCGGTCCCGGGGGGTCCATAGAGCAGGATTCCCTTTGGGGCCTTGATCCCCATTTCAAGAAACTTCTGCGGGTTTTTGATTGGCCATTCAACGGACTCGATAATCGCCTCTTTCGCTTCACCCAGGCCTCCCACGTCATCCCAATGAACATTCGGTATCTCAACAAAGATTTCCCTGAGGGCCGAGGGTTCGATTTCCATGAGGGCATCTTCAAAATTCTTTTTGCTGACAGTGATTTTTTCCAGCCTTTCGGAAGGTATTAGCTCCTCCAGATTCAGATCAGGCATGTTTTCCCGCAGGCAGAGCATGGCAGCTTCCTGGACAAGAGCCAGGAGATCCGCACCTACAAAACCCTGGGTCCGCTCCGAAAGGTCCATCAGGAACCTGTCAACTTTAAGCTTCTGCCCCTCCTTCATTTCAGCTTCGGCAGGTTTGGAAACTATGGCCTCTTCTTCTTGTTCTTCTTGTTGTTGTTCTTCTTCTCCTCCTTCTTCCTTTTCAATAGGCATACCCCGGGTATGGATCTGCAGGATCTCGTACCTGTCCTTCGTATCCGGGACCCCTATATTGATTTCCCTATCAAAGCGCCCCGGTCTCCGGAGTGCCGGGTCGATTGCATCCAGGCGGTTCGTGGCCGCTATAACCACTACCTGTCCCCGCTCTTCCATCCCGTCCATAAGGGTCAGGAGCTGGGCGACCACTCTTCTTTCCACTTCCCCTGTCACGTTTTCACGTTTCGGGGCAATGGAATCTATCTCATCTATGAAGATGACCGAAGGGGCATCCTGGGTTGCTTCCTCAAAGATTTTCCGGAGCCTTTCCTCACTTTCCCCATAAAATTTTCCCACAATCTCAGGGCCCGCTATATAATGGAAACTGGCTCCTGACTCGCTTGCAACCGCCTTTGCAATAAGGGTCTTTCCCGTCCCCGGGGGACCGTAGAGGATGACCCCTTTAGGGGGTTCGATGTTCAGGTGCAGGAAAAGTTCGGGGTGCTTCATAGGAAGCTCGATCATCTCCCTGACCCGGACGATTTCATCCCCAAGTCCTCCTATGTCCTCATAGGTGACTCCCCTGGCCACTGTTTCGTATCCCTGGACTGGCTTTTTTCGGAGTTCGACCTGGGTTTCGTCGGTTATAAGGACGATAAGATTTGCAGGCACGGTTTCCACGGCGATCAGCGGGATTACCTGTCCCGTGGTCATGGATTCCTTCATGGGCTGGGACATTGTATTGATTATGGGAATTACGTCTCCCCTGTACACGGGCCTTTTAAGGATATGGCGCTTTATGATTTCATTTGCATGTTCTCCGAAATGCAGTTCCGGGACTCCTCCTTCGATTATGCCCTCGGGCAGGGCAAGGATGATTTTTTCCGCGTCCTGGGCCTCTATCTTTTTAATTGCTACCCTTTCCCCTATAGAGACACCCGCGTTTTTCCGGATAAAATTGTCTATCCTCACAATACCCTGTTCCCAGTCCTGGCGGTCAGCCCTCCAGACCTTCGCGGTGGTCTTTTTCTTGCCTGTAATCTCCACGATATCCCCGGGAGAAAGCTGGAGCTTCAAAAGAGTGGCCGGATCAAGCCTTATAATTCCTCTCCCCAGATCTATCGGATATGCCTTTTCAACCTTAAGCTGTATTTCTTCCATGGGTCATCCCAAAAATGCTTATATTTTTGATTGTAATTTTTGATAATTTTTGAATTACTGCAAATTACTTTA
>JAQVBP010000073.1:7795-13898 GCA_028690255.1 Methanosarcinaceae archaeon
CTCTCCCCAGATCTATCGGATATGCCTTTTCAACCTTAAGCTGTATTTCTTCCATGGGTCATCCCAAAAATGCTTATATTTTTGATTGTAATTTTTGATAATTTTTGAATTACTGCAAATTACTTTAGGATTTTTTAGGGCCTATTAGGCCCCGAATTAACTTCTCTTTATGTTAGATGCGTATTATCATTAAAATAATAATTGTCTGCTGAGGAATAGCTCCGAAATACATCAGTGAAACTTTATATATCCCTTTTATAAATCCCCTTCCTCCGAAGCCCATGGGTGGACCGGGGGCCCTTAACTCCGGATCTGACAGTATTCTCTTTATGCTAAAGAAAAACCTTTTTCCCGGAAATAAGAATTTGTATTATAATATACAATCAACTAACATTCCTGCACCACTTTATCGGTATTTTGATACTATGGACCTTGATACTATGGACCTTGAAAAGGCAAAAGAAACGATTATAGAATTTATCCGTCAGAAGGCGGAGGAAGCCGGAGTTTCCGGCGCAGTCGTTGGAATCAGCGGGGGCATAGACTCCGCTCTTATTGCGACCCTTGCTGTTCAGGCCCTGGGTCCTGATAACGTTCTGGGCATCCACCTCCCCGAAACCGGGATGACCCCTGAGGCCGACAGCGAGGACTCAAAAGCCCTTGCGAAAGGGCTCGGAATTGAGTTTCGGATGATAGACATCTCCAAAATTTTCGAAGCATTTCTGACCGCTTTTCCGGAAAGCAAGGCTGCGGACAGACTTTCAAAGGGGAACCTGAAGGCCAGGATCAGGATGTCGGCCCTTTATTTCCACGCAAACCACCTGAACAGACTGGTGCTTGGCACGGGAAACAAAACCGAGATCTTGATCGGTTACTATACAAAGTACGGAGACGGGGGCGTTGACCTCGAACCCATTGGAGATCTTTATAAGACCGAAGTCTGGGAACTTGCCCGTAAACTGGGGGTCCCCGACTCAATTATTAACAAAAAACCCTCGGCCGGGCTCTGGAGCGGCCAGACCGATGAGGCAGACCTTGGGATATCATATGAAACTCTTGATAAAGTGCTCAGGCTACTTGAAGAAGAGCGGAGCCCTGAAGAGATTGCAGAAAAGATAGGAATTTCCAAAGAGCAAATCCTCTCAATCCGACAGCGTATCCGAAATAATATGCATAAAAGGGAAGTGCCTCCGACGGCTCAGCTCAATTTAAAAAATCTCAAGTCAACTTTCCCCACCTGATCATCCCCTGTAAAACCGAAAAGGCTAAGGAACGATTCAAATATAACATCAAGGATTTTTGCTAACAAGGAACTATTGTATTGGTAACCACTCAGGTTTTAGTATTGATTCCAAAATGTGAAAATAAACTGCGGATGAACATAGATGGACACTGGTGACGTAAATCCGTATCCATCCGTATCCATCCGTATCCATCCGTATCCATCCGTGGTTTTTTACGTTGATCCGCAGGTAAATTTCAAAAGTTAGCACAAAATAGAAAAAAAGTGCTTAAGGCTCCATTCAGTCGATTAAAATAAGATCGTCCGGATATAAATGTGCCATCAAAATACTTAATAGTTCTGAATTGAATAGTGATGTAAAATGTGGGGAGAAAACTGAGCAATCCTCCGAGAAAACTCCGCACAAAAAATAGAAAGTATAAATACCTGCATTTTCGATTCAGATTCTTTCGGAAATACCTTAATTTATTCTGAAAACGGATGGAATACGTTAAAAGATTTCTCTCGTTTAAAGGGTAAATATAGATAAATAAATGTTTTCAAGTATTCTGGTATATCGATTTCAAAATTAGAGAATAAACCACGAAAAACCAAGGAAAACGGCCTGTAGGCCTTTCAGTAACCGACTTCTTACGATAATCGATTACAGAATTCACTCTGGATAAAACACCGGACCAACCATAATGGCGCATCCCGTTTGTTCTTTCTTTCGTGCTTTCCGTGTTTAAATATGTTCAAGATTGGTTAGAACATCCTGGCACCTGATTATAAAGGGAAATTAATTAATCAGTGGACCAAGCTCAAAATTCCGGATTTATGAACATAATAAAAAATCACATAACTGGTATTGAATCGATTCCAGAATAAATTCCTTATTAAGAAAATCCACTGACCTTTGAACCAATTTCAGATATTCGAATTAAACATACTTTGAAGTCGCAATATAAAAAGATTCAAGCAAATCGAGGTTTTATACATGGTTTCAATTACAAATAATGATGTTATCGTACCTTTAGACGTCCCGGCAACAATGCGCGACACATACGTAAAAAACTATATGAAAATTACCAGGAGCAGCGGCAGACTCATGCTCTTTGCCGGGGACCAGAAGGTGGAACATTTAAACAGTGACTTTTACGGGGAAGGAATCCCCGAAGACGACGCAAACCCCGAACATCTCTTCAGAATCGCCGCCCAGAGCAAGATTGGAGTCTTTGCAACCCAGCTCGGCCTGATCGCCCGCTACGGCATGGATTACAGGGACGTGCCCTATCTGGTAAAGGTCAACTCCAAGACAAATCTTGTAAAAACAGGCCAGGCAGACCCCTTCAGCAACCTCTGGTACGACATGGCCCAGCTAGCTGAGTTTAAGGAAAACAGCGGCCTCGATATCCTGGGAGTCGGGTACACCCTTTACCTGGGAAGCGAATTTGAAGGCGACATGCTTGAGCAGGCCGCCCAGGTCATTTACGAGGCCCACCAGCACGGGATGATCACGGTGCTCTGGATCTACCCGAGAGGAGAGGCCGTAAAAGACGAAAAAGACCCTCACCTTATAGCAGGGGCGACAGGCGTTGGAGCCTGTCTCGGAGCCGATTTTGTGAAGGTCAACTACCCTAAAAGGGATGGAGAAGCCCCCGAAGAGTCCTTTAAGGAAGCCGTCAAGGCGGCCGGGCGCTGCAAGGTGGTCTGTGCCGGCGGATCCAGCGACGACCCCGAAGTTTTCCTGAAAAAACTTTATGACCAGATCCACGTCTCCGGAGCCGAAGGAAACGCAACAGGCAGAAATGTCCACCAGAAAAGCCTGGCCGACGCCGTACGCATGTGCAATGCCATTTATGCCATAACAGTAGAAGAGGCCAGCGTCGAAGAGGCCCTCAAGATTTACAGAGATAAATAAACGAAAAATACAGAGACGAATAAGCGAAAAATTAGGCGAAGGGGCCCCGCGCTAAAGTAACGGGGGCTTCCTGCCTGAGAGGATGTGAAAAGATGCAACTTCCGGACCATAAGACAAAGATCGTCTGCACCATCGGACCGGCTTCTTCTTCGGAAGAGACCCTGAAAGAGATGGTGCTAAAAGGCATGAACGTGGCAAGGATCAACTTTTCCCACGGAGACTTTGAGACCCACGGGCAGGTTATCCGGAGAATCCGAAAAGTAGCAGAGGAACTTGACCGGCCGGTAGCCATACTGGCGGATCTGCCAGGCCCCAAGATCCGTATAGGAAAACTTGAAAAAGAGCCCCTTATGCTGCACAAAGGAAATCGGCTTACTCTGACAGTGGAAGATGTAGCCGGGACCGGCACCCGCATATCGGTCAACTACAAACAGCTCCCTGAAAGCGTTTCCGAAGGCAGCCTGATCTACCTTAGTGACGGTTATATCCAGCTCCGCTGCCTGGAGGTCCTGGGAACGGAAGTCCTCTGCGAGGTCCTTATAGGAGGCCAGCTCTTTTCCCATAAGGGACTTAACCTGCCGGGTGCAAAGGTCTTCCTGGACCCCGTGACGGAAAGAGACCTCAAAGCCGTTGATTTTGCCCTCGGGGAAGGAGTGCATACTTTTGGCATCTCCTTTGTGGAAAAAGCCGAAGACGTCCGGAAGGTCCGGGATTTTGCGGCGAGTAAAGGAAAAAGCGTCTATATCATCTCCAAGATCGAACGCGAGCAGGCAGTCCGAAACATTGACGGGATTCTTAAAGAAACCGATGCCCTTATGGTTGCAAGAGGGGACCTGGGAGTGGAAATTCCCATACAGGAAGTACCTTCGGTCCAGAAAGAGCTTATCCGCAGGGCCAACCTCCAGGGACTTCCGGTGATTACCGCAACCCACATGCTCGCCTCCATGGTCGATAATATAAGGCCCACGAGAGCGGAGGCAACCGACGTTGCAAACGCCATCCTGGACGGAACGGACGCGGTCATGCTCTCGGAAGAAACTGCCATGGGCAACTACCCCGTGGAAACCGTGGAGATGATGGCAAAAATTGCAAAAGCCACCGAAGAATGGCGATCCCGGACAAAATGGGGCCTTGATTCCACCATCAAAGGAATCCTTGAGAAGGAAATGTCCGTGGACGAGGTAATCACCCTCCAGGTCCACGAGGCTCTCCAGAAACTGCCGGTAGCCTACGTCCTGACTCCGACAAGGAGCGGGAGTACCTCCAGGAGGGTTTCCAGGTTCAAGCCAGAACCCTGGATCCTGGCCTTCAGCCGCTTTCCGAAGACCTGCAGCAGCCTGGCTTTTTCCTACGGAGTATATCCCATTTTTACAAAAAGCCCTGTTGAAGACTGGGAGGAAAGGACAACTGAAAAATTAAGGGAACTCGAGCTTGCAAAAAGCGGAGACATCCTGGTCCTTACCCAGGGCCCGGCCTCAGGCAAACCCGGAGGCACCAACATGCTCAAGATACTCACATTTCCCTGAGCTTATCTGCCCGAAGAACGGAAAACCAGCGGGCCTCCTGAAAAAAAATATTCTGGAAAAAAATCTATAATCAGGATGTCAGACTCAAGGATTTTATGATCAATAAATAGATATTTGATGTATGTATTAAGTTCGTAAAAAAGAATTTATTACAACTAAGCTTTACTTGATTAGGCAAGGCACGTAAAGCCGGAATATATATAAATAGTTACATAAATATAACCTGTTGAATATTATTATATTATTATAATATTATGAGGTTTCTTGAATGAAGAAGTGTTCAACACCAGCTCAGAAGAACCAGAAATATATAGCTATCTTTCTGGCTGCGACAATGTTTTTATCGGTCTTTGTGGTTTACTTCGGAGGTTCCAATACGGATGCAAGTGAGGGTGAAGACCTGGAAGTTTCCGGAGAAGCCCAGCCTCCGATGATCAGTTTCTACCAGATCCCGGGCAAACAGGTCCAGCATGAATTCGACTCCATTGCCGACGGGCTTGCAATGTCTCCCGACGGCCTGGTCAGTGCCCGGTATATCAACCTTCAGAAAACAAAGGGAACTCCCTTTGAATCGGTTCCGAGCGAGCAGCAGACGATGTACTACCTCTACGGAGGAGACCTGACGAAAAGATATATGGCGGATTACCTTGACGGGAGACACATTGAACTGCACCAGACTGCCGAACCGAAGATCGGAATGCCCAGGAATGTGAGCCAGTATGACGGTTACCAGCTCTTTGCAAGGACCAATGAGAGCTATGACATCTGGAACGTGGTCGGAAACCCGGTCATCTTCGGCTCTAAGGAAAATGTTAAAAGCGTAATAAACGTTCTGGAAGGAAACAGCAGTTCAGGAGCTGGAAACTTTGATTCCCTCTTAAACTATGCGGAACCGAACGGCGCAATCTTCCAGGAAGTTGTCAAAAGGGACATCTTCGTAAGCATCCCGGCCGAGAAGTGGTATAAAGACCTCAAAAAGCTCGACGACGGCAGCTACTCCCAGACAAGTATCTTTCTGAACCCGGACGCAGAGCTGACCGCACAGATGAACATCATGGGAGCAAATTGCAGTGAGCGCGGTGTCGATTACAACATAACGGAATACGAAGGGAATATCACAAAACTGATTATAACCGCAGACTTTGAAAGCCTGAACAACGAGACGGCAATGATTATGGCATAACGCCATAAACCGTCCGTTTTTTTCTTTTATTCAGATCGATCATTCTTTGGTATGAAAGTACCGTGTACTTTCATTTTTTTGTGCCTGTTACTCAAAGAGTTTTATGTGCGTTTTTTAAGAAGGCTTTTTCCAGATCACGCCTTATTTTTCATCATCACAAGGCCGACATCCTCGACAAACCGGACTTTCAGGCCATTTTCTTCGGCATAATCATAAAAAATAGGTTTTATGTCGGAGAGACTTCCAAGGCC
>JAQVBP010000074.1:0-4976 GCA_028690255.1 Methanosarcinaceae archaeon
TCCAAAGGGGAAAAAAGCCCGGAGCAGGAAGAGTAAATATATCTAAAAAGGAGACTAAGGAGTGAAGCCTTTCCAAGGCCTGCTCTAAAATTCCTTCCTCTTCTATTATATCACTATTCTCAAAAATCATATCTCTGTTCTCAAAAATTATATATCTGTTCTCAAAAATTATATATCTGTTCTCAAAATCCTGTTTTTAAGGCATATTCTCCTGTTTCTGGTTTCGAGCTGCGGTTTTTTGATCGGGGAGGTCAGTTCCTGAGAACCCTAAGGAAAAGGCCATTCTGAAGGTCGTTGAGGGGGTTCCCATTTTCTAAAAATTAGGGCTTAAAAACCCGGCCTCGACTCCAATTATTAGAACTCGTATTGTGGGGGTCAGATACTCAAAACAAAAACAGGGGGTATTAACCAAAAATTTAGATTAATCTCAATAAACGAACTGATAAAAAAAGACTGATCAGAGGGCTCTGCACCCTCCGGGGGGCCAGGATCAATCGATAAGGTGCATCAATTGATACGGAAAAGCTCAGATCCTGCATCTGAACGAATACAGGCCCCACCTGATCTGGAATATTTTTTATTTAAGGATTTCAGCCGTGTACTTTGCGATTTCTCCGGCCATTTCGCTTAGTTTGGCACTGCCTCCGAGGTCGTAGGTTACGTACCTGCCTTCGGAGATTACACGCTCTGTGGCCTTGAAGATTGCTTCTGAGTTTTCTTTTTCACCCAGGTAGTCAAGCATCCAGGCCCCTGCAAGGACGGTTGCAACAGGGTTGACCTTGTCCAGGCCAGCATACTTGGGAGCGGAGCCGTGGGCGGGTTCGAACATGGCAAAACCGTCCCCAATGTTTGCGGAGTAGATCATCCCGATGCTGCCGACAAGGGCTGCGCATTCCTCGCTGATAACGTCCATGAAGAGGTTGGTGGACAGGAGGACTTTTTTATCAAAGAGTTGTGGGTTCTTGATAATCTGCATGGCTATATTGTCGATGTGGTAGGGCCATATCTCGATTTCAGGGAATTCCTGCCCGACTTTTTCAACCTCTTCGAGGAAGGTACCGCAGGTCTGCTTGAGGATATTGCTCTTGTGGATGGGGACCACGGTATCGAAACCTCTCCTTTTTGCTTCCTCGAAGGCGTAACGTGCAATCTTGTTTGAGGATGTGCGGGTAATCTTCCGGATTGCAATGTAAACGTCATCGGTGAGTTTTACTTCCTCTCCTATGTACAGGCCTTCCGTCCCTTCCCGGACACAGATTGTGTCTACATCCCCGAGAGGGGAGCCTGCCCCCGTAAAGGTTTTTATGGGCCTGACGTTTGCGTAAAGGTCGTATTTCTGCCTGATGGATACGGCTACACTCTTAGGAGAGCCAACTCCCCCGGGAGTTGTGGTCGGGCCTTTGAAACTGGCATCGGAATTGTCAAGTATATCCCAGGTTTCGTCAGGGATGAGGGAGTTTCCACCGTTTTCTTCCCACCAGCCTGCCCCGGCTTCACACATCACGAACTCCACGTCCGTACCTGCGGCTTCCACGACATTCAACATTGCGTCCACCAGTTCGGGGCCTACCCCGTCGCCTTTAATTACTGCTGCAGTTTTACTCATATAATCACCATTTTAATTTAAGATCAAAATCACGTTTTCAAATAAAAATCCATTTTACAAAGTTTAATTTAAAACCAACATCACGTTTTCAATTAAAGATCGATTTTACGGGTTTAATTTAAGATATCTAATATAAATCTTGACTACGAGGTCCGCAAAATTGCGGGGGAATTGATAAACCTGAATGGGGTGACTTCCCAAAAAATCAGAATGCACATATTCAAATATTTGCCTGGTTCCTATACTCAGGCTATGTATTCCAATTTATAGGTAATAATATTACCTGCCAAATCTTTTTGAAAGAGAATGCCAGAGAAAAGCGCTAAAAGGTGTAAAAATGCCCGCAAAAATCCCGATTACCGATAACCACATGCACATAGACCCGAGGGCCCGGGGGCTTGAGGCCGTAAAGGACTTTCAGAGAGCCGGGGGGACCCATATCATCCTGGTCTCAAAACCCAGCTGGACACTGGGAATCACCGTTAAAAAGCCCGAAGATTTCCTGCCTGTCTTTGACGAAACCGTTGAGCTTGCGGCAAAGATCCGGGAACTGGGGGTCGGAGCTTTTCCCGTGCTCGGGGTCCACCCTGCCGAAATCACGAAGCTTACGGAATACATGGAGCTTTCTCAGGCTGCCGGAATCATGAAAAGGGGCCTTGAACTTGCCGCAGGCTACGTGGAAAAAGGGCTTTCCGTGGGGATTAAATCCGGAAGGCCCCACTATCCCGTATCGGACGAGGTCTGGGAGGCCTCAAACGGGGTTATGGAACATGCCTTCGGGCTTGGAAGAGAGCAGGACTGCGCGGTGCAGCTTCATACCGAAAGTGTGGGAGAGCCCGAATTGAGGGACATTGCGGAAAGGGCAAGGAAAACCGGGATCAAAATGTACAAAGTGGTTAAACACTATTCTCCACCTCTGGTAAAAGTCTCGGAGGATCTGGGGATCTTCCCGGGGGTTATTGCAAGCAAAGGAGCTATTGAAAAAGCCATCGAGGAAGGTCCCCGCTTTATGATGGAGACGGACTACATTGATGACCCGGAACGCCCCGGCGCGGTGCTCGGCCCAAAGACGATTCCCAGAAGGACGATGAAACTTATGGAAGAATACGGGGAAGACCCCTTCTGGATCATCCACAAGGAAAACCCCGAAAAAGTATATGAGGTCGAGATCGAGCTGTGATATAATTGCTTAATCTATAATTTTTTAATGCCCAGGTTACATTTATAATGTCGGGAATATTCTTTATAATGTTTGGGGGTCGTGGGTGAAAAAATATTTTTTCAAATTGCATGAAAGGCTTGCGGCAGGCTCATGAAGCCCATGCAATGTAAAATTAGGTTATGAAATAGAAAGAAGAAAGACAGAAAGGGGATAAGAAGAACGAATAAACTCTTAAAGTCTTATTCTCCCTTCTCCTATCCGACACATGTTTCAACCGGTTTTTCCGGGGCTGAAATGCTCTTATATGCTACGTGTCAGATATTATTTATTTTTTTACCCGGCCATAGGGCTCATTTTCTTTTGATTTTCACAATATCTCCAAGTGTTGTATCCATTTTGAAACTTGTGACTTCCTGCTCTGTGGCAGATGCCTTTTCCACGAGTTTAATATTAAGGGTGCGTTCAATCTTTTTACGCACGGAATCTTCGGGTACGATATCAGCTCTTTCAATCTTTCTTATAAGGGAAGCTTTTTCTTTTATCTGTTCAGCCAGTTCTTCCTGGGACCAGTCCCTGGCTTCCCGGGCATCCCGGATAATCTGTTCGTAATTGTCGACAAGTCCATCCTGTAATATTTCGAAAAAGTTCTTCTGGGGCTTTTTAACAGGCATCTGTACTGCACGAGCCACCGGAGAAATTTTCCTTGAAACCGGAGTCCGCTTGTCTACTGGCTTGCCGTATTGTGCACACCTCGGACATACCTGGAGTTCACTATTGTCAATTGTAACAGTTATAGGCGTTCCGTGGATCTCTGCACCACATATTTCGCACTGCATTTTGATCACTTCGAAAACGCTATATACGGTACGAACTTAA
Organism: Methanosarcinaceae archaeon; assembly: GCA_028690255.1. GTDB lineage: Archaea > Halobacteriota > Methanosarcinia > Methanosarcinales > Methanosarcinaceae > JAQVBP01. The sequence continues at coordinate 3,645 of JAQVBP010000074.1, forward strand.
ATATTATTCGGAGCTCCATGACTGAAAGTACCCAGAGTAAGGATGGAAACGTGCGCAGCCGCATAATAAAATCCGGGCCGGTGTACGATCGGATTGATTCTGCGGGGATGGAGGAGGACACATCGGACCTCCAGGACCGAATGCGGCAGCTTGAGAGCAGGAACAATTTTCTGGAAGAGCAATGCAGCCAGATCGAATCCGAGAAGCGCTATCTGGAAAATCAGAAAATCAAATATGAAAGGGAGATTCGAAAGTTACAGTCAGAACTTGACCGAATGAAGACTTCCCCGCTTATAATCGGCACGGTTATCGACGTTATTAAAAATGATAAGATAATCGTCCGGAGTAGTAACGGCCCTCAGTTTCTTGTCAATGTCTCGCAGTATATAGAAGAGAAAAAACTTTCTCCCGGGGCAAAAGTTGCCCTGAACCAGCACACTCTTGCCATCGCCGAGGTGCTTCCTCAGACTGAAGAACCTATAGTTGCGGCAATGGAAGTGCTTGAAAGCATAGACATTGATTACAAGCAGATCGGGGGGCTTGACGACCAGATTCAGGAAATAAAAGAAGCTGTAGAACTGCCGTTAAAAGAACCGGAGCGTTTTTCCCGGGTGGGGATCGAGCCTCCTAAAGGTGTGCTCCTCTATGGTCTGCCCGGAACGGGGAAGACCCTGCTTGCAAAAGCGGTGGCTCACCGGACAAACGCGACCTTCATAAGGGTTGTGGGTTCGGAACTTGTCCAGAAGTACATAGGAGACGGTTCAAAACTGGTCAGGGAAATCTTTGAGATGGCCAGGAAAAAAGCACCCAGCATTATTTTTATCGATGAACTGGACTCGATTGCAGCCAGGCGGCTGAACGAAACCACGGGCGCGGACAGGGAAGTTCAGAGAACCCTTATGCAACTCCTGGCTGAGATGGATGGCTTTGATAAAAGACAAAACGTAAGGATTATCGCAGCGACTAACCGTCCGGACGTTCTTGACCCTGCGATCCTGCGCCCGGGCAGGTTTGACCGTCTGGTCTATGTGCCGATGCCCGGCCCCGAGGCAAGAGAAAAGATACTGATTATCCATTCCAGAAAGATGAACCTTGCCAGAGGTATTGACTTCAAAAGGCTTGCAAAAATGACCGATAACATGAACGGTGCGGATCTGAAGGCAATTGTTACGGAAGCCGGAATGTTTGCGGTCCGGAAGGATAAAGAGACGGTGGAAATGGAAGACTTTCTTGAAGCCACCGACAAGGTCTCAATGGCTACAGAGACCCAGAGAATGAAACAGACGGCCCTGCCTGAAGCAATGTTTGTGTAATACCGGAAAAATGTAAAAA
>JAQVBP010000074.1:5076-13771 GCA_028690255.1 Methanosarcinaceae archaeon
GAGACGGTGGAAATGGAAGACTTTCTTGAAGCCACCGACAAGGTCTCAATGGCTACAGAGACCCAGAGAATGAAACAGACGGCCCTGCCTGAAGCAATGTTTGTGTAATACCGGAAAAATGTAAAAACGTAAAAACATAAAAACGTAAAAACATTGCGAATTTCCTTCACTCCCTCCTTCGGAGTTCAGGAAGGGTCTTCTCTCTTTAACAGACAAACGATTTTTGAAATTTGCTTCTTCGGGAGGGGTTTCCTCCTAAACAGGCAATCTATTTTTAGAACCACGACATAAAGAATAATGTGAAGCTGAATTTTCACATAAAACCTGAAATCCGTATCCTTGGCGTGGATGATTCTGCTCTGATAAGTGACGAAATAATGATAGTCGGGACTGTTTTCCGGGGTGGGGGCTGGATGGATGGGGTGCTGAGGTCGGAAATCACCCGGGACGGCAAGGACGCTACCGAAGTCATCTGCCGGATGGCAAAAAGGAGCAAACACTATGGGCAGCTCAGGGTTATCATGCTTGACGGGGTCACATACGGAGGCTTCAACGTGGTGGATATTTCAAAGCTCAATAAAGAAACAGGCTTGCCTGTAATCGTGGTTATGCGCTCATATCCGGACTTTGAAAAAATCAGGGGGGCTCTCGGACATTTCACGGATGGGGAGGAGAGGCTGGGGGTGATAGAAAAGGCTGGCAGGATAGAAGAAGTGGTTACTAAAAAACCCGAAAACCCGATTTATATACAGAAAGCCGGGATAGGGTTCGATAGTGCAAAAAAGATAGTTCGGCTAACCGCAACAAGGAGCAATATCCCCGAGCCCCTCCGCGTAGCTCATATGATTGCGACTGGCATTGTTTTTGGTGAATCAAGGGGAAAAGCATGAAAAATCAGGCTTTCCGGAAAAGAAAAAAGATGGGGTGGAGAAAGGGGGATCTTCTGCCCGTTTATCCTTATCAAATAGGAAAAGTTAAAAATATAATGAGCTGCCTCTAAATTTAAAAAAATAAACAGTGTTTGGGGACAATGGTAAATGTAAAAGTAGAGGTCCAAAAACTGGCGGATAACTGTTCATTAAACTGATGACATTCAGAAGGAAAACTATTAAACATGATACAGTATAATCTGATGGTTAAATAGTTCCTTATCACAATTCAGTATCAAATTTATCATTTTGCTAAACTGGAGGAAAACAGTATGAAATCCATAGTAGAAGAAGCCCTTGCTCGATCTGCCCGGGAGGGGCGTGGAGGGCAGGGTGGGTTTTTAACCCCCGATTATTCCGACCAAAACAATGATGTCAATGCTGAACTGGAAGAAATCCTGAAAAGCCTGCAGACAACAATCAAGGTAGTGGGTTGTGGAGGCGGGGGTTCAAACAGCATTCAGCGCATGATAGGAGAAGGAATCGAGGGTGCGACACTTGTGGCTCTGAACACCGATGCTCAGCACCTCCTTCACGTCCGCGCCGACAAGAAAATCCTTATCGGAAAAAAGAAAACAAGAGGACTTGGGGCAGGCAGTCTTCCCCAGATCGGCGAAGACGCTGCAATTGAGAGCATAGATGAGCTCAACAAAATCGTTGAAGGCTCGGACATGGTCTTTATCACCGCAGGGCTTGGAGGGGGAACAGGGACCGGTTCAGCTCCGGTTATTGCTGAAGCTGCCAGAGATTCCGGGGCCCTTACGATTGCAGTCGTCACCCTTCCTTTCGGAGTGGAAGGGCAGATTCGCCGGACAAATGCCGAAGCGGGACTTGAACGCCTCAGGGACGTCGCAGACACTGTTATTGTGGTCCCGAACGATAAATTGATAGAGGTAGTTCCAAATCTCCCGCTACAGGCTGCTTTCAAGGTTGCGGATGAGGTTCTGATGAGGGCCGTCAAGGGTATTACCGAGCTTATCACAAAACCCGGACTTGTCAATCTCGACTTTGCAGATATAAGGACGGTTATGCAAAACGGTGGCGTCGCCATGATTGGATTAGGGGAAGCCGATGGGGATAACAAAGCCTCGGAATCCGTGCAAAAAGCCCTTAGAAGCCCGCTCCTTGACGTGGATATTTCTGGTGCGACTTCAGCTCTTGTAAATGTTGTTGGTGGGCCTGATATGACTATTTCGGAAGCCGAATGCGTGGTCCAGGAAGTCTACGATCGGATAGATAGCAACGCCCGCCTGATCTGGGGGGCCCAGATCGACCCCGAACTTGAACAGACCGTGCGTACGATGATCGTGGTAACAGGTGTTACGTCCACACAGATCTACGGACACGGTAATGACAAAAACGTCACACTCAAATACGGTATCGATTTCGTGGATTAAATAAATAATGAATACCGATTGGATAAAGACCCTGGTCGAGAAACAATACTGTTTTCCTCTCTAAGGGTAAATAGGGGATTAAGTTCCCAATCGAAAACTATTTTTATGGTAAATGCCGTATGGTGCCGATACAATTCGGCATCAATACATTCAAAGGATGTCGCAAAAGAAGCTCCTGAAAACAACTCTTGAAAGGCGTCAGAGAGTTTCATTCTTCAGACTCCCGACCGGTTTGAGTATTTAGCCCGATATGCCAGACTTGCTGATATCTTAAAATAGCAGGAAATAATAATAGGTTATCAGCTTTCCTAATCGGTATTAGCTTTCCTGGTAATAAGCTCCAATTTAGGGCAAAAGACCGGGAAATCTGTCTCCATTAAAATAGAAGGTGAGAACTGGAAATGGTGGAGAAGGGAGCAAGTTCAGAATATAATCAATTCAAAAAAGAATTAAGTTATAAGAAGTAAATGACGAAAACCTGGATGTGAATCATTTGGTAGAACCTATGTTTAATACCAAGATAACTACAGAAAGTATTGGCCAGGTGATAAGAGCACACCTGAGAGTCCTGAAACTAACGAAAAAGCCGTCCAGGGAAGAGTTCTTGACTATTGCCAAAGTTGCAGGCGCCGGAATCCTGGCAATAGGGGCCATAGGCTTTATCATCTATGTATTGCTTACAATGTTGCCCCAGTGGGTGGCCTAATGAGTGAAGATTCCAAGATATTCATAATCAAGACCACAGCAAACCAGGAAAAGTCAGTATCTGAAGCCCTTGCACGGGTTTCAAAAAAGGAACTGCTTGACATAAGGGCTATTCTTTCTCCTGAAGAGCTTAAAGGGTACGTCCTTGTCGAAGCCCCGGAAGCTGGCCTTGTGGATATGGCAATTCAGGCTATCCCGCATGCAAGGGCTATTATTAAGGGAAGCTCAAACATTGCCGAAATAGAACACTTCCTGAAACCAAAACCGGTAGTTACAGGTATCAAGGAAGGGTCCATAATAGAGGTTACCTCAGGTCCCTTCAAGGGTGAAAGGGCCCGGGTCAAGAGGGTTGACGAAGGGCGGGAGGAGATTACGGTTGAACTCTTCGATGCGGTTGTACCGATACCTATAACAATACGTGGTGATACTGTAAGGGTGCTCAAGAAAGAGAAAGAAGATTGAGCTCTGGCTTACTCGATATTTGGGAATGAAGTGTTTGCGAAAAAGTCCATGACGGAATCAACAGACACGCCGGACCCGGATAATTTATATAGTAATTGCGGATTGGGAGCTTAAAGGGCCGAGAAAACCCATTGCTTTAGCAAGAAGGCCGAATCAAGTCCTTGCCTCTCTGTAAGTCACTACCCCTCACTACCATTTTCGGAAAAAGCGCAATTGTCTGGGAAGGGGGCTTCTGCTTATATATAATTATCAAACACTAATTTAATATATTGTATGAATATATTCCAGTTCTCTTTTTGCGGTCGCACAAATTGAGACTCTGTGGAATTTCCGGTGTAACTGGAAAAGATGCAAGCAAAAGGAAACACAAAAATCAAAACACCGGCGGGACACCGGGAAAGGCCTGTGGAATCGTGGATTTTGTTCCGGGGTCTGAAGCAGGAAACCCGGTGAATATTCAGATTTAAAGGTGGTCCGCAGGGATGTGAGCCGGCTATATATACATCGCTGGCTTTACTGTATCACATTTACAGTATCATATTTACTGTATCACATTTACAGTATCACATTTACAGTATCACATTTACAGTATCATATTTACTGTATCACATTTACAGTATCACATTTACAGTATCATATTTACTGTATCATATTTAATTAATACTAATAAAAGCGGTGAGACTCATATGACAAGTGTTGTTGAAGCACTGGTTCCGGGGGGTAAAGCAAACCCCGGACCCCCTTTAGGCCCAGCACTGGGACCCCTTGGGATTAACATAAAAGAAGTAGTTGAAAAGATCAACGAAAAGACAAGGGATTACAATGGGATGCAAGTCCCAATTAAGGTAATCGTAGCTGATGACAAGAGTGTGGAAATTGAAGTGGGGACTCCTCCGACTTCTGCTCTGATCATGCAGGAAGCAGGCATTCGGAAAGGGTCGGGTACTTCCGGTTCCGAGGTTGTGGGTAACCTGAGCGTCCAGCAGGTAGTAAAGATTGCTCGCATGAAAAGGGACGACGTCCTTTCTTACGATCTCAAGGCCACAATGAAAGAAGTAATGGGCACCTGTGTACCCATGGGCGTGACCATCGAAAATATGGCTCCGAAGGAGTGCCAGAAAGCACTCTGTGAAGGCAGTTTCGACGATGCGCTTGCAAATGAAGAGTGGTAAGCTTTTTTTACTCTTCATTTTTTGAAAGCTTGCCCGGCTCTTTACCAATAGTTTTAAATGGGATACCACAGAATAGCTCAGAAGCCTTTGGTGGCATATCACGGGACTGTATGAATAATTATACAACGTGCTGAGCGTGCTGCTATATGGTACTTAATAGACTCCGGTAAAGTCCGGAGCTGTGGCTTTCAACCAACCGTAGTAAGCTGAAACAGCTGCTTGAATGGGAATGTTCAACACTACGGGGAGGAACATAATGGTAGAAGAACATATATTGGAAGCTGTCAAGAAAGTAGTTGAGGAGTCGCCCGAGCGCAAATTTTCAGAAAGCGTGGACCTGGCGATTAACTTAAAGAACCTTGACATGAACCAACCAAAGAACAGAGTCGATGAAGAAGTGATTCTTCCAAGAGGACTTGGAAAGACACTGAAAATCGGTGTATTTGCAAAAGGTGACGTGGGGCTTAAGGCAAGGGATGCCGGTGCTGCATACGTTATTTCTGAAGAAGAATTAGATGAACTGGCTGAGGATAAGGCAAAAGCCAGAAGCCTTGCAAATGAATGTGACATTTTTATTGCAGAAACTCAGTTCATGCCGATTATCGGTAAGAAGCTCGGTATTGTCCTCGGACCCAGAGGTAAAATGCCGATTCCGCTTCTTCCAAACAAGGACGTAAACGAGCTGATTCAGAGCAAGCAAAGCGCAATCAAGCTCAGGTCAAAGGACAAGCTTACCTTCCATGTTTCCATAGGTAGAAGAGACATGGATTCCGAAGCATTAGCTGAAAATATCGAGGCTGTTGTGGCCCGGGTAGAGCGCTCTCTTGAGAAGGGCAGGCAAAACCTGAAGTCCATATATGTCACGACAACCATGGGCAAATCCGAGAGGGTGGTGTAAGATGGTAGAAGCTGAGCATCACACCGAGCACGTCCCGCAGTGGAAGAAGGATGAAATCGAGAATATTAAAGAACTCGTCCGGACACACAACATTTTCGGAATGGTGGGGATCGAAGGAATCCGTGCCTCTCAGATCCAGAAGATGCGGAGAAACTTAAAAGACGTTGCCGTGCTCAAGGTTTCCAGAAACTCTCTCGTCGAGCGTGCTCTGGAAGACCTCGGAGAAGAAATCCCGGGGATGAAGGATTTCATCGACAGGCAGACAGCCCTTATCTTCACAAATGAAAACCCTTTCAAGCTTTACAAGCTGCTTGAAGGTACAAAGACTCCTTCTCCGATAAAGGGGGGCGCGATTGCCCCTATTGACATCATTGTTCAGAAAGGCCCGACCAGTTTCCCGCCAGGCCCTATACTGGGTGAATTCCAGAGTGCAGGAATTCCCGCCGCAATCGAAGCAGGGAAAGTCGCGGTCAAGGAAACAAAAGTTGTCTGTAAGGAAGGGGAAGCCGTCCCGCAAAAGCTTGCCACGATGCTGTCCAAGCTTGAGATCTACCCCCTTGTAGTGGGGCTGGACTTAAGAGCAGTCTACGAAGCCGGGACGATTTATCAACCCGACGTCCTTGCAGTCGATGAAAGCAAGTACTTTGCAGACATCGTCAGGGCAACTCAGAACGCTTTCAACTTATCTGTCAACGCAGCATACCCGACTGTTGCAACAATCAACACTCTGCTTGCAAAAGCCTTTGCGGAAGCAAAGAACCTGGGTGTCAATGCTGTTGTGCTTGAACCGGGAGTCATGGATATCCTGCTGGCAAAGGCCCACGGAGAAATGACTTCAGTTGCATCCGCAGCCGCTGACAGAAACGCAGACGCCGTGGACGACGACCTGAGGGAGGTCCTCGGAGCCGCAGCAAGCGCAGCAGCTGCCACAACCGCAGCAGTTGAAGTATCTGAAGAAGTAGAAGAAGCAGAAGAAGAAGAAGACTCCGAAGAAGACGGCATGGCCGGCCTTGGAGCCCTTTTCGGATAATCATATTACATTTACAATTAATTAATAGGTGATCAAGATGGAATACATATACGCAGCACTCTTATTGCACAATGCAGGTAAAGATCTTACAGAAGAAACAATCACTGCCGTTCTCGGGGCAGCAGGTATCGAAGTTAACGAATCCAGAGTAAAGGCCCTCATCGCAGCCCTCGACGGCGTCGACATCGAAGAAGCCATCGCACAGGCAGCATTCGCAGCCCCCGCAGCAGCAGTCGCAGCAGCACCCGCTGAAGCAGTTGCAGAAGCAGTTGTAGAGGAAGAAGAAGAAGACGAATCCGAAGAAGACGGCATGGCCGGCCTCGGCGCCCTCTTCGGCTAAGTTTTATTTTCTTTGTCCGCCTCAGGGCGGGCAACCTTTTTTTTTGATTTGCATAACTTATTACAAATAATTACATTTGAAACCCTGTATCCTAACATATCACTCTTTTTTCTTGAAGGTCGTTTCAGAACTGCCGGACCGACGGATATAATACGATCGCAAAAAAAGAAGGTTAAGATCATCATGTCCCGATTCGACCCCCTTCTCGCGGCCAGGGCCCTCTGGCAGATAAGAGTTAAAAAACGCCCCTTCGTCCTCTCCCACGGAGTTAACGCCCGCTGCAATATGCGCTGCGGTTTCTGCGAGTACTGGAAGGAAACCGGGCCAGAACCAGCCCGGGAAGAGGTTTTCAAGCTTCTGGAGGACGCGAAAGCTTTTGGCATAGGGGTTTACAACGCCTGGACCACGGAACCTCTCCTCAGAAAAGACCTGCCTGAAATCATGGCCCACGCCAAAAAACTGGGCCTTATTACCTCGATGGTCACAAACGGCAAGCTCCTTTACGAAAGGGCCGGGGAGCTTAAAGATGTGGACTTTCTCTCGGTTTCCGTGGACGGAATTAAGAACTATGAAGAAATCCGGAAGATGAAATTCGAAACCCTGCTCAAGGGCATAAAGAAGGCCCGGGATGTCAGGGAAATGCAGAATAAGGGCCCTATTCTCATGAACTGCGTCCTGAGCGGTAAAAACCTGGACGATATCGAGGGCCTGATAGAACTTGCAAAGGAGCTGGGCGTTAAAATCTCCTTTGAACCCGTGCACGAATTTCCGGGAATAGCCAGCGAGACCTGGAACGATATAGGGATTCGGGACGAGGAAAAGTTCAGGCGCACCGTTGACCGGATAATCGAAATGAAAAAAGAGGGTTATCCTATTATCAACTCCAGGACCTACCTCCGCATGGTCAGGGACCGGGACATGGCCTATAAATGCCGGGCCAGCGGGGTTATAATAAACGTCACCCACGACGGAACGGCCGAGGCCTGCCGGGTGCAGCACGAGCCCCTCGGAAATGTGATGAGGGACGGATTCGAGAAAGTCTGGAAGGAATCGGCGGGGCGGCGGGAAAAGCTTGTTGAAAATTGTGAGGGCTGTCTCTTTTTCGGGTATACGGAAAATAGTTTGATGCAGAGTTTCAGGCCGGAAGTCATACTGAACTACGAATGGATGTAACACCCGATTTGCGCTTCGGCACCCGAGTTGTGCTTCGGCACCCGATTTGCGCTTCGGGATCACAGGAAATCGAAGATTTCCTGGGAGTTGCACTGTAAGTGCAACAGCACGCGTCCTTTTCGCTCACTGCGCTCGCTCAAGAGGACCAAAAAGTTGTATTTGGATATGTTTGGTGAAATAACAATACAACTTGAATACCATATTCAATCGTTTTTATCACGCTTGCGTAGCAAACAGCCTTTTCCGGAATGAAATGTGAACTACCGCTCGGCTAAAGACCGACCGGCTTCCTGCTTCATACCCCGGAGCAACCTCCACGAGTCCACAGGCTCTTCCCGCCGTCCCGGCGGTGTATCTTTAAATAGTTCTCTTCGCTTGGTTATTTTCCAGTTACACTGGAAATCCCACAAATTTCCAATTTGTGCGATCGCAAAAGTGAGTAAGATTAAAATGCATTATTAATATTAATATTAATATTAATATTTTGGTATTAAACCTTATATTGAAAAGTGGACGCTTATATCCCCTGAGCTAAAGACTCAGGGGTTTTACGCTGCGTTCTATAAAATTTTATTCCTGTCCCTGTCTA
>JAQVBP010000075.1:0-1606 GCA_028690255.1 Methanosarcinaceae archaeon
CTCAATAAGTATATATCACTCCTCAAAGTATCTTCCGTCCATGACCCTTGAGCCCGTGCACATGAAAAAGATCTCGGAGCTGGCACAAAGGATTGATTACTCTTTTGAGTTCGAGGAGCCGAGGACGGCCACCGACATTTACCTGCTCCTGGAAGAGCTGAACGTGGACGGGAAAACCGTTTTGAAGGCTGTGGACAGGCTTTTTCGGGGGAAGGTCAGGACAGCCCTTATGGCGCAGTGCGAGGAGCCTTACCCTGTTACCTACGCCTGCGACAGCGGGAGCACGAACCCGAAGACCTACGACAGCGGGCTTTTTGTGGATTTCTGCCACTGTGCGCTTGCGGCAACTCCTACGGACCTTGATTTGCAGCGCTACAGGACAATCGTCTGTGCGGCCTACACCGCAAGCCAGAGGGCCGCGGTCCGGGAATCCGAGGCCTGGGAGGAGTTTGACGAGGGCATGGGGCGGGCGAGGCTGATTAAAATCGAGCCTGACGAGCTTAAGAAAAAGGTGCCGGACCTCGTGCATAACATGGCCATGTACATGGCCGATTCCGAACATATCCTTTTCATGCTCGGAAAACTCAAAGATATGCAAAAACTTGAAGGGAGCTTTTTCATCATGGACGGGCCCCTTTACCCCAAACAGCTCATGTACTGGTTCGTCCTTGAAGACGAAGAGGTCCGGATTTACAGGAACAAACACGCCGGGAAAATTCTTCAGAACTACATCGACATCATGGATAATTTCCTTGAAAGAAAGGCCCCTGTAATCGGCTTTGTGAAAAACCCGGTTGACATGCAGCTCATGGACGCAATCCGGAAGCGGGACGAGTACGTTGATTTGCCCTGGATGCTCGATTCCCAGTTTTTCAAAAACGTCCTTTCCCCAGATAAGAACTTTTTCGGAGAGGGAGAGCAGGGACGGGAAAGGCGGAGGCCCGACAACACCTTCATAACCTACACAAACTGGTTTCTCCAGCCTAACCGTTTTTACGAGCGCATGTTGAAAGAGAGCTCTCCGCTTGCCGCCCGAAACCTCAAACACAAATTCCCGGCCGAAGACTACGCCGTCTGTTTCTTCATGGCCTACCTGCCCTCAAAGGACGTGCTCTTCAAGATCGAGGTCCCTCACGGGCTTATAAAGGACGAGGAGCTCAGGAACAGTATTACCCGAAAGGTGCTCTTTGACCTCGCCCTCTACAACTTCCCTATAACTCTCACGAAGGCCGACCACGTGGCAAAAATCCGCAAGGTCGAGAGGGAAGAGATCGACAAACAATTCGCAAGCATGAACCCGGATACCACTTACAACGATTTACGGTGGGGTAAGAACTTTGACCTCTAAAAATTTTGACATCATGGACTTTGTCTCCGACGACCTGAAAAAACCCGCTTCAAAAAAAGCTTACTGGGATGATTCCGGAAACGATTCCGGTAAATACTCAGGAGCCGAAAGGACTTCCGACGGCCCTTTTTCCGAATCAGGGTCTGAACCCGGGACCGCAACAGGGGCCGAAAGCGGAAACGGAAACGAAAGCGGAACTAAAACAGAAGCCGAAAAACCCGGTGCGTATTTCGATTCTGGCAACAGGCAACCCTCGAC
>JAQVBP010000075.1:1706-6338 GCA_028690255.1 Methanosarcinaceae archaeon
CCGAATCAGGGTCTGAACCCGGGACCGCAACAGGGGCCGAAAGCGGAAACGGAAACGAAAGCGGAACTAAAACAGAAGCCGAAAAACCCGGTGCGTATTTCGATTCTGGCAACAGGCAACCCTCGACTACGCCTCCTGTTCTTCCCTTCGAGGACTTCGGGGCATACGACTCCGGTTTTTCGGGTGGGGGGTCGGCCAACGAGGCTTTCGGGATCGTGACAACAGGTATCGAACCTCTGGAGATCACTCCTTCAGGGGCAACCATTACAGGTTACATCAGCTCCTCAAGGCGGCGGGACATAAGGCTCGGGACCTATGTGGTCGTGCCTTACGGGGAAGGGGAAAAGCTCTTTGCAAGGATCGAAAAGCTCCAGTACCGGCAGGAGTTTGTCGTGGACGACGCAACCGAACTCCATTCCCAGCGTATGCTCAAATCAAGCTCAAACTCCACTAACGAGGCGGACTACAAGTTCCTGGCTTTTCTCGACCCCCTCTGCATCCTCTACAAAAAAGACAGGGCCGGAGGGGCCGAAGGTGAGAGGGGGCCTCTTTCCCGCCGCATGGCCGACCGCATCCCCAGACCTAACACCCCGCTCCTGCCTGTTCTGGACCGGCAGGAGGTCCAGGTCGGCCTGAACATCCCGGAAGAAGGAATTTTCCTCGGACGGCTGAGTGTGGGCGGAGAACTTGTTAAAACCCATTCCGAGCCCGAGACCGTGGCCTACTACCTCAGGAACGATTACTCCATGGGTGATCCCCAGATCTTCCGGCACATGCTCATCTGCGGGAGCACGGGGACCGGAAAGACCTTCCTTTCCAAAAACATCCTCAGACAGTTCATGGCCGATTCCAACCGCTACAGGCTCAGGAACTCTTCCGACAGAGACGCCCGGAAAAACCCCTGCCTTGTGATCATGGACCCTCAGGACGAGTATTCCCAGCTTTTCGAGGACAACGAGACTCTCTCCGATGCCGACAGGTTCGCCTTTGAATCCGAAAAGGTCACCTACGGCCGGGTCCTTTCCACAAAGGCCTTCGTTGCAAAGGTTGAGGGCCAGGCCTATCCCGGGGATAAATCAAGAGCCGAGCAACTCGAGTTTACCATTCCCTTCTCCCTCGTGGAACACAACCCCTGGCTTATTGCGGCAACCGGCATGTCCGAACTCCAGTACATAGGGCTTGAACTGCTGCTCGGGGACTTTTTCAAATCGAGTGTGCCTCACATCTACAGGAACTTCATTAGTTACATCGACAACGAGGGCACCCGCTCCCACTATGTGGACAGCGGAAAACTCCACGAGGCTTCCTACGACGGGATTGTCCGGAGGGTTAAAAACAGCGCTTTCCCGAAAGTCTTTGACCAGGACGCAACCCCCATCTCCGATATGCTCGACCGTATCTTCAGGCCGGGTCAGATCAGCGTCTTTCCGACGGAGTTCATAAGCAACCCCCGGATCAGGGACCTGATCGTGCTTGCCCTCATGAACCAGATCGTGGAAAACAAGCTCAGCACAACCGGAAACCCGGACATCAAGAACACCCCCATCATCCTGGCTCTCGACGAAGCCCATCGCTACCTCTCCCGCGCAGGCGGCGAACACGCCCGCATGATCATCTCCCGCTTTGCGGATGCCGCACGCCAGGGCCGAAAAGAGGGGCTCGGCCTTTTCCTGATCACCCAGGACCCCCAGGACATCGACGACACGGTCTTCAAGCAGATAAACACGAAACTCATCCTGAACCTCAACAACGACGCCGCAATCTCGGCCCTCAAAGTCCCGAAAGACTACGAACGCCGGATCCCCTATCTCAAAAAAGGGCAGATGATCGTGCACAGTCCTGACAACAGCGACATCGTGGAGATCATAGGACTCTCGAACTGCGTGGTCCGGCACAGGTGAGGCGGATTTTTCCGGAATCTTCAGGAGTCGGGGAAATAGTAAAAATAATCGGGGAAATCCGGCCGGCCTTATTGAATGTAATTTCAAAAATTCAGGGTCTTTTTGGAATCCGATTCTATAACGGCCCGACGTACTCACCGGCCGCAGGCCGGCCTTTTCGTAATTGAGATGGGTAAAATAGATCTCAAGAACACAGAACCTTTTTTCGTATAATGAAATATCCGAACCGGATAAAAGGGGATGCGATTCAGGATGTGGGTTCTTTTGTTCGGACCTGTGTTTTTAGTCTGGATTCTATTTTCAGTTTCATCTTGAAAAGCCCGGCCTCCTCCGTCGGCCGTTGAGAGCGCCGGAATTTAAAATCGATTCTAAAAAGAGCTTTATACCTTTTTTATCTCGCTTGAGGGCGCATCAAAAATCAAAGTTGGTTTTCAAAAAAATGGGCCTTTGCACATACCCGGGTTAAGAGGCATGTGCTTCATTTTTTACATGTTGAGCTCTAATAGTTTTTCAGCCCTGGCCCGGTTCAGAGCTGTTCAAAGAGCAGCATGTTATTCAGGACGGACTGGATCTTCCAGTAGACGTAGTTCCTGTAACTGGCAGGATTCGGGATGTCGTAAATAGCCATACCCCCGACGTTCCAGGAGACGTTGGAGACGAGTTCGCTCCGCTGCAGTTCGTCTACGAATATTTTGAGCTTGCTGAAGTCTTCTATATGTTCCCTCCAATCTGCGGCCCTCAGTTGACTGTCTCTGTCTTCCTCCGTCATTTCCATTTTCTGAAGGGCAAAGGCATAGGTCTCAAGCAGCTCGATGTTTGTTGTCGAGGCGTTTTTGACAATAGGCGTTCCCTGCCTCATGCTCTCCCTTAACCTGTCCGTAAAACTGAAGATTTCAGCAGATACCAGTTTGTTATCAACTATCTTTTCAAGTAAATCTTTTATCTGTTCCATGGTTTTCTACCCCTGTGTAAATACGGCCCAAATCTTTTTTTAAAAGAATGCATCTTTAAGAAAGAATGCTTCTATGAATGAATATCTATAAGTCAGCATTTCTAAAATAAGATAGTCGGTTTTCAGTATTAAAATTACCTTTTATTTAGAAAGAGAAACCTGAAAACAGAGAGAACAGAAGAGATAAGAAAAGCCTGGAGTAAAACCGAAGATAAAAGAACCGAAGATAAAAGAAAAGCCTGGAGTAAAACCGAAGATAAAAGAACCGAAGATAAAAGAAAAGCCTGGAGTAAAACCGAAGATAAAAGAACCGAAGATAAAAGAAAAGCCTGGAGTAAAACCGAAGATAAAAGAACCGAAGATAAAAGAAAAGCCTGGAGTAAAACCGAAGATAAAAGAAAAGCATAGAGTAAACCAGAAAGGATCAAAACAAGAAAAAATACACACATAGAAGTTTTGAATAATTAATTCTGAAAAATAAAGCCCTTGAAAACAGACCTGGAAAATTTGGTGGGATAGCGCGGATTTGAACCGCAGTCCAAGCGTCCCAAACGCTCGAGGATGGACCAAGCTACCCTACTATCCCACTTGGGTACTTCCCTCAAATGGCCATCATTATTTATATAGTTTTCGATCGATAGAAAGATTCTCGCTCCTTTTTCCCTCGATTTCTCTTTATTTCCTTCATTTTCACTCCCAGCGCCGGACCAGGTCGTTTTCGATTCCGAGCAGGTCAAGGGCCCGGCCTGCCATGGAGTCTATAATTTCATCGAGGGTTTCGGGCCTTGAATAAAAGCCGGGACAGGCCGGCAGGATGCTTGCCCCTGCTTTTTTTGCCTTCACCAGGTTTTCCAGGTGGATAAGGTTCAGGGGGGTTTCCCGGGGCATGAGGACGAGTTTTCGCTCTTCCTTGAGGCAGACGTCCGCGGCCCTTGCAAGCAGGGTGTCTCCTATCCCGTTTGCAATCGTGCCCAGGGTCTTCATGCTGCACGGCGCAATTATCATTCCTTCTGTCTTATACGAGCCGCTCGCTATGGGGGCTGTAAAGTCTCCGGGGGCATGGGTCCAGGTGGCAAGCTTTTCAACTTCCTCCGGAGAATAGTCCGTTTCGAGCTCTATGATCTGCTTTGCGGCTTCCGTCAGCACAAGGTGGGTCTTTATGTCTTTCTCCGCCAGTGCTTCCAGAATCCTTATCCCGTACCGGACTCCCGAGGCCCCGCTGATCCCTACTATGATTTCCATTTTTTTCCACTCCTCACTTTTAACTCATAATTTTTTTTATTACTTTGCCTCTTTATTTACGACTCGACCTTTTTGATAAACTCCGCCAGCATTTTTTCCGAAGTCGAGACAATCCACTCTATCTCTACAGGACTTATATCCTCAAAATGGATTCCCACTACAAACACCGTTGTCGTCCGGGTGGCCCTGCTCACCTGCCTGGCTCCGTCGAGGGCAATCCTGTCTTCCCTGTGCCCGGGAAGGGTTATTACCGATGAACTCGCACGCTTGCTCGTTTTATCAAAAAGCCCTACTGCAACAGCTCCTGCATGTGCTTTTCCTCCGGTCAAAGTCAGCAGGTAGTCCTCCCCCAGTTTTTTGATATCGAGTAGGAGTTTGATTCTTCCGGCTTCACTCTTAATGCAGTTCAAAAATATCCCTTCCGACTGGCCCATTATTACAGTTCGATTACAATTTAATCATAATTCAATCGTAGTTTAATCGTAGTTTAATCATAGTTTAATCGTAGTTTAATCATAGTTTAATCGTAGTTTAATC
>JAQVBP010000075.1:6438-13714 GCA_028690255.1 Methanosarcinaceae archaeon
TTATTATAATTATTATAATTATTATAATTATTATGGATTAAGTGGTTCTCTTTGATTTCGTCTAATTTAAACTGCTTTGTATTTTTCTTTATGTCAAAAAAGTCCTTCGCCGCCTTTTCCACGGCTTCACAATGTTCTTTCGGGCTGTAGACTCCTATTCTCCAGTTGTCCAGGTGGGCCTCCTGCAGAATGGACACAAAATGAGAGACATCGTTTAAGGGGACCATTTTATGATCGGTTTTTATAAGAGCCCGCATCTCCAGCATCTCGGGCATTTTCGGGATGTCTACGAGGACGTCCTCGGGCGTGACTCCCGCCATATCGGCAATCTCACTTTCCAGTCTGCCTACCTTTCCCCTGTGCCTGAGGACCCCTTTTCCCACCTCTTCAAAACCTGTGTACAGGGCCCGTTTGTAAAGCTTCCGTTCGTCCAGTCTCCTTGAAAGCTCGCCCGCATAACCTCCGGCCTGGCGCATGGCAGCCACGAGGTCTATATCGTCCATCTCGCGGAGCCTTAAAGGGTCAAGTTTCTCTTCTTCAATCATGAACTCCACGGCCTTTGAGCACATGGCTTCCGAAATGCGCGTCACGTGGTGGTAGTAGACCGAGGTGTTCATCCAGAACCTGGAAACTAGCAGGGACTCTGCGGCTTTCAGGCCTCCCTGAGCCACAACCAGTTTGTTTTCATAGAACTGCATCTTATTAATCAGGCGGTTATAGTCCACGACTCCGAAGGCAACTCCTGTATAATGGGCGTCTCTGACCAGATAGTCCATCCTGTCAACATCGATTTCACTGCTCAGGACCTGCCCTATGGAAGATTCCCCTTTGATATGCCGGGCAAGTTCGCCGGGATTTAAACCGTGCTTTTTCAGGGTCTCCCCGATTTCTCCCTTTCCGATCAGCTCCTTTACGTCGTCATGCTTCCTCCGGGTATACCTGCTGATGAGGTTTTCCGTTACATGGGAAAAAGGGCCGTGCCCCACATCATGTAAAAGGGAGGCTGCTTTCAGTTCGATTTTTTTGTCTTCAGGTACGGAATCAATGTGTGACATCAGCATGGATGCAAGGTGCATGACTCCCAGGGAATGTTCAAAACGGGTATGGTTCGCCCCCGGATAGACCAGGTTGGAAAAACCAAGCTGTTTTACCCTCCTGAGGCGCTGCATTCTGGGGGTGGAGATTAGGTCCCGGGCAATATCGTCAAGTTCGATGTAACCGTGCACAGGGTCGAGGACAACCTTCATCATTTTTAAAACAGATGTCATTATATATTGATGTTACCATTATCAATAAGCGGTTAAAGGACCGTTTTAAAAATCAGTTCCATCAAACTCAGTCAACTCTTCCTGAACTAAAGATTCAGGGGATTTCTGCTGTATTCTTATAAATAAAAGCAAAAAAGGTAATCACTCATGATTATATTTTCAGGTGGCACCGGCACTCCAAAACTGCTTGACGGGCTCAGGACCGTTGTTCCCGAATCCGAGCTGACCGTTGTTGTAAACACTGCCGAAGACCTTGAAGTCTCGGGGAACCTGATTTCTCCTGACCTTGATACCGTTCTTTACCTCTTTTCGGACCGGATCGACCGGAAGAAATGGTGGGGGGTCGAAGGGGATACTTTCAGGACCCATGAACGCATGAAAGAACTCGGTATTGATGAAGGAATGATGATTGGGGACCTGGACCGGGCAACTCATATCCTCCGCTCGGCTTTCCTGAAGGAAGGGACAGGCCTGACGGAGGCAACTGAGAAACTCGCCTCTCTTTTCGGGGTCAAAGCTTCAGTCCTTCCCATGTCCGACGCTCCAGTCTCAACTTTTGTCGAAACCCCCGATGGCCCCATGCATTTTCAGGACTTCTGGGTGGGAAAACACGGGGAACCCGATATTCTCAAAGTGGATATCCGGGGCCTTTCCGAAGCTTCTCCCTCGGAAAAGGTCCTCAAAGCCCTTGAAATGGACGACCGTGTCCTTATCGGCCCGAGCAATCCCATTACAAGCGTAGGGCCAATTCTGGGCCTCAAAGGCATGCGTGAGCTCTTAAAAGAGAAAACAGTCGTGGCCCTCAGCCCCATCATAGGCAACGCTCCGATAAGCGGCCCTGCAGGTAAACTAATGGGAGCCTGCGGGCTTGAGGTTTCTTCTTTTGGAGTTGCGGAGTACTACCGGGATTTCCTGGACTTCTTCATCTTCGATGAAAGGGACAGTGTGGAAGAATCCGCATTTGAAAGCCTCGGGTGCAGGGCGACAAGGGCCGATACCCTCATGACCTCGCAGGAGAAGAGTACGGAACTTGCCAGTTTCGTACTTGAAATTTTCGAGGAACTTGCCTGAACAGGGCAGGCCTCACTTTTTTTATTAGGTTTCATTTTTTAGGTTTTTCTTCTTTCCAGGCTTTTTTCTGCAAATTCTTTGCTGGGGTGTCCCCCCTTCTTTTTTTTGATTTATTCTTTTTTTGATTTATTCTTTTTTTGATTTTTCCGGTCCCTATATTATTCGGGCATTCTTCTTCAATAAAAATTCAAAAGGTTTATGTATGATTTTATTGTATTTTTGTAATACTTATTTGTACATAATATTAATTAATGGATATTAAATTCTCCTTGTTTGTATAGATGTGTTAAATAAAATCGTAATAAAATAATATGATTTGAAAATTTCTGGAGCTCTAAAAGGAGATGGAATCAATGAATAAGGCAAATATTTTGCATTTCGCATGCCTGGCAGTTCTTATAATCTCTCTGTTTGCACTGCCTGCATCGGCTGAAGAAAGTGGGGAAATTGAAACACCTGGCATAATGGCCCGGGTCTTTGCAGAGGCAGAAGCCGAACTTGGGGGACTCGATGCGGAGAATACTCTCATCATAACGGATCTTGGCTCTCCCGCGGGCTCCTATATCTTTCAGGACGCCTTCTACAAAGAGTTTTTTGAAAAAGGCTTTTCCTCAACCAGGAATCTCATTAATGTCCAGAACACCAGAAATAGCCCGCTATGGTTTGCTTTCTTTGACAAAGCGTCCGGCAACTGTACGTTTATCGAAATAAAGGGGTTAACAAGTCCGGAACTTGTCCCTCCGGTTACCAGAAATATTGGCTTTGAAAAGCTCTATTCCGATCAGGCCGCCTGGTCAGAGGAAGTAAACCGGAAGGTGTTTCTGGGTCGAGAATTTGCAATAGTCACTATCGCAAACGGATGGGCTGAGGGGCTTGACTACGAACTGGTTCAGTGCCTCGAACTGCACAACCACTTCTGTCCCGGAGTTTCCAGCGGCTATGTCCTTGCAAAGTGGATGGAAGAAAACTACCCGCTGGAAGCCGGGGAGCAGTACGTCGTCTTCTCCTGCCCTACCTGGTGTAAGGAAGATGTTTTCGTAAGGCTCTGGGATGCGACCCCCGGTAAGAGGGGGCTCTGGGTCTCGGATTTGAGTGTGGAGGAAAAAGAAGCTCTAGGTGCTCCTGCAGGGATCTTTGTGGTCTGGAACGGAGCGGAAGGAACCGGTAAAGCTGTTGCCTTGAACTTTGATTTTGATATGGTCCGGGCGGAGTGCGGATCAAAAGAAGGGGATGCCGGTTGGGCTTCCAAGTACCTGATGGACGTCTGGATGCTGGACGAAAATAACTGGGAAGGGCTTGTTTCGGAAATTGCGGTCATTGATATTGATGAGGCCACTCTGAATGAAATGAAACTTGCGGACAGCAACCCTTACGTTACGCTTGGGTTACTGAAACCTGCGGGAAAGTCAAACCCTTCGGAAAATGCATCTCCGGGAATTTTCGGCTGGATGAATAAAATAAGAGGAAATGGGGTTGGAAACTAAATAAGGAAAATGTCTGCTTCCTTTTTCCTTTTTTTTATATCCGTTTGGTATGAAAGTATCGTGTACTTTCATTCATTTGTGCCTGTTACTTGAAGAGTTTCACATGTTTTTTTTCATTCCCTTTTTCAGACTACCAAAAGTTTCCAATATTATTTATACTGAAATCGTTATCTAATATTAATCCCATGCATAAGGCGACAAACCCTAACTTATCCGAATAATTATCCTAAATTACGATTAATGGCCATTTATAAAGGTTCGTCTCTTCCTTTCAGTTAATTTTATAGAATGCAGCGTAAAATCCCGAAGTCTTTAGCTTCGGGGATATAAGCGTCCACTTTTCAATATTGGCTCAGTGCCAAAAAAATAATATATTAACGTACCGATTTCATACCACTCACTTTTGCGATCGCACAAATTGGAAATTTGTGGGATTTCCAGTGTAACTGGAAAATAGCCAAGCAAAAGGAACTAATTAAAGATGCACCGCCGGGACGGCGGGAAGAGCCTGTGGACTCGTGGAGTTTGCTCCGGGGTATGAAGCAGGAAGCCAGTCGGTCTTCAGCCGAGCGGTAGTTCACAAGATTGAATTTGTTGATGCCCGGGATAATTTAGAATTATTTTTGGCATTTTACCGGCCGGAAAAGGTATGGTGCTTACCTCCGGCCCGCCTTTTAGACATATTATTAATCAATAAGAGTCAAAACCATGCTTGAAAGACTGATCGATTCACTCGTTAATGCTCCTGTTATCAAAAGGGGGGAGTACAACTATTTCATCCACCCGATTTCGGACGGAGTCCCTTCAATCGCCCCCTCTCTGGTTGAAGAGATTGCCGATTACATCCGGGAAATTGCAGATATTAACGTTGATTATATCCTCACCATCGAGGCCATGGGCATCCCCGTGGGAAGTGTCCTTTCCTTAAAGACCGGCCTTCCTTTATCTATTATCAGAAAACGCCCCTATTTCCTTGAGGGGGAAGTCGAGCTTTCCCAGAGCACGGGTTACTCAAAGGGCAGCCTCTACATAAACGGGCTCAAGAAAGGTGACAGGGTCCTGATTGTGGACGACGTGATCAGTACGGGTGGGACTCTCTCCGTACTCATAAAGGCCCTTCAGGAAATGGGGGTCGGGATAAGCGACGTTGTGAGCGTGATCGGCCGTGGAAAAGGCCTCGATAAATTAAAAGAACTGGGGGTTGAGCCCAAGATCCTCGTCAGCATTGAAGTGAGTGAAAAAGGTGTGGAGATTAAGGATGTCTGCGGGGCTAAGTGAAGCTTTTGATTTCAGGGCTGAGTATATAATAAGCGTTATCCGAAAAACCGGGGCAAAAGTTGTAGGTTTCCAGTTTCCCGAGGGCCTGAAAAGAAAAGGGCCCGAGCTTGCAAAGCGGGTGGAAGAAGCAACTGATGCGGAAGTTCTTATTTCAGGCGACCCCTGTTTCGGGGCCTGTGACCTGGACAGGACCCTGATTTCAAGTGTGGACATATTCTTCCATTTCGGACATGCCGAACTTGAGGACACCGGGCTTACCCGGAAAATTTATTTCATCGAAGCCCGCTCGGCCGTTGATCTCGTGCCGGTAGTTGAAAAGGCTGTTTCGGAACTTCGGGGGCAGAGGATCGGGGTGATTACCACGGTCCAGCACGTCCATAAACTGCCCGAGGCCTGCAAGCTGCTCGAAGCCCACGGGAAGACCTGCGTCGTGGGGAGAGGTGACTCCAGGATAGCTTACAGGGGCCAGGTGCTCGGCTGCAACTTCACGGCAGCCCGGGCCGAAGCCTGTGACGAGTACCTCTACATAGGAAGCGGGGATTTTCATCCCCTGGGAGTGGCCCTCTCTACCAAAAAAAGGGTTCTTGCAGCCAACCCCTTTATGGGGGATGTCCGGGAGGTGGATCCTTCCAGAGTCCTTCGCCAGCGCAGTGCCGTGATAGGAAATTCTCTGGACGCAGAGGTCTTCGGGATAATCGTTTCAAGCAAAAACGGGCAGATGCGAATGAAACTTGCCCGCTCCCTTAAGGCCCTTGCGGAAAAACACGGAAAAAAAGCGCACCTTATCCTCATAGACCTGGTAACGCCCGAACAGCTTCTCCAGTTCAAGGTGGATGCCTTTGTAAATACGGCCTGTCCCAGACTTGCCATTGATGAAGCCGGCCGTTTTCCGGCCCCGATGTTGACTCCCCAGGAACTCGAGATCGTACTCGGGGAAAGGGACTGGGAGGAACTCATCCTGGACGAAATTACGGAGAGCAGTATTTAAGCCGTTCTCTTGCGGCATCTTTGTCTCGGGGGAAGGGACCCTCGGGTTTCAGATTGTGAAAAAAATATTTTTTGGCTGATGAATAAGTATATAACGAAACAGGGTAAATGAAACAAAGAAAACTTGAGATACTGCTTGAAGAGGTTGAGGCTTTTGCCGAGCCGGACCTCGAACTTGAGCAGTACCCAACTCCGGCTCCGCTTGCGGCGGAAATTTTGCATTTCGCCTACATGCAGGGTGACCTTAAGGGTACGGTTCAAGACCTGGGCTGCGGGACCGGCATCCTTGCTATAGGGGCAAAACTGCTCGGGGCAGAAAGGGTGGTCGGGTTTGACACCGACGAAAAGGCCCTGGAGATTGCAAGAAAAAACGCCGAACAAATGGGGGTCGATGTTGAATTTGTCCATTCCGATATCTCGGAGGTTTCGGAACCTGTAAAAACCACCCTGATGAATCCGCCTTTCGGGGCCAGGGTAAAGGGAAAGGACCGACCTTTCCTTTTGGCAGCATTAAGAACGAGCGAGATTATATATTCCATACACAATCGCGGAAGCCTCGCTTTCATCCAAAAGTTCATTAAGCCTGCGGTAATTACACATTCGTACGTGGCCGGGTTTCCGATTAAAAAGGTCTTTGATTTCCACAAAAAGGAACGTGAGGTAATCGAAGTGGAAATCTACAGAATAACCAGTCTCTGAATTTTATCTGGATGCAGGAAATCCGCAGGAAACGGAAGACCAAATTATGTTTGCAGCCTGACTCCTAATTTGTGTTATAATAAGGGTACAATGCACCGGGGTGTAACGAACCGGATACGGGTGTAATGCACTATAGTTATTTACGATCATTTGAATGAGGGATTATGATTAGAATCCGGAAAAAGAATAAAACCAGCAGAAGAAAATTAACCGCTCCAGCTACCCCAAAAACAGGAATGCCTCTCCCTGAGAATGCCGGTTCAAAGGCCGCTTTGAAAAAGGAAGATAATGGTAGAGGGGAGTCCTATGAAATGAAGGGGCAGCGGGAAAAATCAAGATCCGAACAATCCGGCAGGCCGAGGTCCGAACAATCCGGCAGACCGAGATCCGAACAATCCGGCAGACCGAGATCCGAACAATCCGGCAGACCGAGATCCGAACAATCCGGCAGACCGAGATCCGAACAATCCGGCAGACCGAGATCCGAAC
>JAQVBP010000076.1 GCA_028690255.1 Methanosarcinaceae archaeon
AAGGCCTGGAATTGCAAAGGCCTGGAATTGCAAAGGCCTGGAATTATGAAGGCCTGGAATTATGAAGGCCTGGAATTATGAAGGCCTGGAATTGTGAAGACCTGGTGATCATTGAGAAGATATTTATGAATATCTGTTTAGAAAAAAAGGGACTTTTTTTACCGAATATTATTAAAAATTTTCATAAAAACTAATAATAACCGTATATGGGAAATGAAAGATTATTCAAGAATCTTTCAGGATATTTTTAAAATAAAAACGGAATTTATAGAAAATTAGTGACCTTTTTTGATATCTTATTTTTTAATATAAGCCTATTGATCCGTTTTATTATAAAATTAAATAAACATAAATGAATATTTATTAATTATTATGAATAAGTATATATCTTAAAAAAACTTAATTATTATGTCAGATTTTTTTAACATACTATATATTTTATGGAATGACTATTTAAAAAAATTATACTGTCTACATTTAACTAAATCTTAACTGGATTGGTCAAATCTTTTTTAATATTTTGCAGAGGTAAAAAAATGATGAGCGCAAGTAAGACATTGGCAATATTGTTGGCGATAATAATGCTGATGTCTAATTTTGCGGGTGCAATGCCTGCAATAGTTGAAAATAACGTTCAAACGGCTTCAACCGACCGGATGGTTTTAGCCGGTACTGATGGAGAAACAAAGCTTAAATTGATGCATCGTTCAATCGATTATGCGGGGGGTGCATCCCCGGAAACGTCTATTGTTCCTGCATATGAAAGCCAGGACAATGGGCCTTCAGCAGCCGATACGGGCTTCTATTTCTCCACTTATCCCACATACGAGGTCCGAAATTCCGCAGAAAAAAACCTGCATGATCCGGCAGTCATCTATTCTTTTGTTCACAATTACTTCGAATACGTGCCTTATTTTGGCTCCCTGAAAGGAGCGCACCTGACCTATATGGACAGGGAAGGAAACGATGCCGATCAGGCGGCCCTGACAATCAGCCTGCTCAGGGTTTCGGACATCCCTGCCCGCTATGTCTACGGTACGATCAAACTTGATACCGAACAGGCAAAGAACTATTTCGGAGTTGAAAACGAAAGTGTCATTGTGGACATGCTGCACAAAAACGGGATTTCCGCCGAAGAAGTTTCGAAAGGAGTGCAGTTTGACCATATATGGGTCGAAGCCTATGTGAACGGGACCTGGGTAGAACTTGACCCTTCATTTAAACAGTACGCTTATACCGAAGGCCTGGACCTTGAAGCCCTTGCCGCAGATTCCAGTAATTACTCCTCAATGCTGGAGGAAAACGTAGAAAGTTCCGGGGATGAAATTACAGACATTAACGTCTCAGGCCTGGACAGTTCCTTTACCTTTATGGCAGACGATTTCAGGACTCTGCTTAATACGGAATACGCAAATACGACTAACAGTGAAATATTCGGTTCAAAGAATATCGTGCCTTATACTGATTATTACACCCTTCCGCAAGCTCTTCCCTATACTGTAGTCAGGGTCCACGGAGAATACGCAGACCTCCCGGACACTTTCAACCACAAACTGAGGATACAGCTTTCAGGCATCGACGTCACCCTGAACACCGCGGAAGTTGCCGAAAAGAGAGTCTCGGTGTTCTATGAGCCCAGTACCGGAGAAGACGCCGACTACTTCAACAGTTCCGCAAGCTTAAGCGAACTCGATGCCCTCAAACTCAACATGTCCGCCCTCCTGAGAGTGGACGGAGCCGTAAAAGCCGTAGGAACCCCGGAGTCTCTGGGTTCGGCACAGGAACTGGAACTCAGCTTCATCGCCCCCGGCGGCCAGGTTGACTCTTATACACGAAACTTGCGTACAGGGGCGTATTTCGTAATCGGGCTTGCCCTGCAGCCCGTTTCGACCGCACACATGAATGAAAGGGTCAGGCGCTACGAAGTCACAAACGAACTGCTTGACCTGGACTATTTCAATGTAACAAAAGAAGAACTCTACGGGGAACTCCTGAACCTGCAGGCCCTCACTTTCTGGGGCAACTACGGCCTTTACAACTCCATAGCAGCCGAGGCCACGGAAGTCGTCTACACCAGACATCCCTCGGCCATGCTTGTCGGGACCGAGCTTGACGTGAGCGAAACCGCGACCTCCCGAAGCGTCCGGATGAACGGGGTTTACACGGACATCGTGCGGGACGTAATCAACCCGACAGCAAAAGACGGAGACTCTGCAAAATCTTATGCCTTCCTTTTCACCAGGGGGATGACTGCCTCTTCCATGGAACAGAGCATGCTTTCCCTCAGCTACGACGTGACGTCTTACTCCACTTCAGAAATTATAAAAATGGCAGGAGACGCCGATATTCCAATTTACATCCTTGACAGCTCGAACTGGGGGGCCAGGGGAGCTTCTCTGAACATCTCGGACAGCCAGAAGGCGATTGTAAAAAGCGCCGTAGACTCGGGATATTCCGTCACAATACCCCGCGATAACGTAACTGTAGGGAACTTTACAGGCAGCGTCTTCATAGTCTTTGACCCTGAAACCGGAGCTTCCTCTTACTATGGCCCTAACGGCAGGGGCTGGGGCTGGTTAGACACCCTCAAAACCGGGCTTGAAGCCGCAGTTTCAGCAGCAGGAACTGTCGTAAAAGGCACTGCCAGCATCATTGCAGACACCGGCGGGAAAATTGCCGGGGTTGCCACGGGAGTTATCAGCACCATAGGGGAAGCGGTAAATGGTACGGGGTCCACGCTTGCCAGGGTGGCAAAGACCGTCCTGGTAGGAACGGTCAATGCAGCAGGATATGTGGTTACAACCGCTGCAGGGGCAGCTGCAGGGGCAACTGCGGGAGCAGTCGCCGGGGTGGTGATTGTAACTGCCTTTACTGCAGATCGCCTGACAGAGCTTGGAAAAGCCGTGGTGGACATCTATGACGCCAAGGCAAGTTATGAAAAATCGGAACAGGAATACAAGGAAGTCCAGGAAAAAATAAAAGAGAAGAAGGAGCAGATCACAAAGGAGGAGCTTGAGGAGAAGAAAGAGGAGCTTGAAAAGAAGAAGGAGGAACTTGAGGGGAAGAAAGAAGATCTTGAAAAGAAAGAAGATCTTGACCTTACCAAAGACAAGAAAGATGACGATCCCGGGGATGACGATCCCGGGGATGATGATACCGGAGATGATGATACCGGAGATGATGATACCGGAGATGATGATACCGGAGATGATGATACCGGAGATGACGATACCGGAGATGATGATACCGGAGATGACGATACCGGAGATGACGATACCGGAGATGACGATACCGGAGATGACGATTCCGGAGATGAAGACGACTTCCCGGGAGATGATGAAGAAGCAGAAGAACCGGATCTGGAGGAAGACCTGGACCTCGATGAATTGCTTGACCCCGAAGATGACCCTGAAGAGCCTTCGAGTCCTGGAGGGGACCACCCGGACGATACCTTCAGCGTTGCCAGTTCAAAGCTCCGGGATGCGGATATCACCAGCCTGCTGATAAGGAACGCCTACAAGAAGGATTACACAAAAGCCGTCCACCTGAACGAATACAGGATTGGACAGGCTGAAATAGAAAGCCTGAACGATTACACGAACAGTTCCGACCGGGCCCGCCTGTACGAACTCAGTGCTGTACAGTCCGGGATTTACACAAACCTCGTCAAGAACTACGATACGATTGAAGAGGAACTTGGAATTGCCCCCAACGTGCTGATACTCAAGAAAGGTTTCTATGCCTCGGCAAAGGCGATGCTTGAAGAGACCAATGTGCCGGTTAGCCTGATACGGGTCCAGGACT
This sequence comes from Methanosarcinaceae archaeon, assembly GCA_028690255.1. Classification (GTDB taxonomy): domain Archaea; phylum Halobacteriota; class Methanosarcinia; order Methanosarcinales; family Methanosarcinaceae; genus JAQVBP01. The sequence goes on from JAQVBP010000076.1 coordinate 3,805, forward strand.
TTGTGGCAGCCGACACGGAGGAACTCCTGCACGATACCCCCATACTTTTCCTGCCGTCCGGCTCCCTTTACGGGCTTGATTCCTCGGAACTGGTGAAGAAACAGTTAGCGGAATACACGGCCGCAGGCGGGACGATCGTTGTAATGGCCCAGCAGCACGGGTACGAGTTTAACATGCTGCCCTACGAAGGCACAAGAGCCCTGTCGGGAGCTGGCTGGCAGGAAGACCAGAGCTGCCTCTACAACGCCGCCAGTATCAGCGAGTACCACCCGGTGGTCTCAGGGCAGCCGAGCCCCACCCTTACCGTGAACATTGACGGGTACTTCACATCATACCCTGAAAATTCCACAATCATCCTCAAGCGCAACAAAAACAGTATGCCTGCGATGCTGCTCTATTCCTACGGGGAAGGAAGAGTGCTCGCAACCTCGGTCTATGATGACTGGGCTTACCTGGACGGGGCCTCGACCCGGCAGGGTGAACTCCTGGTCCGTGACATCCTGACCTGGGCCGAAAACCCGGACGTCGTGGAAAAAGTGCTTGAAACCGACGACATTGACGTCGCGGTAACGCTCAGCAATAAAGGAGATGCTCCTGCAACGAAAGTGAGCTTCTCCTTCATAGACCCCCTGGGAGAGACAAAGTTCGAAAAAACCGAAGCGCTTTCCCCGGCCCTTTCCCCCGGAGAGTCCAGGGAAATTAACTTCACATGCGATTCCAGGCAGGGAGAGACTCTCGGGATCTGGGGCCTGGACTGCGTGCTGGAAAACGAAACCGATGTGGTCTATTCCATGTACGACGCCCGGAAAGTGGCCGTCGGAAAATACATCGCTTCTGGCAACGGGTACAGCAACACCCCGGATATCACATACAGTATCAGCTCCACAAACGACCATTTTGCCTACGGCAGTGATGCTGTCTTTACGGTTACCTTCTGGAACCAGGGAAGTGAAGATAAAAACGTCACCCTGGAATACTGCTTCCCACACCACGGCTGGATCGAGTACGACCCCCAGTACGGAATATCACGCGATGGGGCCTGGTACCAGCGGAAGGAGTCGGATATAAACATCCCTGCAAAGGGCAGCACGACTTATACCCATGTGCTCAAAAACGTAAGGACCTACGACCGTTTCTGGTCCAACCTCTACGACGAGAACGGGAGAAGTATAGGACAATCCACCCTGGGAATCTACTGTTTCCAGCCGAGCCTGGAAATAGACTTTGCTTCCCCCAACGTCTGCAAGGCAAACACAAACACTACCCTCAACTTCACCATAACGGAAGAAAAAGGGGATATAAACGAAGCCCGGATCGCGGTAAAAATTTTTGACTCGGAGCTCAGGCTCCTTGAACAGAACACCACAACTGCGGACATCCTCTCCGAGGCCCCTTACAACGGCAGCATGGAATTCAGGCCGGAAAAAGCGGGCACTTACAACCTCGTGGTGGAGGTAACGAAAGGAGGCAAGAGGCTTGGCACCGATTCACTCTACCTGATTGCCAAAGACAGGATGGTAAACCTCTGGCTGCCCGAGGAAGAGCAGACGTTCCGCTTTAACGCGACAAATACGGTGAACCTGACCGTTGAAAACCTGGAAGAAACAAATGCAAGCGGCCTGGTACTTGAGACCCTTTATACAGGTCCCGAAGGAGCCGTGTTTCACTCCGGTTCGATAGCCTTTTCACTTGATGCCGGAGAAGTCACAGAAATCGGAGTCCCCGTACCCTTCGGGGAGGCTAGTTTCGGAAGGCACATTATTTCTTTCAGGCTTCTGGACGGAGCAGAAGTTCTGGAGAGCAGCGAACTTTATTTTGACTACACCCCCGAATTCCAGGCTTACCTGTCTTCCCGGGTCCTGGTGAAAGGATGTAATGAAACCCTTACCCTTTCCCTTACAAACGGAAACGCTGCAGGGGAACTGACAGTAAACATAAGCAGTCCCGAAAATCTGGGGTTCCAGAACATCAGCACGGTTTACCTGAAAGCCGGAGAGCGGAAAGCCCTTGAATTCCCAGTCCCCGTGAAAAATGATCTCAGTGCCGGAAGCATCAACATAAAAATCTGCACTAACGACAGTGAGGGAGCTTCTGCTTACACCACCCTTACAAAGGATGTATCTTATACGGCAGGCAGCTCGAAACTCACGGCCTTTGCGTCCCCAAGTGTGATGGCCGGCGGGAACCTGACCTTCAATATAAGTAACGAAGGCCCCTCGAACACCACAGCCACTTACAGTATATATTTCCTTAATAAAGCGGAGCGGGGAAGCGTCCGGATAGACAGAGGGGAAAGCGCCTCCTTTGAACTGCCTGTCCCTCTTCTCAACTCAGGGGACTACTCCCTGAGGGGCGAACTGTACAACCAGGGAACAGGCCGCAGGAGCTACCTCTATATCCCGGTCCATGTTGAGGGGATTGAACTTGATCTTTCAATGGGATCGAAGCTGCTTCGGGCAGACGGGAATCTTCCTGTTGTCCTGAACAACTCGGGAATAGGAATCACCGCCGATGTAAAAGCGGTCTTTAGCAAAGGCTGGGACCGGTGGGAATTTTCGGAAGAAAACGTATCTGTCGGAGCAGGTCAGGAAAAAACCCTGGAAATCCCCCTATCCCCGGACCTTCCCTCAGGTGTATATTCCCTTTATCTCGAATGCCGGAATACCTCTCTCGGACTTGACAGCTACTATTACTACAATGTGGAAGTGGAAGGACTTGAACTGAGCTTTGAGGTCCCGGACCTGGAGTACGAGGCAGGAGAAAACCTTTACCTGGGCCTCAACAATACGGGCGGGATCGATGCCCGGTCCAATATAACTCTCAACCTGGACAACACTGAGCTTGACACAAAACAGGCCGTAACCGCTGCAGGGCAAAAATCCTCCCTTACCTTCAAGCTCCCGGAGACTTTGCATTCCGGAACTCATACCCTCTACGTTATCTGCAAGGAAGAAAAGAGCGGGCGCACCCTGACCTACTCAAAAACCCTTCAGGTAAAAGGTATTGAATACGAACTTGAAATGGAAGCCCAGAGTCTGAAGCCGGGAGAAATGATCCGAGCAACCATTAATAACACCGGCGGCGTGGCTCTGAGCGGTAGCTACGACCTGGAACTTTCTGACGGAAATGACATCAAAGCAAATACCTCGGGAAACGTTGTTTCCCTGGCTTCCGGAAATACCAAAATCCTGAGCCTTGAAGTTCCAAAACTTAACAGCGGGACATACCAGCTTACCCTCTCCTTTGAAGACCAGGGGGGAGAAGAAGAGAGCAAATATGTTTCCGTCTACATCCCTGACCCGAGCTTCGATTTGAGCCTTAACCGCTCGGACTATCGGCAGGGAGACACGATAGGGGCACACCTGGGGAACATTTCAGGCATCAATAACGGGAATTTCACCCTGAAACTCTTCGATGAGCAGAACAACATGGTTGCAAGCTCCCGGTCAAATGAAGACGCATCCAGCAAGTCAGTGGACCTTGAACTTGGAATTCCCGAAGGTATCTTTTCAGGAAGGTACGTGTTCTCTGTTGATGTAAAAGACCTCGGGAGCGAACTTGGAAATTCCACCTCCACAGCTATTCCGATAGAAGGCATCTCCATGACCCCGGAGATCAGGGTGGAGAGGACAGAGTACCTTGAAAACGACACAATAAATTACACGGCTCTGTTCCACTGCACTGGCGAACTGCCAGGGGGCAATGCGTCCATCCGGGCATACCTGCAGGAAAGCTCTGCCGCCTCCAGAGACCTTGCCCTGTACAGCAAATATCCGGTAACTTCGGTTGTCAGACTCGGGGACCGCGTGTTCCTGGGAACAAACGGCGGCCTTTATGAAGATACCGGAAACGGAGAAGTTGAGCCTGTTGACAATACGAAACTGGCTTCCATGAAGATCTCGTCTCTCGACACCAGCGGCGGTCTGCTCTGGGTCCTGAACGAATACACCGTCTACAGCTATAATCCGGCCACCGGTGAATTAATCGAAGTGCTCGTGGTCGAGAAAGAAGAGGGGGAATTCTACGAATTCCAGGAGGAAGGCCCGGGAGCCGGCACTATAAAGGTTGATGCGGTCGGGCAAAAGGTCTACCTGGTGAACTGGAATGAAGTAAAAGAATATAATTTCGGAGAAGGAACTCCCGCAGCTACCTACAACAGCACGAACTCTCCCATTTCGGATAATAGCAACCTGGATGACGTTCTGGTACTCCCGAACGAACTTCTCTTTATTGCATATTACTGGGATTATTCGACATGGCCCGGTGTAAGAAATTCTGAATGTTACAGTCTCTCAGCTTCGGGCTGGAACCAGTACAACAGTTCCTCTGGCCTGTCCTCGGATAATGTCCTGGCTGTGGTTTCTGACGAGAGTTATGTGTACTTCATAACTGACGCAGGAATTAGCAGAAGGGCTGCCGCAGGAGGCAGTATCTCAACTCTCTATGAGTTCAAAGAAGAGGAATCCCCTTCCATGGTGGATACGGCAAACGCCTTTAACGGGGTTGTTTTGCTGTATTCCGACAGGAAGCTTTACAGGTACACGGCATCCGGCACCCTGGATATTTTCACCATATTCGAGGAAGGGGCAGATTTATCCGGCCTGGCACAGGGCAGTTCTGCGGTATGGCTCTGCGGGTATAACGGGTTATTTGCCTTTAATGAAACAGGTGACCCGGGGATCAGACAGGTCCCGATAAACTCTTTCGGGGCAAACGGAATAATCGCAGGGGACAGTACCTGTATCGTAAGTGCCAGCGGTAAATTCCTGAGCATCTATGAGCCCAGGTCGGACCTCTGGACTGAAATGGAGGTCGGGGCTGCATCCGGGATCTCAGCCGCAGCTCTTACATCCGGGTACATCTGGCTTGCAGCCGGGGAAGACCTGCTTTGCATCGATAAAAATACGAAAGAAATTTCGATTTTTAATGCGTCAAACAGCGGATACGAAGAAAGCGGTTCTCTGCGGCTTGAGAGTCACAATGAAGACCTCTGGGTCCTGAGCGACAGCAGGGTGTCGGTATACGGCACTTCCGGGGGAGTCTCAAGCACAGTGCTTAACGTCCCGGAGGTCCGCAGTCCTAAAGCCTTCACAGCTTCAGGGGATCTGGTCGCAATCATAGACTCCTCCGGAGTAATCCACGAGTACGATTACGGACTGGATACCGTTCAGCATTACGGTACCGGGGTTTCTAGCGGATACAGTTACAAACTAGCATACAGCGGAGGCGTGTACTGGATACTTCATAACGGCCTGTTCAGTTACGACTCCGAAACCGGCATTATGGAGCAATACGAAGAAATCCAGGGCTTCTATAGTCTGGTTTCCTCCGGAGATACCCTTTACGCCCTTTGTAGTGGTGAATATATGGGGAACAAAGTCAATTTCTTCGACGGCGAGGCCTGGAAAGAGTTGACAACCGATCTGGTTCCTGAAAATTCCTGGATAAGCGGAATGGAAAGGGGCCAGGGTACCGTACTGATCTACGATTCATATAGTGGCTGGATCGTTTCCCTCAGCGGAGAAAAAATGCAGCTCGTTTTCGATGAACCTGTTAATCTCGATAAGTTCTCCGGGGCCGGCACGACCTTTAGCTGGGCGGGAAGCTACGTTGCAGAAAAGAAAGGGCAGCTTACCTTCGAACTCAGCGCAGTAACCGATTATCACCAGTTAACGGATTCGGACAGTGGCTCGGTAGACGTTTATGCAAGGGACTTCTCGCTTGCAATCGCGACCGATAAGGAGTATTACAGGCCTGATGAAACATTTAATGTCAACGGCCTTGTCTCAAATAATGCTCCTGCCCCTCTTCTGGGCGAACTTGTATTGCTCGGGGACGGTACGGAGTTCAAGAGGATTAGCCTCGATGTTGCCCCTTCGGAAACCGAAAGTTTCGAGCTGCCTGCCCCGGACTTTGCTCTCGGGACCCATACCCTTGCCGCAAGGATAGGGAGCACGGTTGTGAGCAGGGAAATACTAATTGAAAGCCCGCAGGTGCAGGTTAATCTGACCGCCCCGGAGCTTGTGGACAGTAAGCCTTTCATTATAGGGCTGACCGCCACAAACCCCGGGAACGTTACGGCAGAGGTCGGGGTTGAGGTAAATAACCTGAGCCTTAATACCCGTAACTTTACAATATCCCTGGCTCCGGGAACCTCAAGGGCCCTTGAGTTCAATACAACGGTCCGGGAAAACACCACCATTGGCGTCAACATTACGGGAGATTTGACCGAACACCTTACAAAGTTCATCGAGTTCGGGGAAAAGGCTTCAATTGCCAGTGAGTCCCTGGTCCTGTACAGGCCCGGAAAGGTTGAGATCCCGCTGAACATCAGCAATACCGGAAAGTACAACACCGGGTTTACGGCCACCTTTGCGGTCAATGAAACGCTAAACGAGACCAGGACCTATAAGCTCGGACTCAACCAGAGCGTAAACGATACCCTGGTCTTTACCCTCGGAAAGGGGAACTACAGCCTCGAAGTAACGGGGGACATCCCGCTTGAGTTTGCGGAGTGTCCGTTTACCGTGGACAGGACCGTCAGCCTGAACCTGTCTGAACTGAAAATGCTGCCCGGAAACCTGAGTGTTTGTGCAAATGTCAGCAACCTGCACCCGCAACTGCCTTTCAACGGGTCTCTGGAAATTTCTTCGGACTTCTTTGAACAGGCCTATGTCGTAAACCTCACGGCCCTGGAAAACAGCAGTCTTGAATACCGTATCCCTCTGCTTGACCTGCCTGCGGGCAACTACAGTGTGGATCTGGAACTCCTGGAAGCCGGGGTTGTGCTTGAGAGGGCAAACTCCAGTTTCACAATCGTTGCTCCCGAATTCGGGCTCCTGGCGGACCCGGGCAATAAGGGAACCGCGGGCCTCGGAGAGACTCTCAGGTACAATTTCACCGTGAATAACACGGGTTCCGTGGGTGGTGAAGCAACTGTACTGCTTGATATCCCGGGGATTTACGAAAGCTCAAGGACAGGCTGGGTCGGGTCCGGGGAGGCCGAAGTGTTCTCCTTTGACTTTACAGCCCCTGACGATCTGGAAGAGAAATATTACTCCGTCTACTACGGGCTTGAAGGAGAAGAGCAGGAAGAGACTGAGTTTTACCTGCAGGGTGCAAATATCACGGTCAGTTCCTGGCTTGACATGCGCGCATACCTTCCGGGCGAGACCGCAACCCTTACTCTGGAGGTTAAAAATAACGGGCTTCAGACTCTGGACCTCTATAGCAGGGTTAAGTATCCCGGTTTTGAAAACGTAACCGAGTTCAGCCCCGGAGCCGGAGCTACCTCCAGGTTTACGGTGGATATCCCGGTCTCCGAGACCGAAGAAAAAGTCTTTATAAGCGTCTACCTGGACTCGGCCGGAGGAGATGAGTCCGGGAGGTCTCTCTACATAAACTCCGACTACATCCACGACCGGAGAGACATAAACGGGCTTCGGATCAGCACGGAAAAGCAGGCGTACGCAAGCGGGGAAACCGTGAAGATGTACGCTAACATAAGCCGCTCCGACCGCCTGACAATCGAAGGGCCGGGACTGTCGTCCTACAATAAGACGCTCAGCCAGAACAGCACGGTCTCATTCACCATGCCCTACCTCCAGTCAGGGGTGTATCGCTATGATATTACTTACGGAAACGCCAGCGGTACCTACCTGCTCGATGTCCACGGCCTGGACCTTGTGGTTCTCGCTGCGGACATAAGGCCCGGAGATGAGTAAAATGGAATCTATTAAGGGAAATTTTTCAAAAAGGTTGTTTAAAACGGCGGGGATACTTTTCTCAGTATCCTTTGCTGTTTTCCTTTTAATGGCGAGTCCGGCCTTTGCGGCCGAAGAGAGTTATGTTTCGGGGGAGGACATCATCGTCGACCTCCTCCTTGACGTAAACGATAACGTCCCTGCCCTGGTGCAGGTTATGGTCTATAACCCTGAAAATCGGCTTGTTGGAAACTCCACGTATGACTTTAACCTTGTAGCCGGAAAGAACGAGCTCAACCTGACAGTGCCTTTCCGGACGGACATGGAGGGGCTTCACTACCTCAGGTACGACATATTTGCAAACCTTGCCGGGGCCTCCACCCTTATCGTAAGCAGCACCCGGTTCTTTGACGGGGAGTTTAACGACCCTCCTTCAATCAAACTCCTGGCTCCGGAAAAGGGGGGAGTCTATCTTTCCGGAACGCCTGTTGAGTTCCGCGCAAACGTGACCGATCCCGAAGGTCAGGACGTAAGCGTTACCTGGACCTCGGACCTTGCCGGAACCATAGGGTCCGGGCCGTCCTTCAGCAAAGTCCTGGGGGCAGGCGTGCATGGTATTACCATAAAAGCCGAAGACGCCCTCGGGAAAAACCGGACTCTGAGTTTTTCCATTACCGTAGTCCAGTCTGGCAGTGTCAGGGTTGAAATCGGGCCAGGCGAAACAAAAACGATTCCTCTTGCCCTTATTGACCCGGCAGCTCTCCGGCCTGCCCTTAAACTTCCCGGGAACCTGAGCCTGGAGGTCAATGCCTCGGAAATCCCCGCTCCTGCAAGCGGTACGGTTGGTCCTGTAATTGATTTCACGGCCAATGCCAGTTTCTCTGCAACTCCCGTGAAAATTACTCTCTGGTACAACGCAAGCCTTGTTCCCGACCCCTCGAAACTGAAACTGGCCTGGTATGATAAGGGAAGCGGTAAATGGGTACTTGTGGAAAACAGCATAGTTGACACCAGTGTCCATACCGTTTCGGGGTATGTCACCCATTTCACTCCCTTTGCCCCTATACTCGTTGAAAGTGTAACCAACAACGGTGGCAGTGGCGGAAGTGGCGGAAGCGGTGGCAGCGGCGGAAGCGGCGGTGGGGGTGGCGGATCTCCCGAACCTCCGGGTAATGTCAGGATCAAGGAACTTTCGCAGACCTTCGTAAGCAGTGGGCAGCATGCCGTGTTTAATTTCCCGAGTAATGTTACATGCGTGCTCAGCATAGAATTTGACTCGAAAAAGAGTTTCGGCAAAATGACAACATTTGTAGAGATGCTCAAAGGGCAGTCCGCGCTTGTCTCGAGCCTGCCTCCAGGTCTTGTCTACGAACACGTAAACCTCTGGGTGGGAAATGCAGGAATGGCAACTCCGGAAAATATCGACAACCCGGTCATAAAATTCAAAGTCGAAAAAGCCTGGCTTGAAGAAACCGGCTCGTCCCCTTCCATAATAAAAATGTGGAGATATGACGGAAACCTCTGGAACCTCCTCCCAACCAGAAATACCGGAGAAGACAATGTTTTCGTCTACTTCGAAGTCGAAACCCCCGGATTCTCTCCTTTCATAATAACCGCAACAACTGAAGAGGAAATTCAGGCAGGAGATAACAAAGAAAGCATAGTAATCCTCCCCGAAAAAAGTGATACCTCCGGCGATGGAATCTCTGAAGAAAGCGAAAAACCCGAAGGAGAAAATGACGAAAAAACCGGACTTCCGGGCTTCGGCTCAATCCTTTCAGGCGCATTAATCGTCACAGCCTATATAGTGCTGAGAAGAAAAGGATAAACAGTAAAAAAGCAATTGAAAAATTAAAACAATTGAATAATTAAAGGCCGAAAACATAATTTCGGATGCAGCATATCTAGGTGCTGCATTTTCTTTTTTTCTTTATGATTTTTTTTGTACTGGTTTTTCCAGGAGATGACCAGTCCTCTAACGTGATAAATATTTTTGATTACCGGAGCTACCTTTATTGGCTTCTTCCTTCGTTCTTGTTCAGGCTCGCTTGCGAGCGGCCTTTTCGTAACTGAAATAAAATAGTTGAACTTGGCTGCAACAGCAGGCATTTGAACCCCGGATACAAAGCAGGTATTTGAAATATCCAATCTCAAACAAACAGCAAGATTCAATTTAATTTTTTGTTTTCATTCAG